>CAZBHT010000107.1:0-4623 GCA_964491655.1 uncultured Burkholderiaceae bacterium
TTACTCATAAAACACTCCCGTTTAATAGATGGTCTACTAAACGGGGTGTAGTTCAGTTTTTTCCAAGGGGCTGATTGATTATCTTCCGTAATGCTGGCTCGATGATCGCTTGGTTGGTTGTTTGAACTACGACGGCTCTTGAGTTGATCAAATTGCTCGCGCACCCCGGCAGTATCAAGAGCTAAATCAGCATTACCGATGCTTAAGCTTGTCCATTTCAGATAGATTTCTGATAACTTAAATTTTAGAAACCAATTCTTCTTGTCTGACTAACATTCTTTAAGCGACATTCCCCTTCTAATGCGTTATAGAAATCATGAACAGTTGTTAAGGGATTGAATTTTGATCGACGTAATACTGTTGCAAAATCTCCTGGTGCCAAATGTTTTAGATTTCTAACCTTAGCGAAAATAGTCTCCTCGATCTCCTCTAGGTTCATGATTTCTTTGCAGTATTGTTTAAAAAGCTCAACTGACTTTTCTGGAGTTAAATAATTAAATTTGACTTTCAAATCAAAGCGACGAAGACAGGCTTCATCCATTCCATCTAGAAGATTGGTTGTTGCAATAAAGATTCCGTCAAACCGTTCCATCTGAGTCAACATTTCATTTACTTGAGTAACTTCCCAGCTGTGATGCGCATTGGATCTATTCTGTAGAAGACTGTCGACTTCATCAATCAAAAGAATGGCTTTTTCTGCTTTTGCTTCAGAAAAAGCAGATGCAATATTTTTTTCAGATTCACCTAACCACATACTTAATAAATCACTGCACTTCTTGACAATGAGGGGCTTATTTAAGCGTTTTGCTAAATGACGAGCCCAGGCGGTTTTACCTGTTCCGGGTACGCCGAATAAACAGATTCGTGCAGATTGTGCTTGTTGTACTCCCTTGAGAAGTTGTACTAAATCGACATCTGCGGTACTTAATGCTGGATTGTAGAGTTCATCTGCAATATTTAACGCTGATATTGAAACTTCTTTATGACCTTGTGCTTTTAAAGTGCCATTAATTTGATCCAGCATAACGGAATCAATATCAATACCTGGATTTTGATAAACAATTTCTTTTGTCACATTCGCAGCTCGAGTCACGACTGCCGGCGCAATGTAATGAAATTGTGCTAACCGATCACAAAATCGATCGCTTACTAATCCCTGTGTTGCTTGTCGGATAATTTTTGTACGTTGCTTTTGTGGTGGAATCGGAACTTCGATCGCAAAATCAAAACGACGAATAAAGGCTGAATCCATCCTATTAATAGAATTGGTTAACCATAACGTTGGAGTCACATTTTCTTCTAACATTTTGTTCATCCATCCTTTTCCAACGCTAAACGATGTATTTTCGTTCTTAAAAAATAATCCTTGTGGTGTATTATTTTTGAAAATATCTTCAGCTTCATCAAAAACCAATAAAGCCGTGGAATTTTTAGCTAATAAAAGTTGATGACAAACTAATTGTGATCGGCGATCTTGAACAGGGTCTCCATCATCGTCACATGTAGGGACTTCATATACATCACATCCGATCGCTTTGCCTAGAACACGAGTTAATTGTGTTTTTCCCGTTCCTGGTTGACCATAAAAAAGGATATTAACCCCTTGATGTTTTTCTTTAATTGATTTGGTTAAATAATCACAAATTCGAGAAAAAACAGGCTCAAGATATTGAAAATCTTCTGATGTCAATTCAGCTTGTTTTGCTTTTCGACACTTGGAGTTGAGTTGGAACATAAAGTCTTTTGTATCACAAAATATATATTTGATAAGACTTGAGTCAATTCTCAGAATCGGACACTTGATCGTATCTGTAAACAAATCAAGAAATCCTCCATTCTTTAATACGCCACGGGAACTTAAGGCTAATTCAAATTCAGTAGCATCAATGTCCGTCATTGTCGAAAAGAATTGAGCTAGTTCTTTTTGCCAATAAACAGGTCCTCCTTTTGAGGATAGTAAACAGAAGCAATCAAAATAATCATCATTAATGCTTAAAACAATTGAAGAAAACAAAACTATAAACTTTTCTGCTTCGGTTAATCCTAAAACATCTCCCAATGCATTGAGATTGCTATTAAATGGCTCTGGAATTTCTAATGGCTTCTGCTTTAATTCTTCATATTTACTAATAAGTGCGTTACCTAATTGGTGAATTTTGGAATTACGATCAGGATCCTCTGCATTTTCAGGAATCATGCTGGAAAATTTGTCAATTCCGAGGATGTTTTCGAAATCATGATCGTCAATATCAAAACGAGAAGGATGATTTTTATGAATATTTTTATAAAGTTTACGAAACCGAAGTATGCTAAGTAAAAAGAATCGATAAATATCTAAGATATCAGGCAAAGTCTGCGATGTCTGATCTGAATAATTAAATTTCAACATAGATTCTCTCCTTCCTTAGTGGCTTTAATCGTAAATCACAAAACGTCAATTACTGACGTACAAAACAATAGAGAATCAATAAAGGATGTACGGATATGGTGATTCTGTATTAACGTAACAGGATCAGCATTTATTGAAAGTGTTGAAGCCCTAAAGATTACTGTGGTACGAAAAAAAATTTTGGATCAGACTCTGATTTATTTAGAAATGATTCCTCTCGTAGTTCAATTTCTTCTCAAGATTTACTTCATCGAGGATTGAATTTTTCACGACACTTTTAGAAGTTATAACTAATTCTTGAAGCACTCTACAGCTAGCTTTATAGATTTGAATAACCTCCTTATCTTTTCTCACAATTGACTCACCAGAGTGCTTGTTATTAAAACTAGCAAAGGAAAATTTAAAAATCAGCTATCGGCACATATCACAAAGTCTTTTGATCCTATTTTTAAGTTACGGATGAAAACCTAGTAACCCCAAAAATTGAAAAGATTTCACTTGAGTTGCTAAAAAAAAGGGCCTTCTGTAAATTACTAAAAAGTCGAAATGTGTCACTTATCTGATTACGATTTATAAATAAAAATCTCGACATGTTTCACAGATTTTTAATTAGTTGGAGAAATAAACAATGAAGACTATTATTGCCTCAGTGGTCGCTGGCGCTGCGCTTGCTGGTTCTGCAGTAGCCTCGGATGTAACCGTTTATGGTGTTATTGATACGGGTCTTTCTTATAACTACACCAAGCTAAAAGCGGTAGGTGCCACATTCTCGGATGACACTATTAGTATGGATAGTGGAAATACAGCGGGCTCTCGCTGGGGGCTCAAAGGAGAAGAAGATTTAGGCAATGGTTTAAAAGTTGGTTTTGTTCTCGAAAGTGGATTTTCTAGTGATACCGGTGAGCAAAATCAAGACCGACTTTTTGGACGTGAATCTAGTCTCAGTCTTTCTAGTTCTATCGGTACTTTTTACGCCGGTCGCCTTGACTCTATGATTTCCGACTCAGGTTCTATTGGTTGGTACGGAGCTTTAGTCAGTCCTTTTGGAACCGGTTGGGGCAATATCTTAGGTCACAATGCAGTCATGTCTATGGCGGGACGCCTTGACAATACGATTGCTTATCAAAGCCCTACTTTTAATGGTCTTACTGTTTACGCTCAGTATTCAATGGGAGATGAAGGACACGAAAACAAATCTTCTACGGATCGCTATTTTGCGATCGGTACTCATTATGATGCTGGTGCACTTCAGTTAGGTTTCCTGGTAGATATGACTAATAAGAAATCTGCTAATTTTACTTATTATAATACGCTTGGCGATGTTGTTGATGATGCTTATACCGTCAATCTAGGTGGAAGTTATGACTGTGGTGTTGCTACGACTTATGTAGCAACTCAGTATATGAAAGATGTGACCTCCATCGGTAGTGTTTCTAATTTATATGATGTTTTATTTTATTTGAAAGATGACCTAAATCAATTTTACAGTGATGGTAAAGAACTTAAAGAAGCCATTGATTCTATGGTTACATATACAGGTTTTGGCTTAAATCTTGGTACTTCTTATGAGGCTCTGGGAGGCAATATTATGTTAAGTGTTGGCTATGCAGATACGGATATGGATAATATAGGATCTAAAGTTGCTTCTGCTAAGTTCTATAGCGCATTAGCTGGTTACACTTACGAGTTCTCTAAACGAACTTCTGCCTACTTAGGAGTAGGTTTTACAAAACAAGAAATCAAGACTATTAATAGTTATAAATTGAGTGATAAAACGATTCAAGTATTAACCGGTCTAGTTCATACTTTCTAATTCTTTATTGTCTAATAATCACAATTACTCCCCTGTATTAACTTTCTAAAATTAATACAGGGAATTTTTTATCTAAGGGAGTTCAATCTGAATCTACTCTATTTTAAATCGCACGTATTAAACCTATTCGGTTAAATCAAAGGGTTGGAATTTCAAATAAAGGTTGATTCCAATCGTTCATTCCTTTAAAAGAATTATCTTGATTCCTAATTAACTCACATCTCATCGTTATTAACTGCAGAGATATCTCAAATCAGAGTGAAAATTTTGAAGTACAAAAAGAATATTTCTACCATGTTGCATGTACTGTAGCTAGTACCATTATTCATGTATTGAGATTACAGTGTGGATAAGAATCATTCATGCCTGTACTGTAACTACTTCCTAGATTTCAAGGAAATTCAAGATTTTTTTCTTAAAA
>CAZBHT010000108.1:0-4607 GCA_964491655.1 uncultured Burkholderiaceae bacterium
GAAATTCCCATAATCCTTTAAATTCACCGCTTCCTTTTTGGGTGGCTAGTATCTTGCCATTGTGGAGAATAATTGCGGCGACAACTTCAACTGTTTTCACTTATAGATTTTCAGATAATTTATAAATTAAAAGCCGGTTGTTAATTCCTAACAACCGGCTAGTGTTCTGGTCGGAGTGAGAGGATTCGAACCTCCGACACCTGCGTCCCGAACGCAGTACTCTACCAGGCTGAGCTACACTCCGAATTTCGTTACTAGACGTCTCTAGTAACAGTCAATTCTATCAATTTTACCAAAGAATCTTTGTATTGTGAAGCGGGGAGCGTTGAGAGGGCTTCAATACCCTTGTTTACTTCAGCTTGAGCCATCTGTATACACTGTTCAATAGCTCCGGTGCGCTTGAGGATGTCAATGATTTGATTTAAATCACCATCATTCTCAGCAATTGCGTTTTTGATGATAGATGCTTCATTCGGAGTACAGTGCTTGAGTGCGTAGATAAGTGGCATGGTCATCTTACCTTCACGCAAATCACCACCTAGGTTTTTGCCGATGTTAGAGGTACCGGTGTAATCTAAGACATCATCGATAATCTGGAAGGCACGTCCCAAAGAAAGAGCGTACTGAGCGATACGTTCTTCTGTTTCTGAAGGTACGGATGCAATGGTTGCAGCCATCCTCGCCGCGGCTTCGAATAAAACCCCTGTTTTACGTTCAATCACATCAATGTAGCGAGCTTCATCAACGGTGGTATCGTGAATGTTGAGTAATTGAATCACTTCACCTTCTGAGACTCTATTAACCGCACCTGCAACGATTTCACAAATTCTTAGATTTTGAGTTTTAACCATGAGTTGGAAAGCTCGTGAGTACATGAAGTCGCCAGATAGAACCGCCGCCGCATTTCCCCATTTAAAGCACGCAGTGGGTTTACCACGTCGCAGATCACTTTCATCGACAACATCATCGTGTAGCAGACTAGCCGTATGGACATATTCAATCATCGTTGCTAGGAAGATGTGGTCTTGTCCTTGATAACCAAGAGCACGAGCTAAAAGTAAAAGGATAATCGGTCGAACCCTTTTGCCACCAGCTGTGACGATATAGTCACTAATTTTTTTTATGAGAAGCACATCGCTCTGTAAATCATTAACAACGGCCTTATCTACTTTAAGTAAATCGTCCTGAATTGGCGCAATAATCTTAAGCATGGTCTCTGCTATGTTGGACATGCTACCTCCGAAACAATAATTTGTAACAGTCATCATACCGAGTTTTGATTTGTATTTGTGTTTAATCACATACTCAAGTCAGTGAAGAATTTAAATAGGTAAATCGATCTTTGACGACATGTGTTTTTTGTGAGATAATCACGCGCTCTACGCTTATTGATTTTTTAATTCATAAAAAGGCTTCAGCGGTGCGTAGTCCGTATTGAGGTGACAGAGGTTATACATGTACGCAATTATCAGAACCGGCGGCAAGCAGTATACTGTTGCAGTTGGTGACACTGTTAAGGTTGAATTGCTTGCTGGTGAAGTTGGTTCTCAGATCAAGCTTGAAGAAGTTTTGGCCGTTAAGGATGAAGCAGGTCTTCGTGTTGGTGCTCCTTTAGTTGAAGGTGCTTCCGTTACAGCTACAATCGTTGCTGAAGGTCGTCATGACAAGGTTCGTATCTTTAAGTTCCGTCGTCGTAAGCACTCTATGAAGAGCGGTGGTCATCGTCAGTACTACACTGAGCTGAAGATCGATGCTATTACAGCTTAATTTTTAGATTTAAATAAGAGGTAACGTCAAATGGCACATAAGAAAGGTGGCGGTTCCACAAGAAACGGTCGCGACTCCAATGCCCAGAGATTGGGCGTTAAGGTTTTTGGTTCTGAAATGATTCAGCCTGGCGCTATTATTGTTCGTCAGCGCGGTACCGCATTCCACGCAGGTGAAAATGTTGGTATGGGCCGTGATCACACTTTATTTGCTAAGACTGCAGGTAAGGTTCAGTTCTGTATTCGTGGTCGCTTGAACAAGCATTACGTAGATGTGATTCCTGTCGCTTAATTCGACCGAATTATGTCTAAGAGGCCCCATTCTTCAGTAAGAGTGGGGTTTTTGTTTTGTATATCAATAAAATAAAACTTTTTCCTATTTTCTTCGTTTAATATGAACGAACTAAATCCCAAAAAGGTCTGATATGAAATTTGTTGACGAGGCCAAAATTGAAGTGATCGCCGGTAATGGCGGTAATGGTGTGGCATCTTTTCGCCGTGAAAAGTTCATTCCAAAAGGTGGTCCTGATGGTGGGGATGGTGGCCGTGGTGGTTCCATTTTTGCTGTGGCAGATCGTAATCTCAATACACTCATTGACTATCGTTACGTACGAAAATTTCAGGCTAAAAATGGAGAAAATGGCCGAGGTAGTGATTGCTATGGTCGTGGAGCTCCTGATGTAGAGATTAAGGTTCCGGTTGGCACAATTATCACAGATATCAATACAGGGGAGCTAATCGCAGACCTCGATGTTAATGGTGCTCGAGCACTCTTAGCTCAAGGCGGTAAAGGGGGATTAGGGAATTTACACTTTAAAACCTCAACAAATCGTGCTCCAAGGCAATGCACTCCTGGAGAACCTGGACAACAGCGTGAATTAAAGCTCGAACTGCGAGTTTTAGCAGACGTTGGCTTGTTGGGATTACCTAATGCAGGTAAATCTACCTTTATTTCAGCGGTTTCTAATGCACGTCCCAAGATTGCAGACTATCCGTTTACGACCTTACATCCTCAGTTAGGTGTTGTGAGAGTAGGTCCGGAACAGAGTTTCGTTGTGGCTGATATTCCTGGACTTATTGAGGGAGCCTCTGAAGGCGCTGGTTTAGGTCATCAATTCTTGCGACATCTTTCTAGAACCAGCTTACTTTTGCATGTGTTAGATGTCATGCCTTTGGATCCTGAAATCGATCCGATTCAACAAGCAAAAGCAATCACCGTTGAGTTAGAAAAATTTGATCCTAAGTTAGCATTAAAGCCACGGTGGATTGTATTAAATAAGATTGACTTGGTGCCAGAAGAAGAACGTGAAGCCTTATTTGAAAAATATCGTTCAGAATTTGGTGCAAACGCTGTGATCATGGCTATCTCAGCAGCTACGAAGGAAGGTTGTGATGCGCTTGTTCATGCTATTGCTGAATACATTCAACAAGAGCGTCAGAAACAGATTTTGGAAGCATCTCCAGATATTCGCTTTGATGAAATGGAAGTGATTGAGCAGGATTAAGTGAAATGACGGAACAAGAAAAGGTTTGGAAAAACGCAAAACGTATTGTTGTTAAAGTCGGTTCGTCACTTGTCACAAATGAAGGACATGGATTAGACCGGGTAGCAATCGACCGTTGGACTGAACAGATCGCTCAATTACAACAGTTGGGTAAACAAGTCATTTTAGTCAGCTCTGGGGCTGTAGCAGAAGGATTGGTGCGTTTGGGATGGTCAAAAAGACCTTCTCGAATGCATGAACTGCAGGCCGCCGCGGCCGTTGGACAAATGGGTTTGGTCGAGGCATATGAGAAAAGTTTTGAACACTATGGTATTAAAACAGCTCAGATATTGTTAACTCATGCCGACTTAGCAGACCGTGAACGCTATTTGAATGCAAGACTGACTCTCACAACTCTGTTAGATCTTAAGGTTGTTCCGATTATCAATGAAAATGATACAGTGGTTACCAATGAAATTAAGGTTGGTGATAACGATACATTAGGATCATTAGTCACTAATTTGGTCGATGCTGACGTTCTTGTGATTTTGACGGATCAACTGGGCTTATTCACAGCAGATCCTCGTTCAAATCCAGATGCTGAATTTGTTAGTTGCGCTAAGGCAGGTGATCCTGCATTAGAAAAAATGGCAGGAGGGGCGGGTTCCTCTATTGGTAAGGGCGGTATGTTAACCAAGATCCTCGCCGCAAAGCGCGCCGCTGGTAGCGGTGCTTCAACTGTCATTGCGAGTGGACGCGAAGCAAAGGTTTTAGAAAGACTAGCAAAATTTGAATCGATCGGAACCCTTCTTGTAGCAGAAAGACAGTCATTATCAGCAAGAAAGCAATGGATGGCAGATCATCTACAACTTAAAGGTTCTTGTGTTATTGATGATGGTGCTGCCGAAGCGATTCGTAAGGGCAATAGTTTGTTACCTATTGGAGTTCTCTCGGTTGAAGGCAATTTTTTCCGAGGTGAAATTATTGCTTGCCAAGATCAAAACGGGAAAGAAGTTGCTCGTGGAGTCACGAATTATTCTTCAGAAGAGGCAAGACGAATCACACGTTTACATACTGAAGAGATTATTCAAGAACTTGGCTACCTAGAACAACGCGAATTAATTCATCAATATAATTTGGTCTTAATTTAATTATCTGCGTCGATTTTAATTAAGACGGAATCGACTCGGTCCTTTAGCATCAGCCCAGCCCTTGGGTGGGACTTTTTCTCGTTCACCCATTGAACTGATTGAGACGCGATTCAGCAAAGCTTCCTTGTAGACATTTCGTTTGAAATCGATGACATCTGGAAGTGGTACCCAATAACTGTTCCACTTCCAAGCCTCAAATTCCGGGT
>CAZBHT010000109.1:0-4563 GCA_964491655.1 uncultured Burkholderiaceae bacterium
CCACATGGCTATCGATGCTTATGTTAAGAAGGTTGAAGAAGAAAAGTTACACGTTGTTGGCAATCCAGATATCCGTCCAGTTGAAGGCGGTGCTGACGTTGAAGAATTGAAGTTCGTTGCTGAATTCGAAACATATCCAGAAGTCAATGTTCCTGATTTGACTGAAGCAAACGTAACTGAATATGAATGTGAAGTTACAGAAGAAGACTTCAACAAGACTCTTGATATTATGCGCAAGCAACGCGCAACTTATGAAAAGGTTGAACGCGTAGCAGAAGATACAGACCGTATCACATTAGACTTCAAGGGCACATTAAATGGTGAAGCCTTCCAGGGTGGTACTGCTGAAAACTATAACTTCGTTCTCGGCGCCGGCCAGATGTTGCCTGACTTCGAAGCCGCTGTCCGTGGCATGGCTACTGGTGAAGAAAAGGTATTCCCTTTGACATTCCCAGAAAACTACGCTCCGGAATTGGCTGGCAAAGAAGTTCAGTTTGAAATCAAGGTTAAGGAAGTTGCTAAGGAAGTTCTTCCTGAACTTAACGATGATTTCGCTGCTGCCCTCGGTGTTACAGAAGGCGGTATCGAAAAGATGAAGGCTGATGTTCGTGACAACCTCGAAAGAGAAGTTAAGACTCGCGTTACAGCTCGCACTAAGCAAAGCGTTATGGACGCTATCTTAGCCGCTGCTACCTTCGCAGCTCCAACCGCTATGGTTGAAGACGAACGTAAGAACTTGGTTGATAACTTATTATTAGACTTCAAGCGTCGTGGTATGGACGTTAAGAACTTCCCAGTTCCTCCTGAAGCCATGAAGGATCAGGCTGAAAAGCGTGTTCGTTTAGGCATCCAGATCAACACGATCGTTGAAAAGGAAAAACTCGAAGCTGCAGAAGATAAGGTTCGTGCTTTAGCTCAGGATATCGCTAAGAGCTTTGAAGATCCAGCAGAAGTTGTTGATTGGTACATGAACAATGCAGAACGTCGTTCTGAATTGACTGCTGTTGCACTTGAAAATGAAGTCGTTGCTTGGGTTCTTTCCAAGGCTAAGGTTACAAAAGAAAAGATTTCTTTTGATCAGCTGATGGGACGTAAGGCTTAATTCAAGCATTTTCGCCAAGGGATTAAATTCCCACAAGTGTTTTGATTTTCGGCAAGGGCGTGTCCCTTGCCGTATTAATTTTGAAGGGATAAACATGACAACACCGTTTCTGAGTCCGCTTAATAGTGGATTGGTTCCGATGGTTATTGAACAAAGTGGTCGTGGTGAACGATCTTTTGATATTTATTCACGACTTTTAAGAGATCGTATTGTTTTCCTTGTTGGTCCAGTCACTGAACAAAGTGCTAACCTTGTTGTGGCTCAATTACTTTTCTTAGAAAGCGAAAATCCAGATAAGGATATTTCCCTTTATATCGATTCTCCAGGCGGAAGCGTTTATGCGGGATTATCGATTTACGATACGATGCAATTTATTAAACCAGATGTATCCACCATCTGTCTCGGTATGGCAGCTTCCATGGGAGCCTTCTTGCTGTCTGCTGGCGCTCCTGGAAAACGCTACGCATTACCTAACTCTCGTATTATGATCCATCAACCATCGGGTGGTTCTCAGGGCACCGCAGCGGATATCGAAATTCAAGCTCGTGAAATTCTTGAATTAAGAGGTCGCTTAAATAGCATCCTTTCTAAGCATACCGGTCAAACGGTTGAAAAGATTGCTCAAGATACCGAACGAGATAACTTTATGAGTAGTCAGGAAGCCTGTGAATACGGAATTATCGACCGAGTATTCACAAAGCGAGGAGAAATCCCTACCGCTCATTCCTAATCTAGATACAAGGATTGTGATCTATTATGGAAAAGACAACACCAGTCTGTGCTTTCTGTGGTGCACGAAAAGGTAATGGTGACGAATTTTATAAGTCCAATCGTGCTGACTTATATATTTGTCGGAACTGTACACGCCAACTGGCTCAATATTCTGGAATTTTGCAGGAAGCTTTAGAACGCGGTGGCGTATCAGCTTCAACAGCTCCACAAGCTGATGGGGAAAAATCGGTAGCGACTTCTTTACTTGAAAAAGAACTTCCGACTCCAAGTCAGATCCGAGCTAATTTGGATCAATATGTTATTGGTCAGGAACAGGCTAAAAAGGTTCTGTCAGTTGCCGTTTATAACCATTACAAACGCTTGCGCAGTAAATTGTTGCGCGGTGATGGGGGCGATGATGTTGAGTTGCAAAAGAGTAACATCCTCTTGTTAGGTCCAACAGGATCGGGTAAGACGCTTCTGGCTCAAAGCTTGGCTAAGATGCTTGAAGTGCCTTTTGCGATTGCTGATGCTACAACGTTAACAGAAGCAGGCTATGTGGGTGAAGACGTTGAAAACGTTGTTCTGAAGTTGTTGCAAAGTGCAGACTTTGATGTAGAACGAGCACAACAGGGGATTATTTACTTAGATGAAATTGACAAAATTTCTCGTAAAAGTGAAAACCCATCTATCACACGAGATGTTTCTGGAGAAGGCGTTCAACAGGCTCTTTTGAAACTGGTTGAAGGGACGGTAGCATCGGTTCCAGCTTCTGGTGGTCGTAAACATCCGAATGGTAAAAACATTCAGGTGGATACTTCGAACATTCTCTTTATCTGTGGTGGTGCCTTTGAAGGTTTGGACAAAGTTATTCGTCGCCGTACAGAAAAGAGTGGTATTGGTTTTGAAGCTAATGTTCGTGGTGAAGATAAACGTAGCGAAGGTGAGGTACTGAAAGGAATTGAAGCTAAGGATTTAGTTCATTATGGCTTGATTCCAGAATTAGTGGGACGTCTTCCTATTATTGCGACTCTTGAAGATTTGGATGCGGAAGCTTTGGTTCGTATTTTGACGGAACCTAAGAATGCAGTAGTAAAGCAATTTACTAAGCTCTTTGAGATGGAAGATGTTGCGCTTGAAGTACAATCAGAGGCCTTAAAAGCAGTGGCTCAACTTGCTCAAGATCGTAAGACAGGTGCTCGCGGATTGCGCTCAATTTTAGAATCAGCACTCTTAAATGTTATGTACGATCTTCCGGACTACAAGGACATAAAGCGTGTTGTGGTTGATGCTGAAACAATCAAAACAGGTAAAGTTCAGCTGTTGAAAGAATAATTTCAATAGAACTTATCTTTTAGCCGGGGTGTCTTGTCTGATACTCCGGTTTTTTAGTCTTTATTTTGGGTAATTTGTTACAGTTACCCGATTAAGAATACATTTTTTGTATTGAAAGAAAAATAAACGCCCCCATATGAAGGGGACGTAGATGAAAAAAAGTAAGTTAATGACAAACAGCATACAAAAGAATATTCCGGTTCTTCCTCTTAGAGATATGGTGATCTTCCCAGGAATGGTCACTCCACTTTATGTTGGTCGAGCCAAGTCGCTCAAAGCGATCCAGAAAATTTCTCAAGGCAAAGCGGATTCCTTCGGCTTGCTTATGGTCGCTCAGCGTGATTCCGGTGTTGATGATCCTTCCGGTGAAGATCTTTACCGCATTGGTACTTTAGCTAACGTTCTTCAAACTTTAAAACTTCCCGATGGTACATTGAAAGTTTTAGTTGAAGGAGTTCAACGTGCAAAAGTAATCGACTTTAAAGATGGTTCTATGATTAGTGCGGATATCGAGATTCTTGAGAATGATCCGATAACCATTGAAGAATTTGAACCTCTAAGAAGAGCGATTGTCTCTGCTTTTGTTAACTATCAGAAAAACAACAAGAGAATCCCTCAAGATCAAGTCAATCGTGTCAACAAGATTGAAGATCCAGCCGAGTTAGTGAACACAGTTGCTCAGCTCATGCAGATTTCTCCTAAGAGAAAACAGCAAATGTTAGATGAGCAGTCTATGGTATCTCGCCTAGAAGTAGTGCTTGGTATGCTTGAGAGCGAAATCGAAATTCAGCAAACTGAAAAACGAATTCGTGGTCGAGTAAAAAATGCTATGGAAAAAAGCCAGCGCGATTATTACTTGAATGAGCAGGTTAAAGCTATTCAAAAGGAATTAGGCGAGGGCGATGAACAAAGCGAACTCGATGAACTTGAAAAGAAAATTCAGTCATCTGGTATGAGCGAAGAGGCGACTCGTAAGGCAAAATCAGAACTCAAAAAATTGCGTCTGATGAATGCGATGAGCGCCGAAGCCACTGTGATTCGAAGCTACTTAGATGTTTTATTAGGATTACCCTGGAATAAAACTTCTAAGGTTAATCACAATCTAGCGAAAGCAGAAAAGATTCTTAACGATGATCATTATGGCCTTGAAAAGGTTAAAGAAAGAATTCTCGAGTATTTAGCCGTACAGAGTCGCGTTCGTCGTGTGAAGTCCCCAATTTTGTGTTTGGTTGGTGCTCCTGGTGTTGGCAAAACATCATTGGGTGAATCCATTGCGCGCGCTACCGGTCGTCAATTTGTTCGTATGGCTTTAGGCGGTGTGCGAGATGAAAGCGAAATTCGTGGTCATAGAAGAAGGTTTATCTGTTCTATGCCCGGTCGAATTCTCCAAAGCATCAATAAAGCAGGGGTTCATA
>CAZBHT010000110.1:0-4494 GCA_964491655.1 uncultured Burkholderiaceae bacterium
AATATGAGAGCGTTTTTTTATGGGATCCCATTCATTACGATAAGCCTCTACATAGGTGTTACCGTTTTTGATGTAGGTATGCAGACAGAAGTGAGGTTTATCGTAGATTTTAGGGCGTGGCATGATGATAGACCGACAATATCAAAATAGAGATCTGTTATACAGCAAATATAAACCTAAGAAAAGATTTATGTTTGAAAAATCAATGAATTAGGTGAGACAACAGATGAAAAATTAGCCCGGATTTAAATAATCACGGGCTAGTAAGCGGGAGTTTGGGCTTCAATTACGATTCTCAGAAAGATCGTAGTCAATTTGTTTTGTATTTTTCAATAAATAATTTTTTTCATATACGTTAGTTATTTTTGTTACAGCACGTAACAAACAAAGTAGTGCTTTAATTTTTCTAGGGCGATAACCTGCTCAGGTATTCAAATTTGATGTATGTGTAATTTGTAAAACATCAAATTGCAACATAGGGGATCAATATGTCTAAACCTAGATTTGTTTTGACTCTGGCTTCCTGTCTATTGCCAATCACACTCTACGCTGCGGTACCTATTGTTTCCGACGAAGCAAAGCAATCTGCAAATATGATTAATGCTGACCCGGTTATGCAACGTATGTTGCAAGAATTAACAAGCTCTCAAGGCCAAGTATGGCGTTTTGATAATCATATGGAGCTTGTTCGTATTGCCTCTCCGTCAAGAAGTGAATTGCGTCGCCAAGCCGAAATCACTCGGCGCTTAGCAGAAGAATGGGGATTTGCTCCTGAAGATATCATGACTCGACTTGATGGTTATCTTCCTGGTGCCGGCGTTCAAAAAGTTGATGGATTGCCGGTTTATAACGTCTGTGTACGAATTCAAGGAACCTATTCATCAAAACCAGGGGCGGTTAGTTATAAAGGTCAATATCCTAAGGTTCTGTTAGAAGGTCATATTGATACCGTAAATCCACCGCAACTTCCTCCAGCATCGACTCCCTATGAACCTGTAAAACTTCAAAAGTTATCCGATGCAATTGTAAAAACACGAGAAGAGCTTAAGAATCTTCCAGACGAATTACATTTCGATGATCGGGGTAGGATCATCAAAGATGAAAATTATAAGAAAGCATACCGTCGGTTCAATAAACTGGAAGAAGCACAAGATCAAGGTGCCTATCGCATCTATGTTCCAGGTTATAACGATGCGATGATCAATACAACTGCTGTGATGCAGGCCGCTGTTATGATGAAGAAGTACGGTATTAAACCCGTTTACGACATGTGGATTTGTGGTACCGCAGGTGAAGAAGGTAAAGGTAACCTATGTGGCATGAAACAACTCTATGGGTATAACCAGGATACAGGTAAAGGCAATAATGCTTTAAATTTCGTAGCGAATTTTGGAGCTGACAGCACTGCACCAAAAACAGGAACGGTAAATTATCTAGGTTCGTATCGCTTTGAAATTAAGTATTCGGAACCGGAAATTGTTGCAGAAAAATCTCCATCTGCTTTGATGGCAATGAGTCGAGCTATTGAGGCAATTTCGAATATTAAGACGCCTTTTGATGTGGATAAAAAAGGTATTCGAACGGTATATACCGTGGGCGTTGCTAACTGTATGCCAGAAGCCTCTAACGGACGTAGTCAAAGCTGTACGATGATGGTGGATATGCGAAGTCAAATACCTGAGACTTTGAACGATATTCGAAAGAAAATAGAACCTCAATTTCAAAAAGCCTTAGATGCAGAAAACGCAAAATATGGCATGAAAACGGGAGATACTAAAGCTCTCAAGATGGAACTCGTTTGGTTTGGGGATCGTCCTGCCTATAAGCGGTCAAGCTATAACGATGGCGTGATGCAGGCGTTTTGGCAATCCGCTCAGGTTGTAGGTATTGATATAAGAGAAAAACTGAGTGAACGTTCGAGTTCACTTAATGACAATATCCCGGCAGCAGTAGGTGTTCCAACGGTAAATATCAATGTAGGTACCGCAGTTGCAGGAGGTGGAGGTCATACGTGGTATGAATGGGGCGTTCCGGGTAATGGAGTTGATGAGGGACGTCGTGTTTATCGATTGATTTTAATGGGCTTGATGGCTTCAGGGTTGAATACCTCAGATGGTAAGGAAATTCCGCCATTAATGGCTCCGATGGGCAATCGCACGACTGAAGATATGTACCAATAAGGAGGTGAAATCATGTTAAGAAGACTACTTACTTGTACGATATTGATCGCCTCTCCATTGGCTTATGCTTCTATGCTCCAAGTTGATATTTTCGGTCCGGGAGGCCACTCTAGTGGTAACTATGGCAATACCAATGCAGTTCACGCTGCGTCTCGGTCGATTTTAGAAATCGAAAAAGTTTGTCCTGATTGTCGGATTACTAATTTCACGGGTGGTACAACGGTAAATGCCATCGCAGCGGATGCTCACTTCACTGTACATCTCCCCGGAAATTCTGATCAACAAGCAAAGGCCTCTGTTTTAGTAGCGGAAGCTGTAAAGGTTGGTTGTGATAAGGAAAATGCTTTCCGCTCCGTAAAACCAGGGGATATGGTTCGAGGATTCCCGGCAAATATTCACTTTACTATTCATGAAAAGTAGAACGGTTGGGCTAAGTGGTCCACAACCTGCAATGGACTAAAAGTAGTTCGATCAACAGGTTCACAGTTATTTTCCTTGACTGTGAACCTGTTGTTCTTGCTAAGTTTTGTGGTTCTAGGGGGTCAAAACGGAAAATTTTGAAGTAGTGTTGCTTAATAGCAACAGAATAAATGTATTGCATTAAAATACATAACTTATTGTTTATAAAAACAAATAAGTAAAAATGCAAAAATGTAATTGAAATAAATTTCAACTAAATGAACAAAGTTTGATCTAGGTCAACCCCCCCCGATATTTTGGCGTATTTTAACCTTGTTAACGAATGCGCGCGTTAACGTTTTTGAATTAACAAGGAGTACTCCATGAGTAGATCATTATTTAGAAAAACTGCTACAGCAGTAGCTGTGATCGCTACTTTAACTTGCGGTAGTGCAATTGCTGCGGATATTAGTAGCACCACTTTTACTATCAAAGGTAATGAAGGCTGGGCCGCTGAAGAAAGTGTAACGATTAATACTTCAGATGCAGGTTATTACGGTGTTTACGGTTATTCTGCTGATATCACCGTTAAGGATTTTACGATTAATTCACAGTCTGGAGGCATTAATTTACAAGCTCAATCTGGAGCACCTACAACCAATCTGACAATCAACGCTGATAATGTCACGGTTAGTTCAAAGATGTTTTCTGCTTTTTACAATGGTGATGCCAAGTCAGGTAGTACTCTCACATTGAATGTTGCGAATAAATTAGATGTGGATGCACATCAAATTACCGTTACAGGCGATAACAAGAATCTTATTATCAATGCCGGCACCGTTGATGCGGATCTAGCCAGTACTGCTATCGTGTCATATGGTTCCGTAGAAATCAATGCAGACTCTATTGACATTGCTTCGCCAAACTATGCATTATGGACATCTGCAGATTCTGCGAACGGTTCTGTCACACTCAATGCAAAAAATGGAGATTTAAATCTTACTGGTGCCATTCTGCAATACTCTCCTGGTAAAACAACTCTTCAAGGAAAAAATGTTACCGTTAACGGTTCTGTTTGGCTGACCGATGGTTCTTTGAGTGTTTCTGGAGATACGACGACCATCAATGGCAATGTCTCAGTTGAAAAAGAAGCTACGTTAGCACTTAACAGTTCTACAACAACCATTAATGGTTCTTTGGATTTAACTAATGGTACAACGATTAACCTTGTAGAAGGAACGAACGTTACCATCAACTCAGAAGATAAAACGATCGTTGGAAGTGGTGTTATTACTGGTAACGCCGATTTAACCTTAAAGAGCGCAGGAACAGCTTTATATACGGGAACTCGTTCGATTGCAGCAAATTCTGTCACGATTGAAAGCGAAGGCGTAGCTATCAGTGGCTATGGCTCTAACGAAATTTCTGCAAAAACCATTACGATCAAGGGCGAAGACGCTATCAATATTCCGAATGATGTAAGTGGTCGAGGTGGTAAGTATCTCAAACTAAAGGATTTCGATACTCTTTTAATTAGCGGTAAAGACTACGGTATTGTTAATAATGCCTACACAACCAATCAACCTTTTGAATTGACAATTGAAGGTAACGAAGGCAGTACCGTAACAATCGAAAACACATTCGAAGGCGACACAAAGGCTGCTATTCAAAATGTTTCCTATAAGGTAAGTTCTGTTGAAGATCAGGCTAATGAAAACTTCCAGGCTCATACCTCTATCAAGGCCGGTAGCATCATTATCAATTCACCAAACTATGCCGTAATTAACCGATCTGGAGATGTTTCTTTCCTAGGAACAGAGTCCGTAACCGTTAACGGTAATGTTAAAACTTCAGAAGGAACTAATTTAAATGTTACCGGTCAAAACACAACCTTCAACGGAACCGTTGAAGCATT
>CAZBHT010000111.1:0-4490 GCA_964491655.1 uncultured Burkholderiaceae bacterium
ATTTAACCCTATTTCCATAAACAATGGGGGAGGCAATTTTAACGGGACACTAGTGACTTCAAATATTGAATTGCAAGAGTAATCAAAAATTATGCTCCGTACAGTGGTAATTGCTTCAGGTACAAGAACTTTTATCAAATATTTATTTATCTTCTGAATTGGTTATTTCAGCACGGTCCACACATAACCAATATTTCATTTGATCCTTTGGATCTTGCCACTCCCAGATTAAATTTTTTTGTTCTTCTTCAAATTTAGAACGGAAAGTATCTAAATCAATAAACATTCGAAATAACGACTGTTCATTCTCGGTAGAGAATGGTAAAGCAAACAGCGGACGTAAGTAATCAAGCAAGAGCTCAACGAAATAAAGTTTGGGGATCTCCCCATTGTGAACGCACCTATTACACCACTTAATCGATAGAATTAAATAGTCAGTATTAAAATTGGTTGGAAATGCAATGCTTCCCTCTTTTTCCAACTTTAATAAAAATTCCCAAAATTTTGTATGACCACTGTATGGTCTAAGTTCTCCCTTAATTATTTTGTTTATTTGAGTAATTCCAAGTAAGTTATTTATTAAAATTTCTAAAGCCTGTCTAATGAAAAATACGCTTCCTAAATGAAGAGTATGTTCCCTGGTTCTATATAAGGCGCAACTTGCTGTATAGAAGATTAGAGCGGGTTCAGGTGTGTAGTCCTTACATAAAATCTGCCTAAAAGACCTACCTAATTTTTCTTCTGCCCAATCTACGTGACGATATAAATCGAAGGAAAGTTCATGAAAAAAATCTCTGCGTCCTTCAGGAGATATGAAGCGATACTGATTTAAGAAAATATCAATTGTTTTTATTCCGGCACTTAAATGGTAACGACATCCGTCTTGAGGTGTATCTTGCGTCAAGGTTACTATGTATTCGATTAGCTCATTATCGGGAACTCTTTCGAGATTCAATTCAGACATTAAATCAACAAGATAATTTTTAAATTGACGGATTTGATTCTCTCCAAATGTCTGTGGTTTTGTCCTTTCATATAGTTGTATTAAATTAAAATGATTCATATTTGCTTCCGTGATTTTTCAATGACAAATATTCTTGCCCGAGCTGGATAATCAGTTATGAGCTCCTGATCATTTCAAAATTACTTTTTCTTATATTTGCTACTACGACCAGCACCTTCTTGGTAAATCAAACCCTTGTTAACCATTTGCCTAAGAATACGGTTGGAAGTTGATTGACTAATATTTAATAATAGATCGACGTCACTACGTACAATAGCTTCTTGTTTATTAATAAAGTCAAGAATTTGTTTTTTCTCAACGCTGATTCCTTCTAGATTAGGAGTATTGTCTTTAGATGTCACATTTCGATTTAGTAATGTGATCTTAAAAGCATTTGGTGTAACTTCAATTTTGGGTTTGATATCACTTCCTTTGTATGCTTTCATAATTTTGGGCATGCCCGTGCCATAAGCCTCAATCAGTTCTAAACGGTAGAAAATATTGGCTAACTTCGGATTTCTACAAACGGAAAGACCTAACATAATGTCATCCAAGGTAATGCCGTCAGGTAAGCCACCGACAGAAACGAATTCAATTCGATCGTCATAAACACTAATTAGCGTACTAGCACTATACGAATAATCCCGATGGACTAAAGAATTCAGTAAGGCTTCTCGTAAAGCCTCTTCGGGATAGTCTCGAGTATCGGTACGATATAGTCCTGTAATGGTCGATGCAACTCGATTTCTTAGATTGATGTAAGCATAGGCATCTTCCATTTGTTGGAACAAAGAGCCACTTAATTCCTGTCGATCCTGAAATGTTGTTCTATCGATTCCACTAAATGTAGCTAGTTTTATGGTGTTAGTACATTGATCAGATAATAGTAGGGCAACATTGGAATATGTACCATCTTTAGAAACCATCCCAAAAGTCTGTATTTTTGTATCATCAAAAGGAATATTCCGTTTTTGAAATTGTTCTTTAGTTGCCTCAAACGTGAGATCTTGTTCTAAAGAACGCATCGATTCAAAACTGTCTCCATCGGTTTCCTTGATCATTTTTCGAATGGCATTATCCGTAGCGGGATCCGTTGAGGTGCCATTACGAACATAAACCCCACTAGGTTTTAAGCCTTTATTACTAAGATAGTAAGGTCGATCCGTACCTTTTTGTACGGTAACTTTAATCACCTTTTTCGCTTCAATCAAAAGTGTGTCGTAGTGAATAAACATAGTGAGATCCGGCTTAATTGAGTCACGAACCATGTTATTGAGTCGTAAAATTTCTTTGTCCGGATGTTCAATACCTAGGATCTTCCCATCGTCCTCTACGCCAATATATAGTGTGCCGCCTTTGGTATTAGCAAAGGCTATGATTTCTTTACAGATATCATCAACCATTATGGACTTTAACTCTACGGTTTCAGTTTCAATTAAAGTCATTTTGAACCCTTTTTATTTTATTTTGTCATCAATTTAGTCAAATCTAATCAAAAAATGATGAGAAAATGAATTAAAAATCTCATATTGGTGAATGTTTTTACCTATCTTAATATAAAGGCTTATGCGGAATGATTATTAATATTCAATGTGTTATGTCGTTAATGTGGGACTTACGATAAGTTGCTTATTTGTTGACAATATTGTCATGCTTTCTAATCATTCTGTCATTTCCTATATTTGATAAATTATCAAAGGAGATCAAAATGAATTTGCCCAAGGATCCAAACAAATTAAGTGAGTTACGATCTCAACTTCTTTATGACTTTCTTTCGATTAGATTTAAGGTGATGAAATAGAAAATCTGTGGATCACTCCGTCCTGTCAAGGACTAGATTTACAAATTTCTTAGTGTCTAGCCTTTTTCAGAACATAAATTACTCATCGATTGGCTAGCTATACCCCATTTTTAATAGATGAGTACTTGTGTTATCTGTAGATGATTGAATCCAAACGCACAGGAATTTGTAGATTTTCCTTATGAGAAACACGAGCTACTCACCGATTGTTGAAGCAAGGAATCAATAAGATGATGAGATAAATATGTTAAGCAAATGGCAATTTCTTTAACACATTTATGTTATGTGTTAAAGAAATTGGTACTTTGTTAACACATAAGGCTATAAAAATTTTGTATGGATTTACACAACACACGTGTTTACGGCTTTGAATAATCTTTTGAGTAGAGTGATCTACGGAATACTTGTGTACACTAAATCACCATTTGAATGGACTCAAAATATTTTGTGTACATTAAAACGTCTTTTAGTTAACTATAATTTGTTTACGTATATCAACACTAGGTTTGAGTGGTCTTTTTTATGTCTGTAGTTCCGTTTAATTTGGCTTTGTTGCCTACTGAAGGTGAAAGTTTTCCGTGGCGCTCTCATACGAGTTTGGAGTACAAGGCGGTTTCTGCTTTGTCACGCCTAGACGGGATGATGATTGCTTCTGCCAAAGCTAATTTATTCTGGCTTACCTGGTTGATGAAAGAAGCTCAATGTTCAAACGTAATAGAAGGAACTGTTACGACCTTTGATGAAATTATGGGGGAGAATGCTGGTGTTGTTGTTCCATTGGAAAGAAGAGATGATGTGAGTGAGGTACTCAACTATCATAACGCTATGATAATTGGAATTGAAATGATCGAACAAGGATATCCATTGTCCCTGTCTTTTATTAAATCTCTTCATGCAAAATTACTCGATGGGAACCGAGGAGCGAATAAAAATCCAGGACAATTTCGACAGACTCAGGTGCATATTGGAATGCCAGGTTCGTCAATGGAGCAAGCTTCTTATGTACCTCCGGATCCGATCTATATACAAGACCTGCTGGATAATTTGATTGTCTTTTTGTCTAGGGAAGATATTAATCCAATTACCCGAACTGCAATTATGCATGCACAGTTCGAATTGATTCATCCATTTTTAGATGGCAATGGTCGAATGGGACGGTTGTTAATCTCATTATTTTTGACTTATCAAAAAGTCCTCAATAATCCGTGTTTCTACATGAGTGCTTATTTACAAAGGCATCGTGCTCGGTACTATGACTGTCTTAACAAAATTTCAAAAGAAGGTGACTGGAATAGTTGGCTGACTTTCTTCTTGGAAGCCGTGATAGAGCATAGCCGGTCAAATGCAGATTTATTGGTACAAATGACCCATTTATATGAGAAATCTAAGGCGGATTTTTCTATAGCAACAAACTCATCCTATGCTATTAGTGTTTTGGATTACGTTTTTACAAAGCCTATATTTAGTATCCCAGATATGTTGAAGAATTCAACACCAAAAATGACAAAACAAATTGCTATTCAGGTTATTAATAAATTGATTTCAGCAGGATTGATTGAAAAAATTGCTGAAGGTAAAGGCAGAAAACCAAGTCGTTATAGATTTCCCAATTTGTTAAGACTACTTTCATAGTTCAATAAGTTTGAAGCATCCGTCTTTTAATCATTTTGCTATTTACCTTTTCCT
>CAZBHT010000112.1:0-4484 GCA_964491655.1 uncultured Burkholderiaceae bacterium
AAGTTAAGCACGAAGCCGCAGATGCTCTCGCTCGCAATAAGATCCGAGCTGAAGTCGAGGATAAAGAAAAAGGGTTATGGCGTGTTTACAGCAAGATGAAAGAACGAAAGATCCGCTTTTCTGAAGTTCTTGACGTTCATAACTTCCGCGTCCTGGTACCGACTCGAGAAGACTGTTATCGAGCTCTTGGCGTGATCCACGCTTCTTATAAACCGGTCCCGGGGCGTTTTAAAGATTTTGTAGCCATCCCTAAATCGAACGGTTATCAAAGTTTGCACACCACCGTTTTAGGTCCAAAAGGCATTCCGGTCGAATTTATTATTCGCACTCATGAAATGCATCATGTTTGTGAAGACGGTATTACCGCTCATTGGCTTTACAGAGACCGTAATAGTGATGATTTGCAATCTTCTACTCAAGCATGGTTACAAAGCCTATTAGACATTCAGCGTCAAAGTGGTACTTCGCTTGAATTCATGGAAAACATCAAAGTTGAAATTTTCCCGGATCGCGTTTATATCTTTACACCTAAGGGTCGTATCGTTCAGCTAACAAAAGGATCTACAGCTGTTGACTTTGCCTATCAGATTCACTCTGACATTGGTAATGCTTGTATTGGGTGTCGTATTAACGGTGAACCGTCACTATTGACTCGCCAATTACACAATGGCGAAATGGTTGAAATTATCACCGGTCCAAAAGCTTGTCCGAATCCACAGTGGCTTGCTACGGTTCGTACCGGTCGTGCTCGAGCTGAAATTCGACAGTATTTACGCCAGTTAGATAAAGACGGTAGTACTGAATTAGGTCGCAACTTATTAAATACCGTTGCGGATCAACAGCATCTGTCACTGAAGAACTTAACAGACAGTAATTGGGAACGTGTTTGGAAATCGAACGGCTTTGATAGTAAGGAAGGTTTACTCTCTGCAATTGGTACCGGTCAAAAAGATCCTGCTCTTGTTTTGCACTTATTGCATTCAGCTTCTACCGCTCAACAAGTAGCTACTGAGATCAAGTCTCCAATTCTTAATCTCAAGGGGAACTTTAAGTTGGCTCCATGCTGTACTCCAGTCCCATCAGATGATGAGATTTTAGGGCATTACATCGAAGCGACTAACACCACACACATTCACCGCAAAGGTTGTTCACATTGCCAAAGAGGCTTCCGAGTGGATCCAGAAAATTGGCATGAACAGCAGTGGGCTCCGGACGTTAAGCGTGTATATGCATGTAAGTTAGACGTCGAAGTCTCCGATACACACGCCACATTAGAACTCATCACTTCTGCGATTGCACAGCAACAGTCGAGTATCACGGGCTTTAACATGATTCAATTAAGTCCTGATGTAGCCCGACTCATGTTAACGATCCAGGTTTCTGATAGTCGTCATTTACAAAAAATTATCAATGCAATTCGTGCAATCGACACCGTCAGACTAGCTACTCGCCACTTAGAAAGTGATCTTAAGATGAAACCAGTTGACGTTGAAGAAGAACAATAAAAAGTACAGAAATCGAATTAGAAAATCCCGTAGGAAAATATTCTTTTTTCCGCGGGATATTTTATTTCTTGTATTGGTGCGATAAAAATTCCCTACATTGCATATATTTTTTTACATTGCGGTAAAAACTTATCATTTTTATGATATTCTGCTTCCATGTAATTTTTTTGTTTCACTGTATATCCGTTCTCATGGAATAAAAGAATACTTTATTCATTGTGGATACTTATTGTGATCAGTACCGATGGAGACACTTTATGCACAATACATATCTCGAAACGGGAGAAATCCCCAGCAGAACAAAGCTGATTCCGCTGCTCCTTGGGCCGTTAATGGCGCTGGCTCTGTACTTTATTCTTCCAGAGCATTACACCAACCCAGCCGGGCAATTGGTTGAGTTTTCCCACGCCGCCCGAGCTTGTTTTGCTATCGTCCTATGGATGGCGATTTGGTGGTTTACAGAAGCGACTCCAATTGCGATCACAGCATTACTTCCTATCGTACTCTTCCCTCTTCTTGGGATTGCTTCTTCGGCTAATACCCTCAAACACTACGCTAGCGGTACCATCTTTTTATTCTTCGGTGGTTTCTTAATTGCTGGCGCTCTTGCTCGTTGGGGTGTGGACCGACGCATTGCGTTATTGACCATTAAATTGGTCGGAACCAAACCACAGCAGATTATTCTAGGTATTTTGTTGGCAACGGCTTTCTTATCTGCTTGGGTTAGTAACACCGCCACCGCTGCGATGATGCTTCCAATCGCCATTGCCCTCATTAACGTTGTTCGTTCAACTCGAAACAATGAATCTATCGATAAACGAGAACACAATTTCCAAGTTTCATTGCTTCTATCTGTTGCTTACGGAGCCAGTATTGGTGGTGTTTTAACACTCATCGGTACACCACCAAACGGCATCTTTGCTCGCTTTGTTGAACAGACTTACGGTGACCAGGTTAGTTTCTTAGCTTGGATGAAATTATCGATTCCTGTTGTCTCCATCATCCTTACCTTAGCTTATTTAATGCTCGTAAAGGTATTATTCCGTGAACAGATCGATGCGATTCCTGGCGGAAAAGAATGGGTCAATCAAGAACTCAAAAAATTAGGTGCCATGACTCGTGGTGAAAAGATTGTCCTTACGGTCTTTATCACCGCCGCCCTGCTCTGGACCTTTGGCCCTCTCATCCGAGGTATTGAAATCAACGGTACGTTACCACTCAAGCCCCTTAGAGATGAAACCATCGCCATGGCCGCTGGTATCCTTCTCTTCCTCATTCCCGTTGATCGCACTAATGGCGTACATGCGCTTGACTGGGATAGCGCTTCTAAAGCGATTGCTTGGGACGTGTTATTACTCTTTGGTGGAGGCCTTGCCATGAGCGCTGCGATTCAATCCACTGGTGCCTCCCAGGTATTAGGTGCACAAGCTACCGCTTTAGCCAACTTACCGAACTGGGTCCTCATTACTGGTGTTACTGCAACCACAACCTTCGTTTCAGAATTCACCTCGAATACAGCATTGGCCGCTACGATGATGCCAATCATTGCGTCCATCTCTCACTCATTGAACCTTCACCCTGAATCTATGCTGATCGCTGCGACCCTCGGTGCCTCCTTCGCATTCATGATGCCAGTTGGTACCCCTCCGAATGCCATGGTATTCTCTACAGGTCGTATCAAAATAAGTGAAATGATTCGTGCTGGATTCTGGTTGAATATTGCTTCAATCATCGTGATTGTTATCCTATGTCTGCTTTTCTCTGGTAGCATGATCACTTCAATTCAAGCACATTAAAAATAAACATATCAGACTAAAGGGAACCTGATTAATGGAATTTATTACTGAGTTTTTTTCAACGATTCACTGGGGTGCCGTTGCACAAATTATCATGATTGATATTTTGTTAGGTGGCGACAATGCAGTCGTCATCGCCCTAGCTTGCCGAAACCTTCCTGCTAAACAGCGTAAGCAAGGTATTTTCTGGGGTGTATTCGGTGCGATTGCCTTACGTGTCGTTTTGATCACTTGTGCCGTTTACCTCTTACAGTTGCCTTTCTTAAAGGTGGTAGCTGGCGCTCTCTTAGTCTGGATTGGAGTCAAACTTTTGGTTCCACATGAAGAAGAAGACAGCAATATTGAGGCAAGTACTAAGTTATTGGGTGCTATCAAGACAATTATCGTTGCTGACTTGGTAATGAGTATTGATAATGTGATCGGTATCGCTGGAGCCGCTCAGCAAGCCGCCTCTCACCACCAGACCATCCTCATCATCTTTGGTCTTTTGGTTAGCGTCCCATTCATCATCTTTGGTAGCCAGATTATTCTCAAGCTCTTTGATCGATTCCCGATTATTGTGACTTTGGGCGCAGCTCTTCTCGGTTGGATCGGTGGTGGTTTGATCGTAGGTGACGTAATGCTCACTGAATACATCACAGATACTAAGACCGTCCATTACGTAGCCGCTGTTGTTGGTGCTCTCTTAGTAGTTGGATTGAGTGAAATCATTAAACGTAAACGTGCTTCTAAATAACTAAGTTTCGTTTAATTTAAAAATTAAAGGTAGATAGGCTGTGATGCTTATCTACCTTTTCTTTATATATGAATGGCAAAGTCTGTAATTCCTTCACCACTCACTGATCCTAAATATTTATGCGAACATACTCGACATTACATAAATTGTGATGAACCCCGTTAACATAGGTAAAGCAGTTCTTCGAACAATATCAAACGGAGAAAAATTCGCTAAACCTGCAATTGCAATAACACATCCAGCAATCGGACTCATCGAACGGATACACCCAGAAGATAACTGCATACCTGTTAACATCCACTGTGCATTACCACCAACAGTTTGACAAATTCCAGGAATCATTGGAGCAAAGCTAAAGAAGGCTGCATTACCCGAGCCCATTACAAATGTTGATAGATCAACAATGAGGAACATAACGGTATAAACAATCAAGTAACCGCTTCCTAG
>CAZBHT010000113.1:0-4461 GCA_964491655.1 uncultured Burkholderiaceae bacterium
GTAGCATCTTGTGGTAATTTCCGTATGCGTCCAGATTTCGTTGGTGCTGTTGCTATCAACAAGATCGCTCGCTTCCGTTTGGACCCACGTGATACACGTACTGACGCTGACTACTACGAGGTTATGGGTACAGAAAGCGGTGTATTCGGCTGTATGACCCTCTTGGCATGTCATGACTTCTGTCCAAAAGACTTGCCATTGAAGACTCAGATTGCCTTCATCCGTCGTAAGATGGCTGAACAGGGTATTTCTGGCAAGACTCAGCGTACTCAAAAGCGTGTTATTCCGCTTCGCGAACTCAAATTAGACTAATGAGTTGATTACTCTTTAGCTGTTTGATTAAAGCCCTCTATGTTTTACGTAGAGGGCTTTTCTAATATCTAGTTCATCATTTACAACAATAGGATTCATCACATCAATATCACTGATCTTCGTTAAGATAACGAGATCTATTTTCAAAAAACTACTTAGCCGTTCAATTATTCTTTTAAAACTAAAAATAGGTAGGTAAGTAAAGCAATAAAAGAAAGGTTTCGCTTATTGTCTACTGAAAGTAAGATTTCAGTTTGCTTTCCGTTTACCGGTTATTTTTTAGATGTTCTATCTATTTTTAACGGTTAAAACGTATCCCAGATTTAATTTGATTAGGGGTTTCCCTTCGGTAAAAGGGATTAAAAATACCTTATAAATAAAATTGTTTATATGAATTTACTTATTCAAATGTTGATTAAGTATTCCCACAATACGATATATCTGTTTTTATAAGTTGTTAATTACTTGATTTAAAAAAGATAATTATTATATTCATCTTTCCTTAAAATCATAGGGTAAATACTATATGCACGTTTTTATTTCCACTATGTGAAAACAAAAACGCAACACTATGAATGTTAATGATAAATTTTTCTTTAATTTACCGTATTGTGAAAATTAACGATTATTTCGTTATGTTGTAAAAAAAATATTTCTTTTTTTTACAAAAAGGATTAAAGTTGGCGCCATCAAAAAAGTGGGGCAGTGAAACGATTACTGTAGTTACTGCCTTCTTTGTATTGATTGTCAATCAAATGCTTAATTTGGCGTTTGTATGGCAGGTATAACCAGCTACGCGAGTAGCTGGATGTTAATTCGTTTATGAGGAGCAATTTACATGTCTCGTATTGAACATGACTTTATCGGTGATCTTGAAGTTCCAGAAACTGCGCTTTATGGCGTTCAGTCTTTGCGTGGTAAGGAAAATTTCTGTATCACTGAAATGGGCATGAATCAGGAACCATTCTTCATCATTGGCTTTGCCTACATGAAGAAGGCCGCTGCTATGGCCAACAAAGATCTCGGCGTTGTTGACGCTAAAGTTGCTGACGCTATGATCTGGGCTTGTGATCAGATTATCAATAATGTTGACAAGTATCGTGATCAGTTCATTACAGACTGGTTGCAGGGTGGTGCTGGTACCAGTACTAACATGAATGCAAACGAAGTTATCTCCAACCTCGCTATCGAACACTTAGGTGGCAAGTTGGGTGACTACAGCATCGTTAACCCAAATAACGACGCTAACTTCGGTCAGTCTACCAATGACGCTTATCCTACAGCTATGCATATTTCCTTCATCCTTCGTTCAAATCTTTTGATCAAGGCTGCAGAACAGTTGCGTGATTCTCTTTACGCAAAGGCTAAGGAATTCGATCAGACATTGAAGATGGGTCGTACTCACCTTCAGGATGCTGTTCCTATGACTCTTGGCCAGGAATTCCATGGCTGGGGCTTCACCATTAACGACGAAATCGAAAATCTTCGCGCTGCTCAAGAACACTTGAAGGTTGTTAACCTCGGCGCTACAGCTATTGGTACAACTGTTACAGCTGCTCCTGGCTACCCAGAATTGGCTGTTAAGTATCTTGCTCAGCTTACAGGTATCGATTTCAAGAACAGTGCTGACCTTATCGCTGCAACTAGCGACTGTGGTTCTTACCAGACTCTTTCCAGCGCCATCAAGGGCTTGGCTGTTAAGATGACTAAGGTTTGCAACGACATTCGTCTTCTTGCTTCTGGTCCTCGTTGTGGCTTGAAGGAAATCAATCTTCCTCAGTTACAACCTGGTTCTTCTATCATGCCAGGTAAGGTAAACCCTGTTGCTGCTGAAGTTGCTAACCAAGCTAGCTTCCTCGCAATTGGTCTTGACACAACTGTAATGCTTGCTGCTTCTGCTGGTCAGCTCGAGCTCAACGTTATGGAACCTGTTATTACTTTCGCTCTGTACATCCAGATGAAGGTTATGACCAATGCTTGCGACACACTCCGCACTAAGTTGGTTGACGGTGTTACCGCTAACGAAGAACGTTGCCGTGACTATGTAATGAACTCTATCGGTATCGTTACATTGTTGAAGCCACACTTCGGTTACCAGGTTTGTGCTGCTGTAGCTAAGGAAGGTTACAACACAGGCAAGTCTTTACATCAGATCGTTGTTGATGAAAAGAAGATGATGACTCAGGAAGAGTGGGATGCAACATTCAACACTGCTAACCTGATTAATCCAAAATTTGTTAAGTAATTTATTCTTAACAACTTAAACCACAATCCCGTCTGGGATTTACTCCATTTCAGACGGGACTTAGAAGTGAAGGTAAATTAATTTTTACCTTCGCTTTTATTTAAAAAATATAAGAAGGTTAATCCTTCTCTTGGAACTATCATGGATATTATGCTTATTCTCCAGATTATCGTCTTATTGGGCGCTATCTATTTGGGCGTTCGTTTAGGCGGTATCGGTATTGGTTACGCTGGTGGTGCTGGCGTACTCGTCTTAGGTTTAGGCCTTGGTATGAAACCAGGTAATATTCCTTGGGACGTTATCTTGATTATTGCTTCTGTTATTTCAGCAATTTCTGCTATGCAACTTGCTGGTGGTCTTGACTATTTGGTTCAGATCGCAGAACGTGTTCTCCGTAGCAATCCTAAATACATTAACTATTTAGCTCCGATTGTTACTTATGTATTGACTATTTTTGCTGGTACTGGCCACACAGCTTTCTCTATGATCCCTGTGATCGTTGAAGTGGCTAAGGGTGAAAATGTTCGTCCATGCGTACCATTGTCAATCGCTGTAGTTTCTAGTCAGATCGCTATTACAGCATCTCCTGTTTCTGCTGCTGTTATTTATATGTCTGGTGTGCTTGAACCTTTGGGTTGGAGCTATCCTAGCCTCTTAGGTATTTGGTTGTTGACAACATTCGCTGGCTGTATGTTGACTGCCTTCATCATGACATTGATCTCCAACATGGACCTCTCCAAGGATCCTGTTTATCAAGAACGTTTGAAGCTTGGTTTAGTACAGGCTAAGACTGCTACTCATGAAACTAAGTTGAAGCCATATGCAAAGCGCTCTGTAGCAATCTTCTTACTTGGCGTTGTCGCTGTTGTTCTTTACGCCTCCGCTATTTCTCCAGCTGTTGGTTTGATCAAGCCTGTTGTTGTTAGCCGTGACGCTGCTATCATGAGCTTAATGCTCTTGGTTGGTACTTTGATCACATGGTTATGCCACATCCAATTGGGCGAAATCGCTAACTCTAGCGTATTCAAGAGCGGTATGGTTGCATGTATCTGTGTTCTCGGTGTTGCTTGGCTTGGCGATACATTCGTTGCTGGTCACTCCGGTGAAATCAAGCAGTTAGCTTCCTCTACAGTTGCTCAGTATCCTGCTTTGTTGGCTGTTGTATTCTTCTTAGCTGCTATGTTGTTGTACTCTCAGGCTGCAACTGCTAAGGCTATTACTCCAACCATCATCGCTGCCTTAGGTATCACTGCTGCAAACCCAGGCGATTCTTACATGCTTGTTGCTACTTTCGCTGCTGTTTCCGCATTGTTCGTTCTCCCAACATACCCAACTCTCCTTGGCGCTGTTCAGATGGACGATACAGGTTCTACACGCATCGGTAAGTACATCTTCAACCATGCATTCTTCCTCCCTGGTTTATTGGCAATCGTTTTCGCAGTTTGCTTCGGCTTCGTTGCAACAACAGTCTTTTAATCGGCTGTGACGATTATCAGTAAATTAGATGAATAAGTACCAACACTTTGTTGGTACCTCCCCGATCAGTCAGGAGTAGGCCGGTCGGGGTTTCTTTTTGATAAAAAGAAATCCAAATACAAAGGGCATCCAGTTCGCATTGGATGCCCTTTGTAGTGTGCGTGGCATGCGCACAATCTAACGGGTGCAAGTCCCGAGCGCAGGAGGTAGCACCAAGCGCATAGTCAAAGGCAAGGGTGTCCATCGTGAGGTGGAATCTGAAAGAAGCCCGAGGCAAACCGTTGGTCCGACGAACAGGAATCACATGAGGCATACGAGGATGGGTAAGACTGCTACACAAGTTGAAGCCCAAAGCTACACGGAATCCGAGGTGTAAATGTGGCGGATAGATGACGGGAAAGATTGTGAGCTTACCCACGGAGGTCTCA
>CAZBHT010000114.1:0-4457 GCA_964491655.1 uncultured Burkholderiaceae bacterium
GCAATTAGATGTATTTTGGAGGGTAAAAAAATCTGCAATTAGAAAATTGCAGATTAGTAAACTTTTATTTATTCGTGAGTTCGTTTCACTTTTCTAATCTTCTGTTTAAGGTTTGGGCCTAAACGCTCAAGGGCATCCATCGTATTGAAGATAGCCACTTTTCCTTTTAAGGAAAGAGATCTAAATCTTTTCAATAAGAGATCTTCCTCTAGTCCTGGAATGTGTCTTTCTTCGGTAATGATGTAAAGGACATCAAAACCAATAGCAAATAATCTAGGCATCCGATATATCCCAGGATCGGATTCACCAGATTCAAAGCGTAAATAGGTCTCTAATGGAATACCTAGAAGCTGAGCAATCTGCAATTCAGAATAGCCGAGCCTTTCTCTCTCCTCACGGAGTCGAGAGCCTATTGTAATTCTTTGTTTTGTACTGGTTAATGCCATATAAATTAAACGTTAAATAAGAAATTCATTACATCGCCATCTTTGACTACGTATTCTTTGCCTTCTGCTCTCATCTTTCCAGCTTCTTTGGCGCCAGCTTCGCCTTTGTACTGGATAAAATCTTCGTAGGCAATCGTTTGGGCACGAATGAAACCTCTTTCAAAATCGGTATGGATGACACCAGCAGCTTGCGGGGCTAAGTCACCCTTGTGGATTGTCCATGCACGAACTTCTTTTTCACCTGCTGTGAAGTAGGTCTGTAAACCAAGAAGTTCATATCCTGCACGGATTAAACGGTCTAATCCTGGTTCTTCCATTCCCATATCTTCTAAGAAAATATGTTTATCTTCTTCTGAGAGATCAGAAATTTCAGCTTCAACTTTAGCGCAAACTGCAACAACAGGAGCTTTTTCCTTTTGTGCGTATTCTTTAACTTGATTTAAAAGTTCGTTATTTTCAAAGCCATCTTCTTCTACGTTTGCAACGTACATGATGGGTTTTGCTGTAAGAAGGAATAAAGGACGAATAATTTTTAGTTCGTCTTCTGTTAAATCAACACTTCTAACAGACTTTGCTTCATTTAAAGCTGGAAGAATTTTTTCCAATACTAAAACTAGTTTTAAAGCTTCCTTATCGCCACCGGATCTAGCTTGTTTGGAATATCGATTTAATTGTTTTTCAACCGTTGCTAAATCAGCTAGAGCTAATTCAGTATTGATCACTTCAATATCTTCAATTGGGTTAACTTGACCGGCAACGTGAACAATATTCTCATCGTTAAAGCAACGAACGATATGAGCAATAGCATCACATTCTCGGATGTTAGCTAGGAATTGATTACCTAAGCCTTCCCCCTTGCTAGCACCTGCAACAAGACCTGCGATATCAACAAATTCAACAGTTGCAGGAACAGTTCTTTGAGGATGAATAATTTCAGCCAGTTTATCGAGGCGAGGGTCTGGTACTTCAACAATGCCTACATTGGGCTCAATGGTACAGAACGGGTAGTTCTCCGCAGCAATACCAGCTTTTGTTAACGCATTAAATAAAGTTGATTTACCAACATTAGGTAAGCCAACAATTCCGCACTTTAATCCCATTCGTATCCCTATTAAAGATTAATTAGATCTAGTAATTTCTGTGATTTTTTGGTTATCACAGTTGTTTTGTATAACGTTCAAAGTTATTGCTCAAAGAGCACTTCGTTAAAACAAGTTAACGTTCAAAGAATCTATGTGAAATAGAATCTAACATCCTACCATTTTTAAAAATAATTATCGATAATTTCTTGTTTCAGTAACGAAAAAAACTATTTATTTCTGTTACTTGAGTGTTATATGTTTTTTTAAATGGTATCAGAGGAAAATTTACCGTTTATTTAGCAATCTTTACTTTGTATTAACTTGTTGAAAAACTAAATCGAAATTTCCTTTAGACAAATCATCGATCACTGTGAGCGATGATTTGATGCAATCATCAATTTTCGATCGATCTTCCTTGCTTGGTGAAGATAAAACAAAATCAGCTACTTGTATTTGAAGATTTAGGGATCTAGGGTGACCAATACCAAATCGAAGTCTGTAATAGTCACTAGATCCCAATTGTTGGGTAATACTTTTTAGACCATTGTGGCCTCCAGTACCACCCCCTAAGCGAAATTTTTTTACACCGGGCATTAGATCGAGATCATCGTGTACCACCAATATCTGTTTTGGTTGTAGTTTATAGAAGTGCGATAAAGCAACAACAGATAATCCCGATCGATTCATTAAAGTAGAAGGTTTTAGAAGGATAAGCTCATCACTGTTTAAACGAATTTTTGCTGTTTTACCCAGAAATTTCTTTTGTTCTGTAAAGAGAGTATTGTGTCGCTGAGCAATCTGGTCAACATACCAGAAACCGACATTGTGCCTTGTTTCTGCATATTCGTTACCAATATTACCTAAACCAACGATGAGTTTAATTCCTTCGGCTAATTTCATTTTGATAAATGTTATTTAAAGTTTTTTCTTCTGGGTTTTACATCACCTTTGAATCGATCGTTGGAATTCTTTGCAGGCTTTGTTTTGCTAAATTCTGGTCTATCGTAACGAACAATGACTTGTTTACCTTTGATGTATACGTTACGTAGAGTCTTGACAACATCTCCTGCTACATCACCATCGATCTCAACCAAAGAAAATCTGTCAGCAATATCGATTGCACCAATTTTCTTTGAAGAAATACCAACTTCGTTAGCAATGGCACCAACAAGATCTTGAGGACGGATATTTGTGTTTCTACCAATTCCGAAGAATAAGCGAACCATTCCTTCAGAAGAGAACTTATTCTTTTTGAAGGAAGCTTTTTCTTTATTTGAGGTATTCTTGTTAAAGTTTTGATGTGTGTTAGGAATGACGATTTCGTCGGATTCACCAAAACTCGATTCATTAGCAAGCTTAGCAGCGGCAGCGGCGACCTTTAATAAATCAAATTCATCCGTTAAATTTTCAACAATTGGATAGTACTTATCTAGATTTTCATCAGACAACAAAATTTCATGAATTGCTGTTTTTGTTAAATCTAAACGTTTTGCGTGTACGTCTGTTGCTGTAGGTACAGACAGTACTGGAATTCGTTGCTTTAATTCCTTCTCGATATTTCTTAATAATCTAGCTTCTCTAGGTTCTAAGATTGTAATGGCAGAACCCTCTCTTCCAGCTCTTCCTGTTCGTCCAATACGATGGATATAGGTTTCACTAGAGTAAGGAATACCATAGTTAATCACGTGTGACAATTGTTCGATATCGATCCCTCGAGCGGCGACGTCTGTCGCTACGATAATATCAATAGAACCATTTCTTGCACGTTTCATGACTCGGTCACGCTGTTGTTGATCTAAACCACCGTGAAGGGCTTCAACACAATATCCACGTCCTCTTAATGTTTCGGTTAACTCATCAACTTCTGTACGAGTTCGAGCAAAAACAATGGCTAATTTAGGACTTTCAATATCTAATACTCGACCAAGAGCGGCAGATCTATAATTTTTTCCAACGATATAAGCGGATTGCTTAACTCGTGGCTTTTCGTTATCGAGATATTTCTCTCTCGGAATTTCAATACTGACGTGATTATTTAAACGTCTTTCAGCCATAAGAAGAATGCGATCAGGCATCGTGGCAGAAAATAATGCGTTTTGTCTATTTTCTGGAAGCATATCGAAAATAGCTTCTAATTCTTCAGCAAATCCCATATCTAACATTTCATCGGCTTCATCGAGAACGACAGCTTTGATGTTAGATAAATCTAAAGTTCCTTTTTTGATGTGATCAATAGTTCTTCCTGGTGTTGCTACGACAATGTGAACACCACGCTTTAAACCTCTGATCTGACGAGAATAATCTTGTCCACCATAAATAGGTAAAACAACAACTCCGGAAGAGTGAGAATAACTATTAATAGACTCTGATACTTGAATACATAATTCTCGGGTAGGAGTCAAAATGAGAACTAATGGAGCACCAGGTCTTTGATCTAAACAATAACGTTGAATTAAAGGTAAAGAAAATGCAGCAGTTTTACCAGTACCCGTAGCAGCTTGTCCTAAAACATCTTTTCCTTCAATTAGAACAGGAATCGCTGAATTTTGAATTGGAGTTGGTTCTTCAAAACCAAGCTTAAGAAGGGTTTCAGAAAGATCGATAGATAAGCCAAGATTTACAAAAGGATTTTCAGACATAATCTTTACATTTAATCCAATATATATCGAAGGTGAATTCACCTTTAGTTCATTGAATAAATACCCCGCAACCATGGTGAGTTACGGGGCATTTAAAGCAACTATAAATAGTTACTAGTATTAGTTAGCAGCAGATTCTTCAGCGCCAGCTTCTTCTGTTGCACCAGCTTCTTCTTCAACTACAACAGCTGAAGCAACAGATGGGTTTTCACCTGGTTTGAGAACTGCAACAACACCTTCTGGGAGTGCAAGATCAGAAACGTGGACAACTGGTTCTGTTACGGAAAGCT
>CAZBHT010000115.1:0-4319 GCA_964491655.1 uncultured Burkholderiaceae bacterium
ACAAAAAAAAAATTACATTGGGAGTTAATCGACATACTCTCAATAAAAAATATCATTTAATTTTTACCGTCTTCTTGAACTTCTACTCTTTCTTTCTCTAAACGAGAAAAGTCATAACATTGAGAATCTAACAAATGGGACGGTGCAACTCGCATCAAACTGCGGAAAATATTTTCTACTCTTCCCGGTGTTTCTCGATCCATGCGAGCAATAATCTCTTTCATTTCCTGACGGCAAAGATCATGGGCTCCACATAATTTTGGAATCAAATCGTACTTCATTGCCTTGCTCCAGCGAGTCAAATCTTTCTCTCTCATGTAGACCAAGGGACGGATAATGATATGTTCCTTAGCGTCACTTAAAAGCTTTGGAGGCATCGATTTTAAACGGCCACCATAGAACATATTGAGCATTAATGTACTAACAACATCATCTAAATGATGTCCTAATGCGATCTTGGTGCATTTCAATTCTCGAGCAAGTCGATACAAAATTCCCCGACGTAAACGAGAACATAACGAACAGTAATTTCTAGGATCTTGATATTTTGATTGAACTATTTTGAAGGTATCTTGATCTTCTATGTGATACGGAACTTTAAGGGTTTCAAAGTGTTTGATTAGCTTTTCTTTTGGAAAACCAGGTAAGTGCTGATCAATACATACAGCCAAGATCGTGAAATCTATAGGGGCTCTTCCCTGTAATCGAACTAAAGCATCCAAAAGAGCGTAACTATCCTTCCCTCCAGAGACACAAACCATCACTTTGTCTCCATCTTGAAGCATATTAAAATCCGTAATTGCTTCTGCACAACGACGTACTAGTCTCTTTTCTAATTTTCGATTTTCAAAGGAAAGACGCTCACGCTCTTCTTTCTGATTTACTTCGTCAGTCATTTTTTTGTTCTCCAAATCTCGACTCCCACACTAAATGCATTTTTATAGGCTTCAGTCTTCTCGCTTCTAATATGTACAGCCTTTACCCTTTCATCCTCAAAAAGATTAGATGCAATCCGATCCACAAGTGTTTCTTGTAAGCAAACATGATTACCAGATAAGGAATGTTTAATAGCCTCTGCTATCGCCTCATAGTTATAAACATTCGTTATGCAATCATCTATCACACTTGTATTTTCTAAATCAACTAAAACACAGGCATTAAAAATAACGGTTTGTAATCTTCCTTTTTCGTGTTCATAGACACCAATAGGAATCTGAACCCTATAATCTTTTAGGAAATACTTACGAAATTTTCCTGAAGCTTCTAGCTCATTAAAAGTTGTCATAGTTAAATTCCTCTTTTTTGAAAATATATGCCACAATAACCTCCATGAGATGGCTTCTTGTTATTTTTATCGCAATAATTATCCTGACCTCTGCAATTCCCTGGCTACAAAAGTTTGGAATAGGTAGGTTACCGGGAGATTTAAATTTTCGACTATTGGGACGATCGATTCAGATCCCTCTTGCCAGCACAATCCTAATCGCCTTTATCGTATTCGTTATTAGTAAATTTATCTGATTGAAGAATTTCTTGAATAACATTACATCGAGAGCGAAATATCGTTTGAGGTATTTCTTTAGCGGATGTTTGAGCTTTTGCTATCGCTTTTGTATCGATACCTTGAACGGCCATCAGAATTTTTTCCCAAAATTGAGATGAGACAGAATTATCTAAGTAAGAAACAATCTTCAATAAAAGAAGAAAACGTTTAGGGCGCCTTATTGCATCTGTTTTTGTCAAAAGTTCCAATACTTTTTCTGCATTCATCGTTTGTTTTGAAAACATTCTGCCATAGCCTGAAATCAATACAGCTAAATCGGCATACTTCGCAGGAGATCGTAAACGAAGAAGAATTTGCTTCGTTTCCTGCTCTGAACAGTTGGCAAAACTTATACCAAACCGTATGAGATTTATTTGTTCAGAGTCGACTTCATCCAACTTTTCTAGAATTTCAGTCGATAAATGCCAGGATGGAAACACTCGTTGTAAATAGCCCGATTCCAACAACGTTTTAAAAAAAAGTGATGGCTTTTGTTCGGTTAGAGCACGATCTAATTCTTTAAAGACTCGTTCGTAAGTTAAGGTATCTGCTTCTCCTTGATGAACAATCTCTGCGAGCAACCTTTTTGTCTCATCAGCGATTATAAAATCGGGAAAACGTGCTGAAAATCGAGCAACCCTTAAAAGTCTTACCGGATCTTCTGCAAACGCTTCACTGACATGACGTAGAATCCTCAATCGAAGATCTCGCATTCCTCCATAGGGATCAATTAAATTTCCCCTGGAATCTAATGCCATTGCATTAATTGTTAAATCTCGCCTTTTTAAATCTTCTTCTAACGTAACTTCCGGAGAAGCTTTAAAGAAAAAACCATGATAACCATGACCATTTTTTCTTTCTGTGCGTGCTAAAGCATATTCTTCATGAGTTACTGGATGGAGAAATACTGGAAAATCTTTCCCTACCGATAGATATCCTCGACTGAGCATTTCCTCAGGAGTTGAACCGACAACAACCCAATCTTTATCCTGAGCCTGAACATTAAAACCTAATTCTTGTAGTTTTTGATCACGAACCCAACCACCAACAACATATATTTGCACAATCTTTCTCTTTGGAATTACTATGTCTAGAGGTAGATTATCACGATGAATAAATAACCGATACTTTCAGGTAAAAGTTAATGAGTACAAGTAACGAAAAAAGACTGGAACGACAGAAACTACATTCAATACGAAAAGAACTTTTTCTGGATGAAATTAAAAAGAAAAAAATAACGAATCAGGTTTTTTCCTGGTTGGATCGGTCACCTTGGAAAACTATTGGGTTCTATTATCCAATTTATGAAGAAATTGACCTTTTCCCTTGTATAAAACTTTGGACAAGTTTGGATAAATCCCGCCAAGCATCACTTCCCGCTATTGAAAATAACACCTTAATCTTCAAGAGATGGTCCACTCAAACCAAAATGATTTACGGTTATAAAGGAATTCCTGAGCCACATGGAACCCAAGAAATTAAACCTGAAGTGGTATTAATACCGTGTATTGGATACGATAAATCTAAATTTCGCCTCGGATATGGTGGTGGATGGTTTGATCGTTATTTAGCTTGCCATCGCAACATAAAAACAGTAGGAATATGTTACGAACAATGCCTTCTCGATTCTATTCATCCACAACCACACGATATTCCGATGGACTGGATAATTACTGAAAATCAAGTTTTTTAGTCCTACCAGTCCTAAATAATGATCACTACTCAAGCATTTGACTTAATGCTGTCGTGATATCAGTTGTATCGATGCCTTCTTCTAGTTGACAAAAAGCCCCTTCTAAAGCGGTTAGACCTTCTTGCTTAAAGCGAGAAATCAATAAACCATTATCCCGACCACTCTTCAAACCACCACCAATCATCAACTGTCTTCCTTCTGCAGATAACAGTTTGAAGTAAAAGAGATCATTTTCTCTATATTGTTTGATCTGGGGTTTCGCCACTTTTTTAGAGATTTTAGTTTGTGAATTCGTAGAAATAGTTCTAAAAGTTCGCAAACCTACCGCATCACGAACCTCGTCTAACAACTTCCGGGCAATAGGACGAATTCGAGATGCGCCTTCTTGTAAAATTTCTTCGACCTTTCCTGGGTTAGACATTAAGTGGTTATACAGTTCTCGTTTAGGAGCGATTTCATTATTGATTTGACGAAATACGATTTCTTTCGCCTCACCCCAACCCAAACCATTACGGAGTTCGCTACGGAATTGTTCACGTTCAACCTTATTGGCAAAGGCATCATAAATCACTGTCAACGATGTCGAATCCGGATCTTTTGCCTCTCCTGGCAATTTAGAATCCGTTACGATTTTCATCACAGCTTCTCGTAAAGCCTTCTCGCCTCCCTCAAAAAGAGGAATGACATTGTTATAGCTTTTACTCATTTTTCTTCCATCTAAACCAGGAAGAAGCTCCGTTTCTGCATCTACCATTGCTTCTGGTAGAGTCAGAATATCCTTACCTTTGCCGTACATCAGATTGAAGCGCGTTGCGATGTCTCGGCACATTTCAATGTGTTGAATTTGGTCTTTTCCTACCGGAATTAAATTTGCACTAAACATCAGGATATCTGCGGCCATTAAAATGGGATAACAGAACAACCCCATGGTGACATCCTGGTCAGGATCCTCTCCCTTACTTTCATTCACATCTACTTTTGCTTTATAAGCATGTGCTCGATTCATCAATCCTTTATTACAGACGCAATTGAGGATCCAATTAAGTTCTGGAATTTCAGGAATATCACTCTGACGATAAAAAT
>CAZBHT010000116.1:0-4287 GCA_964491655.1 uncultured Burkholderiaceae bacterium
CATTCTGGATCGATTCGACAAGCTTTGTAATGACATTTCAGAGGGCTTACCTGCTGAAATCGAAGCCCGTCGTAAACAATACGAGTATTACCGAGACAAGTTACTTTCCTTTAAAGAATTAAAGAACGCATAAATATGAAGACAGGTTTTATTTACATCCTAACCAATCCTTCATTTCCCGATTACGTCAAAATCGGATACGCAGAAGACGTTGGCAAAAGACTCAAACAACTCAACCGTAGTGAATGCGTTCCCTTCGCATTTCGTGTTTACGCTCTCTATGAAGTCACTCATCCACTGATGGATAAACAACTTCACAAGATGCTCGATACCATGAATCCCGATCTTCGAGCCATTGATAAATTCGACGGAAAAGAAAGAGTTCGTGAGTTTTATGCTATGAGTGCTGAGGAAGCCTACGCTATTTTGGAATGCATCGCTGCGATCAGTGGAACGACAGAACGACTTCAAAAAACCGATCCAACCGGTGAAGCGTTAAAAGATCAAGACATTGCAGAAAAGGTTGAAGCAGAAAGTCGAGAACGACGCGAAGCATTTAATTTTTCAAAATGCAAGATTCCCGTTGGTACTCAAATTCATTTGATCGATCATCCAGACATTGTTGCAACCGTTATCGATGATCGAAATATTGAATTCCAAGGACAAAAAACTTCATTATCTCGACTTGCCCGAGAACTTCTTCATATCAATCACGAAGTTCAGGGAACTTTATATTGGGTTCATGAAGGCAAAGTCCTAAACGACATCCGACAGCAATTAGAAAAGGATGGCTTATATGAATAGTTATAACATCGTTGCTCAAACCAACGAAAGCACGGTCGTTGCTGAATACGAACCCTTAAAAGAACGTGCTGATAGTTACCAAAGTGAAGCTACCCTAGAACAACAATTCATTCGTGATTTGGTAGAACAGGGATACTCGTTTCTCAAAATCCAAAACGAAGCGGATTTAATTGCGAATTTACGTCAGCAACTAGAACAACTGAATCGCTACTCATTCTCAGACACAGAATGGAAGCGATTCTTTAGAGAAAATCTGGCTAATGAAAACGAAGGAATTCTGGAAAAGACCCGCAAGATTCAGCAAGACCACGTTCAAATCTTGCGTCGTGATGATGGAACGACAAAGAATATTTATCTTCTAGACAAGAAAAATATTCATAACAATCGCCTACAGGTCTTAAATCAGTACGAAGAAGATCAAGGAACACGTAGTACCCGTTACGACGTAACGATCCTCGTCAATGGCTTGCCGTTAGTTCATATTGAATTGAAACGTCGAGGAGTCGCGATTCGAGAAGCTTTCAATCAAATCAAGCGTTATCAACGCGACAGCTTCTGGGCTGGTTGTGGCCTTTATGAATACATCCAAATCTTCGTGATTTCCAATGGTACGAATACAAAGTACTACTCCAACACAACTCGCAACCGCCACATCAAAGAATTCGCAAATACTTCGAGTGCTCGTCGCCAAACTAAGAAAACAAGCAATAGCTTTGAATTTACGAGTTATTGGGCTGACTTCCATAACAATGTGATTGCAGATCTTCGTGACTTCACACGCACGTTTTTCTCGCGCCATTCTCTTTTGAATATTTTGACGAGGTTTTGCGTATTCACAGAAGAGCAAGCGCTGTTAGTCATGCGTCCGTATCAGATCGCTGCCACGGAATCGATTCTCTCTCGAATTGAAGTAGCGACAAACTACAAACAATACGGCTCTGTTGAAGGTGGTGGTTACATTTGGCACACGACGGGGTCCGGAAAAACGCTCACAAGTTTTAAGACCGCACAATTAGCCAGTAAGCTGGCCTACATAGACAAAGTTCTCTTTGTGGTGGATCGTAAGGACCTCGACTATCAAACGATGCGTGAATACGATCGATTTGAAAAGGGAGCCGCTAATAGCAATACATCCACTCGTGTTCTTCAGAAACAATTGGAAGATAACGATTCACGAATCATCATTACAACGATTCAAAAACTCGGTACCTTTATCAAGAAGAATCCGAAACATCCGACGTTCCAGAAGCACGTTGTTTTAATTTTTGATGAATGCCATCGCTCTCAGTTTGGTGAGATGCACACACATATCATCAAGAACTTTAAAAAATATCATCTCTTTGGGTTTACCGGAACACCGATCTTCGCAGCCAATGCGAGTGCCGGAGGAAAGGCTGATCTAAAGACAACCGAGCAAGCTTTTGGAAAATCTTTACATACTTACACCATTATCAATGCGATTAATGACGGTAACGTATTACCTTTCCGTATCGACTATATTCAAACGATTCAGGAAAAAGATCAGATTCAGGATCGGAAAATCGCTGCGATTGATACCGAACGCATTTTGCTCGCACCGGAACGCTTGAAAAAAGTGGTTAGTTATATCCTAGAGTATTTTGATCAGAAGACGAAACGTGCTCACTCTTACACGCTTAAAGGCAAACGTGTAATGGGCTTTAACTCTCTTTTTGCAGTGCAGTCCATTCCGGCAGCTATGGCTTATTACACTGAGTTTAAGCGTCAACTGGAAGAAAGTGGTCGAAAACTTTCGATTGCTACGATCTATAGTTTCGGAGCCAATGAGGAAGATCAGGAAGATCGAGAAGGTTTATTAGGTGAGGAAGGATTTGATCCAAGTCAGTTAGATCAAACTTCTCGCGACTTCTTAGATGGTGTGATTCAGGACTACAACAAGACATTTGGTACTAACTTTGATACTTCGTCTGATAAGTTTGAAAACTACTACAAAGACCTGTCATTGCGAATGAAAAATCGAGAAATCGATTTAGTCATCGTCGTCAATATGTTCTTAACCGGTTTTGATTCCACGACACTCAATACGCTATGGGTTGATAAGAACCTCAAAATGCACGGGCTTATCCAGGCCTTTTCTCGAACAAACCGCATTTTGAATTCGGTTAAGACCTACGGCAATATTGTCTGCTTCCGTAAGTTAGATGAAGCAACCGACAAAGCTTTAGCTCTTTTTGGTAATAAAGATGCGAAGGGCGTTGTCCTTTTAAAGAGTTTTGATGATTACTACTATGGTTACAAGGACGGAGACAAGCCCGTTCGTGGTTACTTCGATATTGTCAATGAATTGCTTGATCGATTCCCTCTTGGGGTCTCTATAGTGGGTGAGGAAAACGAAAAGGCTTTTATCCGTCTTTTCGGCTCACTATTGCGAGTTCGCAATATTCTGACTGCCTTCGATGATTTTGCTGGAAAAGAGATCATCACAGAACGCGATCGCCAGGACTATCAGAGTATTTATATTGACTTATACGATAAGTGGAAACGTCCAGGAGGTGAAAAAGAAAATGTCGTCGATGATCTCGTCTTTGAATTGGAATTAGTTCGCCAAGATGAAATCGACATTGATTACATTTTGAAGCTGATCGAAAAATATAAAGACAGTCTTTGCACGGATAAAGAAATCGTAGCTTCTATTCAGAAAGCGATTGGTGCAAGTCCTGAACTTCGTAGCAAGAAGGAGTTAATTGAAAACTTTATTGCAACGATTAATCCTCAATCTTCGGTGACAGATGACTGGTCATCCTACGTTAAGCAGGAAATGGAAAAAGAGCTGGATGAAATTATTAAACAAGAAAAGCTCAAACCCGAGAAAACTAAAAAGTTTGTCGAGAATGCTTTCCGGGATGGCGTATTACGAACAACGGGAACGGATTTAGATTCGATTCTTCCTGCGGTATCGATCTTCAATAAGAAGGGACCGTCGCGAGCAGAAAAACGTCAGAGCGTCATTGAGCTACTAAAAGACTTTTTCCAGAAGTTCTTTGGATTAATTTAATGACCTGATACGGGTTCGTGATTTACGTTCTTTTAACCTTATTTAAATCACGAACCGTCTTTTCTCCCCAATATACTCACATCGGCTCCCAAGTCGAGCAAACCTCTCCCTTTTTTGAAAAAATGAGGACAACAAAGGGAGGGTACAGAAATGCATAAAAAATCATCATTAAAATTTCATTGAAAATCAAGCTACTTCCTGTTTTCTTCACGACCTCATAGGTAAAAACTAATTCTGTAACAGAAAAACTCTATTCGCTTCTTACACAAATTTTCAATATCCTTAAAAGGCGATATTTGATTTATTTGTAGATCAATAGAGGTGGTACCGTGAAAAAATCAAAAATATTCCGCCCAACAAACGTAAACACCAAACTTTTGTTTGAAATCGGAGCGGTTATTTGCCTCAAGCTTTTATGCTTATTTTTTATCTGGCATGCTTTTTTCGAT
>CAZBHT010000117.1:0-3690 GCA_964491655.1 uncultured Burkholderiaceae bacterium
TTTGATTTGCTCACCTAAAACCGCTCCGATCAATGAACCTAAAATCCACCAGGTATAGTTCATCATCGCTAAGAGAAATACTTTATTTTCACTAACCCCTTTAGGCAGAATTGAAACTTGAGAAAAAGTTTCATCGGTTAACCAAAAGACAGCCAACCAACGCTTCCAAGGTGTCGATGGAAACTTATCAAGAAGAGGCAATCCGTAGAACACATGCCGTAGATTAACGACAAGCGTTGCAAAAGCAATCGCTACGATGGGAAGACCTGATGCAAACATCGGAATCATCATGTATTGCACAGCCCCACCATAAATCATAATAGAAGCTAAGGGAGCAACCCACCAAGACACTCCAGCTTGTACGAATAAAAAGCCATAAACCATGCCTAATGGAACATACCCCATACAAACCGGTATTGATTCCTTTAATGCCCAAGCAAATTCTTTTTGTTTAAATGTGCTCATTGTTCACTATTTAAAAAATATCGAGTCGAAGTTTAAGCGACTCGTTTTATAAGAATCAAATTTGAAATACAAATTAACTCTAAAACTGTCTATCCCAAATACAAAAATCTTTGTTTTAATAAATAAAACAGTATGTTACAAATTCAAGAAAAATTATCATTTTTACGGATAGAAAATTTCTCTGAGCGCAATGATAATAGTCCGAATGGATGAACCAAAAAGGAACCATCATGCTTACGAACTCAGATCGAAAGGCCATTATCTCTTTGATTAAACAGGAAGTCATTCCTGCTATTGGATGCACTGAGCCGATCGCTGTTGCACTTTGTGTTGCTAAAGCAACAGAGGTTCTTGGTTGTCGCCCACAAAGCATAAAAGCTTTATTAAGTTCGAATATTCTGAAGAATGCGATGGGTGTTGGCATTCCTGGTACTGACATGATTGGATTACCCATTGCAATCGCTCTTGGCGCACTAATCGGTAAAAGCGAATATCAGTTAGAAGTATTAAAAAATTGTTCCCCGGAAGCTGTCGAAGAAGGCAAAAAACTAATTGCAGAGCAAGTCATTCAAATTGCTTTGAAAGAGAATATTGAAGAAAAACTCTATATCGAAGTAATTTGTAAAGCAAACGGAAATAGCACAAAAGCAATTATTTCTGGAGACCATACTCACTTTGTATACCTCGCAAAAAACAACGAAGTTCTGCTTGATGAACAAATTCAATCCAAATCTAACGATGAGGTAAACGATATTCAATTGAATTTACGCAAGGTATACGACTTTACAACCACTTCACCTATTGAGGATTTACGGTTTATTCTACAGACTCGTGATTTGAATAAGAGCGCTGCAGAACGTTCTTTCCAGGGACAATACGGCCATCAACTAGGCAAAACTTTAAATAGTAAAAAGAACGAAAAACTAATCCTAGGAGATAACACGTTTACTCATATTCTTTCGTACACGTCCGCGGCTTGTGATGCTCGCATGGCTGGGGCCATGATTCCTGTTATGAGTAATTCAGGTAGTGGAAATCAAGGAATTACTGCAACTTTGCCTGTAGTTATTTATGCCGAAGATTGTGGAAAAACAGAGGAAGAATTAATTCGCGCATTAATTTTGAGTCATCTTACGGTTATCTATATCAAGCAAAGTTTAGGACGGTTATCTGCGTTGTGTGGTTGTGTGGTCGCGGCGACTGGTTCTAGCTGTGGTATCACCTATCTGATGGGAGGTACCTATGAGCAGATTACCTATTCAGTAAAAAATATGATCGCTAATATCACTGGAATGATCTGTGATGGTGCTAAACCAAGTTGTGCCTTGAAACTAACAAGCGGTGTTTCAACCGCTGTGCTCTCATCCATTCTCGCTATGGAAAATAAATACGTTACTTCTGTAGAAGGTATTATTGACGATGATGTTGATCAGAGTATCCTTAATCTCACCCGTATTGGTTCTCAGGGTATGGACTCAACCGACAAATTGGTTTTGGACATTATGACTCATAAGCAATGTAGTTAAGTCTTATTGGACTTATTCTCTGAAAAAGATCCTGGTTTGCGCTCCAAATGCGCTCCATTTACATTAAAAAACGATCTTTTTAAGTCTTCAAAAAAAACAAAGGTCTTGAAATTCAAGACCTTAAAAATATCGAAATGCTATAGTGGTGCGGATGAATGGACTCGAACCATCACGTCTAGGACACCAGAACCTAAATCTGGCGCGTCTACCAATTTCGCCACATCCGCAACAGTACCAATCAACTGATTAGACTGAGAGAGCTACGCATTTTAATACAAAATTTACTTTCTGTCTTGTAACTAATACAAAAGACATCAAAAATCTTCTCAAACATCCTATTCTGGATTTTTCTTTAAGAATTCTTCTAACCAATGAACTCCGATAATTGTTTTTGCATCGGTAACTTCACCAGAAAAAACTTTTTCTCGTAATTCAGTCCAAGGCATACGGATCAACTCTAAAACCTCGCCTGCATCTAAATTCTGCTGAACAAGGGTTAGATCACGTGCTAAAAAAACCGTAATTTCTTCATCCGAATAGCCAATAGCATTATTAAATCTTCCGAGCTTATCCCAGCGTCCTGCTTCATATCCGGTTTCCTCAATAAGTTCACGCTTAGCACATGCCAATGGCGATTCATTAGGATTTAACTTTCCGGCAGGAAATTCTAAGAAAGAACGACGGAGAGGATGGCGCCATTGACGTTCCAAAATGACATCTCCATTACTCATAAGAGGAATCATCATCGACGCACCAGGATGCTTCAAGTATTCGCGAATTGTCACAACACCGTCGCTTACCTTGACTTCATCTTGAATTAATCGAAGGAAATGTCCTTTGAATACTTCTCGTGTGCTTAAGTTTTCTTCTGCAAGTGGATCTTTATATTCAGTAGTCATTAGGAATCTCACTAGTCTTACCGTAGTCTTTTATCATAACCCGTAAAAACCCAGTGTGGAATACCCTACTTTCGTAATTTTCAGTTTTGATAAAAAAGAGACTTTATGAATATTCACAAAGTCCCTTTTAGATCAAAAGCAAATTAAAAGTTCTTAGAAATTATGGTGTAAACCTAAACCAAGGCTCCAATTTTCATATCCAGAACGAATGGATTCGGTCTTAAGTAACTTACCACCCTTTTGCCAAGCGCCCCAGCTGTAAACAAAGGTACGTTTAGAGAGTGGATATTCATAAGCAACGCCCAAACCGTATTTAGAGAATTTATCTCCCTTACCTTCTAAGTCGATGCTAGCTTCTCCTAAGTCACCTTTGATTTTTCCGAAAGCGTAGTTAGCGGCGAGCTTTGCGGTACCGCCACCCAATGGAACTTCAGCACCTAATGTAAACAAATGCTGATTAGCTCCCTTACCAGTCAATTCAACAGCAATTTCTTCATCAGAGGAAGTAATACTGCTTAACTTGTTGCCGTACTGATAACCAAAGAAAGGTTTAATCGTTTCAAAATCATAAGCAACGCTAAAACTGATGACCTGCGTCGATTCTTGATCGGATTCACGTACGTCATAAGCTTCGTAGATCAAGCTACTATTAAGATTACCGGATTCGTAAGTTAAACCTAAACCGTAATAATGATCATTTTTGCTCCACTTATTGGCATCATCAACAACACCATTGGAGTACTGGAGATAACCTTTTAATCCATCAAATTCTGGAGTGACATAAATCATCGCATTATTTA
>CAZBHT010000117.1:3700-4281 GCA_964491655.1 uncultured Burkholderiaceae bacterium
GTCCAGAAAATACACCGTAGCTACCTAAGCCAGCCTGTAAATAATCAGTACCGAAAGGAGAAGCATCCCAAATAGAGTAACCACCTTCATAAGTTGACAAACCACCCATGCGACCAAAAGCAAATTCACCAAAAGGACCGGTGATACCTAAAGTTGCTTGCTTGCCAAACTGCAATCCATCTTCACCATTGGCTCCATTGTCAACAGTAAAACCATTTTCTAAAGTGAAGTTAATGCCGTATCCGTTTCCAAGATCCTCTTCCCCTGTTAATCCCCAAACAGAACCACCAGCAATACCATCTTCAAAAGCAGTGACTGTATCGGTTCCCTTAGCCTTCTGAACTGCGATCGCTCCATCTAAAGTGCCGTAAAGATTGACTTGACTATCTGCCAATGCACAAGTACTAGCACAGGCAACACTTACTGCAATTAATGTCTTCTTAAACATGTTGTTTCCCATTTGATAGATTTTATATATAAGAATGATAATTGTTATCATTTACAGAAATATTAAACTCTTTATTCGACTATGTGTGTTCAATAATTTGACATAGATCAAATAATCATCACATCGATAATGG
>CAZBHT010000118.1:0-3869 GCA_964491655.1 uncultured Burkholderiaceae bacterium
GAGACCGGTATCATAGAGGGAAAGAGAAAAATCAAGGAGGAAGAGATCATGAAGCTTAGTTTTTCGGATGCTAAAGAAGGTGTTATCGGAATTGTAGGTCATGCAGGCGCTGGGCATTCCAATAGTCATTGCGGGTTCATTCAAGATGATTCTGGTGGCCTGACTGCGGTTATGACCATTCTCCGTCGTTTGACAGGGCTAGATTTAACGATTACTCGTGTCGATGTTGAAACGGGGATGAAAGGTTCTTTTACGGTTCATACTGCTAGTGGTGGCGTTGCTTCATCTAGTCCTCGTCGTGGTATTACCGCATTTGAAGCGGAATTGGCTCAACGTGTTGTAGGAGAGCAGGCTGTCTGTTCTCAAGCTTTAGCTATGAAGGCATTCGGTCGCATATTGGGACAAGGGGCTATGGAAGTGCCTGTTGCGTTGCAGATAGCTATTGCAAATGCATCGATTGATTCCTTTTTAAAAAAATATCCGGATCGTTTCTTTGGTGGTGAAGAGTGTATTGAAGGCAACGAAGGACGTTGGTTAGCTACAATGATTGATGTCGATGGCATACCAGTTGCTTTAATGGGATTACTTAATGCAACATCAGGCGGTCTTGGCCCAAATGAAGATATTGAAGGTAATATCAATTTAGCCGGAAAAGCAGAAATTATGTCTCAATTGGCGCTAGATCGTATTCCTACTATTATGGTTGAGGGCAAGGTTTGCGCTTCACCCGTAAGTGAAGTTATTGATGTTCCTACCTTTGTCACCCGAGCCTATCAAGGAGATGACAACGTAACGGTAAGTGAATGTTTGGAGGTGGCTTCAAATAAATTAGGTTATCCAATCGTATTTCCTCGCCAGTTATTAGCACGAAAAAAGGGTGCTATGCGTGATCTCACACGCGTGATGGGAGAGCATGTCATGGAACTTGCAAAGCGTTTTGCGGAAGCTACAACCTCTCGCGAAAAGGTTTTATTAGCTGCAGAAATTAATAAATATGTCAGTGAGGACTTTGGTGGTGTCTCTTTCATGAGTGATGATATTCATGAGGTAATGGGTGGAGTTGGTGGTATTCCAGGTATTACTGGGTGTTTATCACTTTTTGTTTCGAATGCTGAACGAGAACAGACCGTCTATCCTATTCTTTGCCAAGAAGATGCGGATCGTTACGCCGATGTAATTCTCAACGGCGTAAAAGAGGTTTATGTACGTCTAGATGATGCAATGAAGGAAGTTTTAGAAGCTCGAGTTCGTGCAACACAGCATGGTCTAAAAGCTCAATAAATTTTTCGGAGTACAAAAGTGATTAACAAAAAAGTTGTTGTGGTAGCTACTGGTGGCACTATTGCTATGAAGTATGACGAAGCAAGTCAGGGCTTGATTCCTGCATGTTCAGGGGAAGACTTGGCTGCGGCAGTTCCGGGATTGGGCGATATTGCTCCTTTAGAGTTCATTCAATTTTCAAATATTGCTTCTCCTGCTATGACGCCACAAAATATGTGGGATCTTCATGTCAAGATTGAGGAGGTTCTAGAACGTGATGATGTTGCCGGAGTTATTGTGACTCACGGAACGGATACTCTAGAAGAAACCTCTTACTTTTTAGATCTTTTGCATCATGGGGAAAAGCCAATTGTGACAACTGCGGCTATGCGTGGGGCTGGAGATACGAGTCCGGATGGTCCCATGAATATCTATTGTGCGGTGAAGACTGCGGCTAGTGAAGAGGCAAAAGGTATGGGTGTGTTGGTTTGTTTGAACGAAACTTTACACGCACCAGGAGAAGTTACGAAAACTCATTCAGCTAATCCAGACACATTTCAGTCACCTTGGTGGGGACCCGTGGGTTATGTAGATTGCGACAAGATTGTCATGCGGAGAAAAAGTCTTGGAGTAAAACGTTTTTCTCCCAAATCTCTTACCACAAAGGTTGATGTCATTAAATGTATGACTGGCTCAACTCGAAACTATATTGATTTTGCGGTTAACGAGGGCTGTCAGGGTATCGTAATTGAAGGTTTTGGTAGGGGTAATATTCCTCCGATGATGATTCCTGGGATTGAGGATGCCGTAAAGAAGGGGGTTGCTGTTGTGTTAACTACGCGAACTCCGGGAGGTCGTGTACTAGATGTCTATGGTTATCCAGGTTCTGTGACAGATAGCAGACGAGCTGGTTTGGCGATGGGCGGTGAGATTTCTGCGGCAAAAGCTCGTTTGAAATTGATGATTGTTTTATCAGAAAAACCAGAATTAGCAACGGATCGTGATGCTTTGGAAGCTATATTTGATGTCTAATCTATAAGATCGTTGCAACGTAAAACAGACGGAAGTTCTTTTGTTGGAACTTCCGTTTTTTCATGCTCGGATGCTTTAAGCAGAATTAATAAGCAATAGAGATGAATTTAACTTAACATATATTCATAATTTTAAATAGTAGAAGAAGCCATTTTAAATGGAATTAGTTGATTTACATACGCATTCTTGTTATTCCGATGGTTCATTAATGCCTTCCGATTTAGTAGCCCTTGCGAAAAAACAAGGAGTGCAGATTCTTTCATTAACCGATCATGATGAAATTGCCGGTTTAGCTTTAATGAAAGAGGCAACAGAAAAAGCCGGCATTAAATTTATTCCTGGGGTTGAAATCACAGCCAATTGGGGATCTCGTTCAATTCATGTTGTAGGCTTAAATTTCGATCAAGAAAATACGTTTTTAATAGAGTTCTTAGAAAAGATTCGTATTGATCGTAAATTAAGAGCTCAAAAAATGGCATCCATTTTGTCCAATTTAGGTATGCCGGGTGCCTGGGAAGGACTTGAATCTGCCGTTACGAATCCTAATTTAATTTCTAGAAAGCATTTTGCTGACTGGATGATTGCTCAAGGCTTTGTTAAAACACACCAAGAAGCCTTTGATAAATGGCTTGGAGATCAGTGTCCAGCTTATGTGCCTTGTACTCAAAACAAAATTAAAGAGACCGTTCAGGTGATTTTGCAGGCAGGTGGTGTTCCGGTGCTGGCGCATCCCGGACGCTATAAACTAGAAGAGTGGGCTTTGCAAGAGTTGTTAGATGAATTTAAGAACTCTGGTGGCATTGCCATTGAGGTCTGTTCTGGAAGCCACAATGCATCGGATGTATCAAAATTTACAAAAATTGCATTAGAAGAAGGCTTCGAGGCATCTAGTGGAAGCGACTTTCATTCACGTGCATCAAAGTTTATGCCTGGATGTCAATTGAGTCTGCCACAGACTCTAGTCCCAGTTTGGCATCGCTTTTAAATTGCCTGCTGTAGAATCAACAAAAAATTAGGAAAATTAAGATGGGATACATATTACAAGTTATGCCAGATAGCCCTCAGCCACATCGGATTGAGCAGGCGGTTAAGCTATTGCAAAGTGGAGAGATTGCGGCGGTGCCGACCGATTCAAGCTACTCGTTAGTATGCCGGATTGGTGACAAAGAAGCGTTGGATAAAATTCGTTTAATTCGACAACTCGATCAAAAGAAACACTTTACATTGCTTTGTAGTTCATTGAGCCAAATGAGCCACTTAGCTCGAGTTAATAATGAGGGGTATCGTTTAGCCAAGCGTCTTACGCCAGGGCCTTATACGTTTATTTTCGAAGCAACTCGTGAAGTTCCAAAGCGTTTAATGCATCCATCGAAAAAAACGATTGGACTTCGTGTTCCTAATAACAAAGTCTTGCAAGCTCTTTTAGAAAAGATCGAAGAACCTCTCGTTGGTACGACTTTGATTATGCCAGGGGAATCGGTTCCAATGACACAAGCTTGGGAAATTCAAGATCGAATTGGTGATCACTTAGCCTTTATTTTGGATGAGGGTGAGTGTGGTACTGCTGATACAACAGT
>CAZBHT010000118.1:3879-4125 GCA_964491655.1 uncultured Burkholderiaceae bacterium
CAGTGATCGATTTTTCTGGTGATGAACCGACTATCGTTCGTCAAGGTCTTGGTACTGTTGATGGAATAGAGGTTTCGTAAATTATTAACTGGGATAAAAAATAGATAGAAATACGATATGGAATATGTGATTCAAGTTATCACGGTCTATGCGTTACCGTTGATTTTTGCGATTACGTTGCACGAGGCGGCTCACGGCTATGTAGCTCGGTACTTTGGGGACAATACCGCCTGGATGTTAGGTCGA
>CAZBHT010000119.1:0-4082 GCA_964491655.1 uncultured Burkholderiaceae bacterium
CAACGACCTGCGGATTAACAGTCCGTCGCTCTACCGACTGAGCTATCGGGGAATCGAGAAGAAGAACTATACAGGACTTTTTGAAAGTTTGCAAGTTCTTCGTGTGAGTGTTTTTACTTAATTACCTCTTTAATTGCTTTAGCAGTGTATTCGACATTCTTTGTATTGAGAGAGGCAACACAAATTCGACCTGATTTAACTGCGTATACACCGAATTCGTCTTTGAGGCGTTGTACTTGGTCAGCAGTTAAGCCAGAGAATGAGAACATACCATTTTGTTTTTCAATAAATGAAAAGTCTTTTGAAGCACCAATTTCTTTTAAGGCCTTAACAAGTGCGGTTCGCATTTCTTTAATACGCACACGCATCTGACGAAGATCTTCATGCCATTGTGCTAAAAGCTGTGGATCATTCAATACGGTAGCAACAATAGCTGCGCCATGCTTTGGGGGATTAGAGTAGTTAGCACGAGCTGCAGATTTCAAATTAGTTAATACACGAACTGCTTCTGCCTCATCAGCACAAACTGCTGTAAGGGCTCCTACGCGTTCTCCATACAAAGAGAAGTTCTTTGAGAAGGAAGAGGAGACAAAGAACTGTAAATCACTTTCAGCAAAGAGGCGTACAGCTTCAGTATCTTCATCTAAACCATTGCCAAATCCTTGATAGGCGATATCAAGGAATGGAATAAGCTTACGGGTCTTACAGATTTCAATAACTTTTGCCCATTCCTCTGTAGTAAGGTCAAAACCTGTTGGGTTGTGACAGCATGCGTGGAGAATGACAACGGTGTTTTCTTTCAAACCTTCTAAGCTAGCAACCATTGCTGGGAAGTCGATACAACCTTGTTCTTTGTTGTAATAAGCGTATGAGCCAACAGTAAAACCAGCTGATTCAAAAATAGCAACGTGGTTTTGCCATGTAGGAGCAGAAACGACAGCGGTTGGGTTATCTAAAATAGTACTGAGGAAGTCAGCACCCAGTTTCAAAGCACCAGTTCCGCCGAGGGATTGAATCGTCGCAGCTCTCTTAGAAGCGCAAACTTCGGATTCTTCACCAAAGAGTAGCTTTTGAACACCAGAGCAGTACTGAGGAATACCTGAAATAGGAATATATGCATGAGCCTCTTTTTTATCGAGTAACTTTTGCTCAGTCTGGGCAACAACATCTAAGAGAGGTATGTTACCTTCTTCGGTACAGTAGACGCCAATACTTAAATTGACCTTGTTTTCTCTCGGATCGGTTTTAAAGGCTTCATTAAGTCCTAAAATGGGATCGTCTGGTTTTTTTTCTACACAAGCAAAGATTGATTGGGTCATAATAAATTCCTAACCAAAAAGGACGTAAAAATTCAAAAAGACTATCTTTGAAAATATAGCCGTCTGTAAGAGAAAGAACACAAAATTAAATACTTTTTTATGTATTTATTTGGTAAATACGATATATCCGTAAGAATTTAGTAGTCTAAAAATTATTGATCGGGAGTTTTACGTGTCTACAGTTATTCGTTTTCCGGGGTCGCCGTTTGAGTTACATCAACCTTTCGAAGCGGCTGGTGATCAACCGAACGCTATTAAGAAACTGGTTGAGGGAATTGAAGATGGAATGACTGCTCAAACTCTCCTTGGTGTAACGGGTAGCGGTAAAACTTATACGATGGCTAACGTAATTGCACGTACTGGGCTTCCGACTCTGGTTATGGCTCCAAATAAAACGTTAGCGGCTCAGCTTTACGCGGAAATGAGGGATTTTTTCCCAAACAATGCCGTTGAGTACTTTGTAAGTTACTACGATTACTATCAGCCAGAAGCCTATGTTCCTCAACGAGATCTATTTATTGAAAAAGATTCTTCAATTAATGATCACATTGAGCAGATGCGTCTTTCTGCCTCAAAAAGTGTTCTTGAGCGAAGAGATGTCATTATTGTGGCGACTGTTAGTGCAATTTACGGTATAGGAAAACCAGAGTCTTATACGGAAATGCGTTTAATTCTTCGTGAAGGAGAATTATTAAATCAACGGGACTTGTTGTCTCACTTGGTTCGTATTCAATATACGAGAAATGATTCAGACTTTACTCGGGGGACTTTTCGAGTTCGGGGAGATACGGTGGATGTCTTTCCGGCTGAACATTCTGAATTAGCATTGAGAATCCAATTTTTTGATGATGAAATTGAAATGATGTACTTTTTTGATCCTCTGACCGGTAAATTACATCAGCGGATCAAACGTTTTGTCATCTATCCTACTTCTAACTATGTGACTCCTCGTCATGATGTTTTACGGGCGATTCAAACGATTCAGGAAGAATTTAAAGAACGAGAAGCCTTTTTTATTAAAGAAGGAAAACTTGTTGAGGCTCAGCGTCTTAGAGAAAGAACATTATTTGATTTAGAGATGTTAAATGAATTAGGTTTCTGTAAAGGAATCGAAAATTATTCACGACACCTTTCTGGAGCAAAAGAAGGGGAACCACCTCCCACATTGATTGATTATTTACCTCAAGACGCTTTAATGTTTTTTGACGAGTCTCACGTTCTTTTAGGGCAGATTGGAGGTATGTCTCGTGGCGATAATGCACGAAAAGAAACCTTAGTTCAATATGGTTTTCGGCTACCTAGCGCAAAGGATAACCGACCATTACGATTTGAAGAATTTGAACGTAAGATGCGTCGCTCGATTTTTGTATCAGCAACACCTGCTAAGTACGAGTTGGAACATTCATCACAAATTGTTGAACAAGTTGTTCGTCCTACTGGTCTTGTTGATCCAGAGGTAGAAGTTCGTCCTGCAATCACTCAAGTTGACGATGTATTAGCAGAAATTCACGAACGTATTAAAAAAGATCAACGAATATTAATTACGACCCTAACCAAACGGATGGCAGAAGACCTTACCGAATTTTTGGAAGACAATGGAATTCGGGTTCGTTATTTACACTCAGATATCGATACGGTAGAGCGAGTTGAGATTGTTCGAGATCTTAGAAAGGGGATGTTTGATGTACTTGTTGGAATTAACCTGTTGCGTGAGGGTTTGGATATCCCTGAAGTATCGTTAGTTGCTATTTTGGATGCCGATAAGGAAGGATTTTTGAGAAGTGAACGCTCGTTGATTCAGACGATAGGTCGTGCGGCTCGTAACGTCGAAGGGAAAGCAATCCTTTATGCAGATAAGATGACAGACTCAATGAGAACTGCTATTGAAGAGACAGAACGACGTCGTACCAAACAAAAAGCCTATAACACCGAACATAATATCGTACCTACTAGTGTCAAGAAAGCAATACGAGACATTATTGATGGGGTGTATCGAAGCGATTCTGAAATAGAAGCCCGCAATAAGAACATCGATATGGATTATGAAAAGCTAGACGCAAAACAACTAGCTAAAGAAATTAAAAAACTTGAAAAAGAAATGTTTGATTACGCCAAAAATCTCGAGTTTGAGAAAGCCGCAGAAACTCGAGACAAGATTAACCAAATTAAGTTACAGGTTTTTGGTGTTTCCAGTATGGGTAATTCGGAGCATTAGTCGTCGAAAATACACTTGATTTTTATCGCAATTAGAATGTAATATTCCTTGCGGTGGAGTTTATAAACCCCATCTGGCCAAAAGGTGGGTATTGAGTAAGAAATAAAGAATAATAAGTTAAAAGAAAAGCTTAGCGCTTTAAGAGAGATTTAAAACATGGTCAAAGTTCTTTTTGTGTGTATGGGTAATATCTGTCGCTCCCCGACGGCAGAAGCGGTGTTTCAGAAAATGGTTAAAGAAAGTGGTCTTTCTGAACAGGTTGTCGTGGATTCAGCTGGAACACATGGCTACCATGTCGGTGAAGCACCGGACGTACGCGCTCAGCTTGCAGGTAGAAAGCGTGGCTACGATCTTTCCACTTTAAAAGCTCGTCAGATTACCTTAGATGATTTCCGTGAATGTGATTTCATTTTAGCGATGGACTGGGAAAATTTGACTGCGATGCAACAGATTTGCCCTCCGATGTATCGTCACAAATTAGCTTTGCTCATGCGTTATGCTAGTGAATACGATACAGCAGTTGTTCCAGATCCGTATTACGGTGGTAA
>CAZBHT010000120.1:0-4081 GCA_964491655.1 uncultured Burkholderiaceae bacterium
GCCTGGGGAGGAGCTTGTACCGGGAGGAATATACAATTCAAACCGCTTTGTTCTACGAGGTTTGTTACATGGAATAGGATGCGATGTTGTGGATTATGGCAACATTCCAGATACCCTCGAACGTACACTTGAGGCTTTCACTAAAGCAAGTCGCAATGCAGACCTCATTCTTACAAGTGGTGGAATGAGTGTCGGTGATGCGGACTTCATTAAAACTGCCGTTGAATCTTTAGGCAAGATCGATATGTGGCGGGTTGCAGTTAAGCCAGGAAAACCGGTGGCAAAAGGTATGGTTAAGGGGGTTCCTTTTATTGGCTTGCCTGGGAATCCTGTTTCTGGTCTAGTGACATTTCTTTTATTTGCTCAACCGTTAATTCTGAAACTTTCAGGTCGTACTGATTTCGAAGTAAAAAGTTATCAGTTGCCACTTGCCTTTGATTGGGAAGGTGGAAGTCGTCGAGAGTTTATTCGGGTAAAGCGGAATGAAAAGGGTGAACTTGAATGCTTCCGTAGTCAAAATTCGGCAGTTCTGACATCTTGTTTATGGGCTGATGGCCTTGCAGATATACCTGCACGAGCAAGTCTTAGAAAGGGAGATTCTGTAACTTATATTCCGTTTTTGGAATTTTGTAAGTAAAAAACTATGAAAATCAGTGTTCAATATGAAGACTTTGATGTCGATAAAGAGCTTAAGGCCCTTCGATCTAGTACAAAAGTAGGTGCTTTAGTGACCTTTATTGGGACGGTCAGAGACATCAATGACAGTGAAAATGTAAAAAGTATGACACTGGAATACTATCCGGGTATGACGGAAAAAAGCATTGAAAAGATTGTAAAGACAGCCTGTGAACGCTGGAATATAGAAGATGTGACCGTCATTCATCGGGTGGGAAAGCTTCAAGTAACAGACCAAATCGTTCTAATTGGAGTTTCTAGTTTGCATAGAAAAGAAGCATTTGATGCATGTGAATACATTATCGATTTTCTAAAGACAGAAGCTCCGTTTTGGAAACAAGAAGAATTAGAGCATGGTAAGCGATGGGTAGAAGCCCATATGGAAGATGAAATGTGTCGTGATAATTGGTAGTTGGATTTTCGGTGCAAAACAAATTAGGGGCTCTGAAATGAACTCTGTCTTGAAGAGTTTGTTTCAGAGTTCTTTGTTTTTAGAAAACATCGGAAATTCCATCTGATGGTCATCGATCTTAAAAATTAAAAAATGATACTCAAAATGTGGAATTTTGACCTTGAAATTAGAGCATTCAACACAATATAAGCCGTTATTGCAAATAAATCTAAGTGAGCAGGAAGTAAAAAATTATGCGTCAAGACAAATTAACGACAGCATTTCAAAATATTTTGGCAGATGCTCAATCGATCGCGGTTAAGACTTCTCAACCCTATATTGAACCGTTACATATTTTAAGTGTAATCGTAAATGATACGGATGGAGCAGGATATTCAATCTTGCAGAGATCCGGAGTGCGACTACTTCAGTTAAGACAAGCGATTAAAGAAGCTTTGACCAAAATTCCATCTGTAGAAGGTGAAGGTCAAAACATACAAGCTAGCAGAGATTTGATTCAAATCCTAAATGTAATGGAGAAAGAAGCAAATCGACTAGGTGATGAATTTATTTCGACTGATTTATTTCTTTTAGCGCTTTGTGAGACAAATTCAGAAGCATCCCGCCTTGTTAAAGATGCTGGTCTTACAAAATCCGTTTTAGAGCAAACCATCATGTCTGTACGTGGAGGTGAAAAAGTGGACAATCCAGAGGCAGAAAATAATCGTGAAGCCTTAAAAAAGTACACAGTTGATCTTACTGAACGTGCTCGTCAGGGCAAACTTGATCCTGTGATTGGAAGAGACGATGAAATTCGTCGTGCAATGCAAATTCTGCAAAGACGTACGAAAAATAACCCTGTTCTAATCGGAGAACCTGGGGTTGGTAAAACTGCTGTTGTAGAAGGCTTGGCTCAACGAATTGTTAATAATGAAGTTCCTGACACTTTACGAAACAAGCGTGTCCTAAGTCTGGATATGGCTGGCCTTTTAGCTGGTGCTAAATATCGCGGTGAATTTGAAGAAAGATTAAAGTCACTTCTGAAAGAAGTTGTTGCTGAAGAAGGACGTATCATTTTATTCATCGATGAAATTCATACGGTTGTTGGCGCAGGTAAGACCGATGGTGCGATGGATGCGGGTAACATGCTTAAACCGCCGTTGTCACGCGGTGAATTGCATGTTATTGGTGCCACTACTTTGGATGAGTACCGTAAATATATTGAAAAAGATCCCGCTTTAGAGCGTCGATTTCAAAAAGTACTGGTCGATGAACCAAGTCTTGAAGATACTATTGCTATTTTGCGTGGCTTACAAGAAAAGTATGAAGTGCACCATGGAGTGGAGATTACAGATCCTGCGATTGTTGCCGCCGCAGAACTGTCTTCTCGCTACATTACGGATCGTTTCTTACCTGACAAGGCAATCGATCTTATCGATGAGGCTGCGGCTCGTATCAAAATGGAAATTGATTCCAAGCCCGAGGCATTAGATAAATTAGATCGTCGTTTAATTCAATTAAAGATTGAACGAGAAGCCGTAAAGCGCGAAAAGGATGAAGCAAGTCAAAAGCGTTTAGCCGGATTGGATGAAGAAATCTCTAAACTTTCACGCGAATATTCTGATTTGGAAGAAATTTGGAAGAGTGAAAAGAGCGCAGCATTGGGTTCACAAAGTATTCGTGACGAAATTGATAAGCTTAAAACGAAGATGGAAGAACTTCGCCGGCAAGGTCGTTACGAGGAACTCGCTACGATTCAGTACGGTAAATTGCCAGAACTTGAAAAGAGTTTAGTCCGGGAAGAAACTCTTGAAGCTTCAGGAGAACAAAGAAAACCCAAGTTACTGAGGACCCAGGTCGGAGCCGAAGAAATTGCTGAAGTTGTTTCTCGAGCAACCGGTATTCCCGTCTCAAAGATGATGGAAGGTGAACGACAGAAATTACTCAATATGGCACAACATATTAGTAAGAGAGTGATTGGTCAGAAAGATGCAGTACAAAGAGTCGTGGATGTTATTTTGCGTTCTCGAGCAGGTTTGTCTGACCCAAATCGTCCGTATGGCTCGTTCCTTTTCTTGGGACCAACAGGGGTTGGTAAAACCGAGTTAACTAAGGCTTTAGCTGAATTTTTGTTCGATAGTGACGATTCCATGATTCGTATCGATATGAGCGAATTTATGGAAAAGCATTCGGTCGCTCGTCTTATTGGTGCGCCTCCAGGATACGTAGGTTACGAAGAAGGCGGTTATTTAACAGAAGCGGTAAGACGTAAGCCTTATAGCGTTATTTTGCTTGATGAAGTTGAAAAAGCTCATCCAGATGTGTTCAATGTCCTTTTACAGGCGTTGGACGATGGTCGTATGACCGATGGACAGGGCCGTACGGTAGATTTTAAAAATACCGTTATTGTCATGACATCGAATTTGGGTTCGCAGGAAATTCAAAGCGGCCAGGATAAAAGTTTTTCTGAGGTCAAGGATTTAGTAATGGGTGAAGTTCGCAATCATTTCCGTCCAGAATTCATTAATCGAATTGACGAAATTATTGTATTCAATCCATTGGATCAAAGTGCTATTAGAGATATCGCTCGTATCCAAATTCGTCGTCTGGCCCAAAGAATGGAAGCTCAAAATATTGGACTAGAGGTAACTGATGTCGCACTTGATGAAGTTGCTAAGGTTGGTTTTGATCCATTGTTCGGCGCTCGACCATTAAAACGTGCGATTCAAGATCATTTGGAAAATGGCATCGCTACTAACCTGCTCAGAGGATTTTATGCTCCAGGTGATACTGCTACTGTAGATTATCAAGGGGATAAATTTATCTTCGGAAAGAAAGAATAGACAGGTCTCTTAAAGATTTTATAAATTGGAAAAATCCTCTATTCTGTTCACAACAATTGAATAGAGGATTTAATGATATGGATCACTCCTAGTCCCAAAAGGGAGAAAATAGGTTTGAGAACCAAAACGAGCCTATCGAAGGATCCATATCATGACAAATAAATATACACAA
>CAZBHT010000121.1:0-4039 GCA_964491655.1 uncultured Burkholderiaceae bacterium
TTATGACATTTATGGTGACTCAAACCTACCTCCCGTTTTACTCATTATGGGAATTGGTATGTCATCAAAAGTATGTTCACGAGACTTTATAAATCTTTTATTGAGAAAGGGATTAAGAGTCATCATTGCAGATAACCGAGATAGCGGTCAATCTACTCATTTCAGTAACGCTCCAATATCAATGTCGGTTCCTGTTGCTATCGGACGAGCCTTTTTGAGATTACCAATACCTGCTCCCTACTCTTTAGAAGATATGGCTTTAGATTATTCAGAATTTTTAAATAAAATTCACGTTGATCGCGCCCATATCATCGGTATATCTCTTGGAGGAATGATTGCTCAAACGTTAGCAACGATCAGACCTTCTCAGACAAGTTCCTTAACCATTGTCATGGGATCCTCAGGTAACCCTAGAACATGTTTTGGAAAAATGAAAACGGTCTACTCACTCTGGTCCTATATTTCGTCCTTTGATCGAACTGAAGAGATCGAAAAGAGTTGCTACAACATATTTAATTTATTGAAAAGTCCAAACTATCACTACAACAAGGATGAACTACAGGCTCTTATAAAGGAAGTTGTAGAGGCTGGCCTAGATATTCACGCAATTGAAAGACAGTTTTTAGCTATTTTTTCTAGTGGGGATCGAAGCAATCAACTAAAAACGATCAAAGCCCCTACCCTGATCCTTCACGGGGAAGACGACCCAATCGTACCTCTTTCCGCTGCGAAGGAACTGGTAGAAATCATTCCACAAGCATCACTAAATATTTTTGAAAAGATGGGACACGACCTGCCTCCGATCCACTTTGAGGAAATGGCAGATCTTATAGCAAGTCACATCTGGAATTCAGAAGGTTAGCCTTCTTGATTTTTCTTTTCTGCTAGGCGCATTTTCTTTATTTTTTTACAGATGCGATCCTGCTTTAATCGACTGAGATGATCGATGAAAACATGGCCTTCTAAGTGATCGATTTCATGCTGAACACAAACTGCTAGAAGACCATCGCAAGCAAGCGTGAACTCCTTACCCTCTAAATCAACTGCCTTAACGACTACCTCTGATGGGCGATCCACCTTGTCATAAATTCCAGGTAGCGACAAACAGCCCTCTTCCCATGTTTTCTTTTCTTCACTGCTTGAAATGATTTCTGGGTTTATAAGTACCTTTAAATCATTTTTTTCTTCAGTAACATCAATCACTACTAATCTAATGTGGCGATCCACCTGAGTCGCAGCTAGGCCAACACCAGGAGCCTTGTACATGGTTTCAGCCATATCTGCAACGAGTTGCTTTAGCTCTTCATTAAATTCTGTTACTGGTTTTGCTTTTGTTCCCAACCGAGCATCGGGATATTTCAAAATAGGAAGAATTGCCATGGGACCTCTTTAAATAACTCTGCGGATCATACTACGTTATTTTCACACGTTTATCTTTTATGACACAACAAGAGCAAAATAAAATAAATAGTGTTTCAAACGTAGTACCTAAAACTCAAAAACGTGATACTTTAAAAAAAACATTGGATTTTTCAAATGAGTAAAACTCTGGTTATTGCAGAAAAACCTTCTGTGGCAACAGATATTGCCCGAGCTTTAGGTGGTTTAAAAAAAGAAGGTGATCACTACGAGAATGACACGTTCATTGTTGCTAGTGCTGTGGGTCATTTACTTGAAATCAAAGCCCCCGATGAATATGAAGTAAAAAGAGGAAAATGGAGTTTTGACCATCTTCCCGTTATTCCTCCTTATTTCGACTTACAACCCATAAAAAAATCAGAAGCTAAGCTAAAAAGCTTAATTAAATTAATCAAAAAACGAGATGTTAACCTCATCATCAATGCTTGTGATGCGGGTCGGGAAGGGGAATTGATTTTCCGATACATCATTGAAGCTTCTAAAACAAAAAAGAAATTACAACGCTTATGGCTTCAATCAATGACTAAAAGCGCTATTCAAGAAGCGTTTAAACAACTTCGTACTGACGAAGAAATGCTTCCTTTGGCAGACGCTGCTAAAAGTCGATCCGAAGCCGATTGGCTCGTAGGTATTAATAGCACTAGAGCTATGACGGCTTTCAATAGTAAAGACGGAGGCTTTTTCCTCACAACCGTTGGACGCGTTCAAACTCCTACGCTCGCCTTGGTGACTAAGCGTGACGCTGAAATTAAAAGCTTCATACCCCAAGATTATTGGGAAGTACACGCTCGGTTCAAGGTGGAGGCGGGTATCTATGAAGGAAAGTGGTTTGATCCCTCATTCCGTAAAGATTCTGATACTACGCACAAAGCAGAACGCCTTTGGGATGAACAAGTCGCTAATACGATCGTTCAACAGTGCCAAAATCAATCTGGTTTTGTTAAAGAAGAATCTAAACCTTCGACAAGTCTCTGTCCGGCCTTGTTCGATTTAACCAGTTTGCAACGAGAAGCTAATTCTAAGTTTGGTTTTTCGGCTAAAACAACGCTTTCAATTGCTCAGTCACTTTACGAAAAGCACAAGGTTCTTACCTACCCAAGAACAGACGCTAGAGCATTACCCGAAGATTATATTTCTACGGTAAAAGAAACCCTCCAATCGCTGTCCAATAATGACAGCATGGGAAATTTTGCAACTCAAGTTCTTGAAAACTCCTGGATAAAGCCAAATAAAAGAATTTTTGATAATGCGAAGATTAGTGACCACTTCGCGATTATTCCAACAACACAACAACCTCCGTCTAGTTTGTCCGAGGTTGAGTTAAAGATATATAACCTAGTCGCAAAACGATTTATCGCGGTTTTCTTCCCTGCTGCGGAGTTTAAAAACACGATCCGTACAACAGTTGTTGCCAACCACTCGTTTAAAAGCGAAGGAAAAGTATTAACAAAAGCCGGATGGTTAGCCGTTTATGGTAAGTCAATTGAAGATGATCAGAAGACACTTGTTCCTGTTGGAACCGATGAATCTCCTGTAACAATAGAGATCAACTCTGTAAAACTTCAAACAAAACCACCTGCTCCGTATAACGAAGCGACCCTATTGAGCGCCATGGAGAGTGCGGGTAAGAACGTTGAAGAAGCCGAACTTCGTGAAGCAATGAAGGAGAAAGGCATTGGTACACCCGCGACTCGAGCCTCGATCATCGAAGGCCTAATTCTTCAAGGTTATATGATTCGCGATGGACGTGACCTAATCCCTACTTATAAGGCTAAACAACTGATGACCTTACTTAAGGGATTGGACATTAAAGTACTCTCTGAAGCAGAATTAACTGGGGAATGGGAATACAAACTGGCCTTAATTGAAAAAGGTAAATTATCTCGGAAAGACTTCATTACAGAGATTTCTGACTTAACCAATGATATTGTTTCTAAAGCAAAATCATATGAATCGAACTCAGTACCAATCGAAAACCCAGTTACATTAGAATCTCCGTGTCCAAAATGTGGCGGTAAAGTCATTGAAAATTACAAACGCTTTACTTGTACAAGCTGTGACTATAGTATTTCCAAGCATCCCGGGGGAAGAACCTTCTCTCCATCAGAAATTGATGAATTACTGCAGAAGAAACAAATTGGACCACTGTCTGGCTTCATCAGCAAGATGGGACGACCATTTTCTGCAATTTTGAAGCTAGGCCCAGCTCCTGATTACAAGCTTGATTTTGATTTTGGTAATGAAGAGAAAAAAGCAGAAGAAGAGAACTTTGATCTGTCTAACGCTAAACTCATTGGCATCTGCCCAGTATGTCAAGGACGAGTAGTTGAAACACCAAGTTCGTATGCTTGTGAAAACTCAATTCAGAAATCTAGTAAGAAATGCACCTTCCGTGTAGGTCGTACAATTTTGCAACAGGAAATATCGGAACAAAGTATCCAGAAGCTCTTAGAGACAAAAAAAACCGATGTTATGGACGGTTTTGTATCGAACCGTACCCATCGCAAGTTCTCGGCCAAATTAGCTTTAAATGCGAAGGGACAAATTACTTTCGAATTTGAACCTCGTACACGTACCACGAAAAAATAAAATCAGAGACATTTATTATCTCTGATTCGCA
>CAZBHT010000122.1:0-4014 GCA_964491655.1 uncultured Burkholderiaceae bacterium
AAATTATTTTTCGTCGTCTTAACTCCGTGGTAGAGCTGTCGCTGGGCAGTGTTCTCATGTTTCACTGCATTTATATGGCTTTCATCAGTATCGACTCACCTGTCCATAAATTTCACTACGAGAGTGAACGAACACAAGAAGCAATATCAATAGAAATTTTTTCAAGTTCGGGAATTGTATGAGTTCTGAACAAAGATCTAGTTAAATCCGCCAACCAACGAATCTCTGTTTCAAAACAACTCTTTCCTAATGCCCACATACGTCTTGTTAAATGTGAATCATTCGGTAAAGCCCAATAGTTAATTTCATGAGTAAATTGTCGACCACACCATAGATTCGTTGGTGGCAAAATAGACCAACCATTCGTTTGATCAACTAATCCAACCAGACAATAACTGGAACTTGTCTGAATTCTAATTCGAGGTTTTATGTCTAACGAAAGAAGAAAACGATCCGTCAATTCTCGATCGTAGGACTCGTCGGTGTAACAAATGTAGGGATGCGACGCAGCTAACTCCCTTAACTGCTGTAGTGATTCAATCTTAGGTATATTTTTTGATGAAACTCCTAAATAGTCTTCTTCAAAAATAGGTACCCGGCACCATTGTGATTCTCCCAATAATGCTTCTGAATATAGGCACACATCTAATTCATCTTTTTTTAGCATTTCCGTCAATGTCTTATTTAACATCGAATGAACTTCTAATTCGGCAACTTTAGACTGTACTGTACTAACAATCCAGGGAGATAATGTTGCGGTAATCGTTTCACTTAAACCTAAACGTAAACTAACTTGAGGTAATTCAATTGAAGTGAAATCACTTTGTAAAGATTGAACTGCTCTTAGAATCGGCAAGCCTTCATTTAAAAGTCGCCTTCCTGCCGGAGTTATTTTTAACGGTCTTTGCCCTCTAAAAAATAGATTTGTTTTTAGGATATCTTCAAGCTTTCGGATTGATTGAGCCACTGCAGAAGTAGTTATATTTAGTTGCTTCGCAGCTTCGCTTAAATATTTCGTCTCTGTAACAACACAAAATATATGAAGGAGTTCAAGGTCCAAAACCTTATCTCTCATACCCGTCCCTTAAGTGTAGAAAAACTTCACTTAAATAATGATATTACTAAATTCACTCGCCAATACAGATTGATAATTTAATAATACTTCACATACTAGATCTAAGGATATTTTATGACCAACCACGGTTTGCTCGAACCGTTAGCACGGTTTGTAACTCAAACAACTATTCAAACCATTCCAGAGGATGTGAAACGCTGGGCGATTTGGGCCATTCAAGATTATGTTGCCGTTACGATGCCCGGTAGTCAAATGCCGGTAGCACAAAATTGTCTTTCTTACATTCATCAAAGAAAAGAAAACGGCCCTTGCATCCTATTCGGCCAACGACAAACTACGAATGCTGAGTTAGCGTCACTATTTAATGGATCCGCAAGTCATGCCTTAGACTTTGATGATGTTAGTTGGAGCACTATTGGGCATCCAACGGTAACTGTAGCCCCAACAGCTTTCGCTTTAATACAGGAAGTCAAAGGCAGTGGTGCAAATTTATTAAGAGCGTACGTTATCGGGGTTGAGGTTATGCATCAAATTGCTCGATGGACGATGCCAAGGTTAAGTGAAAATGGCTGGCACACCACTCCTGCCTATGGTATTTTTGGCTCTACTGCTACAGCATGCGCCCTACTTGGAGCCACAGAAGAGCAAACAGTTAATGCACTTGCCATTGCATCGAGTCGAGCCTCAGGTATACGAGCCAACTTCGGTACACAAACCAAAGCTTTACATGCAGGATTGTGTGCTATGGCCGGTATTGAATGTGCTCGATTAGCCTTATGTGGTATTACAGGCAATCCAAAAGTTATTGAATCAGTTGATGGTTTTGCACAGTGTTTAGCAACAACTATAGACCCCAAAGAAATTCAAACCAACATTGGATCGTATTGGGACCTAAGAGAAAACGGGCTTGTTTTTAAACAATATCCGTGTTGTTCCGGCTCTCACCCATGTAACGACATCTGGAATGAATTTATTGAAAATCATCATTTAACCTTTGATGATATTGACTCAATTAAAGCCGGTGTCAGTTTATTAGGTCCTCGGGAGCTTAATTGTCATAAACCACAAAATGCAGTTCAAGCCAAATTCTCATTGGAATACGCACTTGCTAGTCGTATTGTTTTTGGTCCAATCGGAATTAACTCGTTTACCGATAAAAAAGTGCTTGATTCCCGAGTTCAAGATCTTATGAATCGAATTGAGATGTTTATTGATCCCGAACTAGAAAAATTAGGATTCATTGGTACTGCTCCGATTCATTTAACTGTTTATCTGAAAGATGGTTCAATACATCATCTTTCAAATGATTTGGCTCAAGGAAACCCAGAAAAACCACTTACATTGGAACAACGCAAAAACAAATTTACTTCTTGCTTAAGAACGGCTGGCTGTTTCAATCATTCTCCAAAATGGTGGAGCATTTTAGAATCACTCGAAAAAGCCACATATGAAACGATTTCACTGATTGGGAAAGTATAAAAATGAAATTAGCTCTTTTCTTTTACTTTTCTAAAACTAAATATGTTCGTTGGCAATAACGATTACCTTCGATCTATTGATTACAGATTTTATTTTTATTAATTAAGGACTTGAAATGACTGACGTTCGTATTGAAAAAGATTGTCTTGGTGAAATGAGTATCCCAAACGACCTTTATTATGGTATTCAAACGCATCGTATGGTAAAGGTATCGGGAGCCGCAGGGTACCCAGTTATCCTCTACCCGGATATGCACCGAGCTCTAGCACAAATCAAAAAAGCCTGTGCTCGTGCTAATGTGAAGATAGGTGCCATGGATGCCGATATTGGTGAGGCAATTGCTCAAGCTTGCGATAAAGTACTTACAGGCCAATACGATGATCAATTTCCTCTTGATATGTGGCAAGGTGGTGGTTACACCTGTGTCAATATGAATATCAATGAAGTTCTAGGTAACCTTGCAAACGAAATCCTAACCGGACACAAAGGACAAGATAAGGTTCACCCGAATACTCACGTTAATATGGGGCAATCTACTAATGATACGATTCCCTCGGCCACTCACCTAGCCATTGCTCCCCGATTAGATCGTATTATCAAAGAACTAAAGACATTAGAAAATTCTTTTGCTCAAAAAACTGAAGAATTTAAGGATGTCGTGAAAGTAGGACGTACTTGTTGGCAGGATGCACTTCCGCTTACTTTAGGACAGGAATTTTCAGGTTATGCTAGTTTAATGAAACGATTGGTTCAAAAGTTAGAAGCAGTTCGTCCTGGATGTTTTGAATTAATTATGGGCGGTAGTGCCGTCGGTACGGGTCTTGGATCCGCACCCGGTTATATGGAAGCACTCTATGAGTTTCTAACAGAACAGTATGGAGAAACCATTCATCCTATGGATAACCTATTTGATGGTTTCCAAAATTCAGACTTTGTTGTAACAGTCTCTGGGCTGATCAAAGAAGTAGCAACTTCCCTATCTAAGATCAGTAAAGATCTTCGACTCATGAGCTCTGGACCTCGAGCTGGCTTCATGGAAATTCAACTTCCTGCTCTAAGTCCCGGAAGCTCCATCATGCCTGGAAAGATCAATCCAACCGTACCTGAAATGGTGATTCAAATTGCCCATCAAGTTGTCGGAAATGATGTCGCTATTTCAATGGCTTACGATGAAGGTGAATTAGACCTTAACGTTTGGGATGCTACCTTCTATAAGTGTCTATTTGAAAATCTTCAATTAGTCGCTGAAGAATTAGTTATTCTGCGCCGAGATTGTGTTGACGGCATTACGGCAAACCGTGAACGTTGTCAATTTGAAGCCAATCAATCGATTGCTTTGTCCACGGTGGTCGCCGCGACGCTCAACTACCCCGAAGGCGTTCGAGTTGCTCACTACTGTGAAACTCACGGAGTTTCAGTTTATGACGCTGTGATTGCCTTGAATATCATGACCAAAGAAG
>CAZBHT010000123.1:0-3983 GCA_964491655.1 uncultured Burkholderiaceae bacterium
ATCTTGGTAAACCAAGCGATTAAGCATATGAGGATGATCTTCCCTTTTTCTATCAGTTGGCTTTAATAATCCCCAGGCTATTGCACCGAGCAAAACTAAAACCATGAATGCGATACAACACCAAAAAAGCATGAACGATCTTCCTATTAGGATGGTCTAAAACTTGAGTAAGAAAAAAGGAAGAGAAACTTATTTAATTCACTCTTCCTTCATTTTAGTCAGAGGAAAACATGGTTTCCACTGTTTGTTTTTAATTTACTTTGAAGCAACTTTAGTCTTAGCGGGCTTTGGATAAAGCTTCGCAGCTTCGCTTCTCAGTAGAGCAGTTGCCTTCTTGGAAGCTTCAACAGACTTAGCTAAAGAGGCCTTTGCCTGTGGAAGGTTATGGAACCAAGCACCGTTAGCGGCAGTCCACCATTCCCAATTTGTATGAGCGATAGAGTGAAGTTCTTGAGCTTGCTTGATCACATCGAGAGAGACGCCAGCAGCCTTGGCTTCACGGAACGCTTCAAACATTTGAGTCATGGAAGCTTCAGCTTCTCTTAACTTACTCATGTAATGAGCATTCATGGACTTAACAACCATCTTCATCTGCTTTTCAGACTTATCCTTGTGGCACTGCAAACAAGTTTCTTGGATGTAGGCACTTGGAGTTGTAGCCCAGTGAGAGGTATAGGTCTTACCAGTCTTTTCATCTTTAACCTTAGGCATATGGCAAGATGCGCAACCGATACCCATTTGGTCATGCTTAGAGTTCCAGTAAATTTCTACATCAGGATGTTGCATCTTGGTAAGAAGAGCACCAGTCTGATTGTGTTTGAAATCCTTGAAGGAAGCATGCTTGTAGTATTCATCAATCTTAGTGACATCAACCAATGGGAAGAGATTGGTTCGGATATCATCCATCTTGATTGGCTTACCTGTAGCAGGATCAGTACCTGGATTACAGTTATACTCAACGTGGCACTGAGCACACATTAACTTGGAATCCGGTTTATCTAAAATACCAATCTTACGTGTGAATCCACGTAGACCCATGTCAACAACCTGCATGCCTGTCTTATTCTTAGATTCGGAATACAAAGTTGGGAAGTCGGTGCGAGTCATCGCCTGGATCAAAGCATCACGTACAACGCGTGGTTTTGCACTGTGTGGATCGTGACACATATTACAGTTCACGGCGTGGTTAATGTTCTTAACCAAATCAACTGGATTGGAAGCACGACTCCATTTTGCACCACTCTTAGGATCGCCCATGTAGGCCCAATCCATCATGACGTCAGTGGACTTACAGGTCCAGCAAACGGGGTTAGCAGCCGCAGCTGTGCCAGGCTTATGAGGTTTCTGAAGATTGTTTTCTGGAACTGTATCTTTGATCTTGTCCCATACACCAATGAAACCACCTTCATCACCACCGAATAACCAGCCATCTTTAGGTTCAAAACGACCACCGAAGGCTCGGTCGCAAATAAACTGGTCAATCGCTGCGAAGGCGTGAGAACGAAGCAAGTTATGTTCTTTTACGAAACCGTGTGCACCCAAAGCTTCATCAAAGAATGGGTTCGGTGCGATATTGTTAAGATTCTTCTTGGAATCGCGAGGAACACGATGATCATTGACCTTGTACATCGTATTGAATTGATCGGTATGACAAGCACCACACTGTTGTGGACTCATTGAAACCGTTGGATGATCTTTCTGATTCTTAAGATGCTTGTCTGTACCATCGTGACAAGTCGTACAAGAAAGATCTTTATGCTTATTGCCCGTATGCATTTGAGCAACATTCGCATGACATGCAAGACACATAGCTTGGTTGCTATTGGCTGGAGCAGCGTAAGCTGAAACCGAACCATAAAGAGCTAGTGCCATCAATGTTGAAAGAGCAAAACCAGCTTTCTTCATAAGGTTCTCCTTTAGAGCCTTTAAGGTTTACTTAATCTAGGGTTATTGTGATATTCACCGATTTCAAAAATTAAATCAATCTTAAATTTCAAACTATCCCCAAATAATCGGTTTGTTACCCCTTCAGATATAAGTAGTAACACTTACATCATTTAAATTAGAAAAAACTAAAGATTTTGTTACTTCAAAAGGCATTCCTTGATATTAGAATCAGTGGAACTGAAACAAAAGGAATAATAATGAAAGCCAAACTATTTTTAGCATCTGCACTGCTCGTCTCTGCTACGTTAGCCATGGCTGAGCAACCGATTGCCACAGTTAATGGACAGAATATTTCCAAAAAACTCCAGGATTATTGGGTTGCAGAACTTGTGGCCAACGGAGGGCAAGATACTCCAGAAGTTCGTGCTCAGATTCTGGATAATTTAGTGGCTGGTGTTATCGTTGAACAAGAAGCAAAAAAAATGGGCGTTGAAAAACAACCCAAAGTTCAGTTTGCTTTGCAATACGCCAAGTTCCGAATTCTCCAAGATGCCCTAACACAGGAATACCTTAAGAAGCACCCAATTACTGAAAAGCAGATCAAAGCTTATTACGATGAACAAGTCGCAAAACTGGATAAAAAACAGTATGAAGTTCGTCATATCTTAGTCAATGACAAGAAAACAGCTGATGAACTTTTAGCCAAAATCAAAAAAGGCGAAAGTTTTGAGTTACTTGCAAAACAACACTCTAAGGATGAAGGAGCCAAGGACACCGCAGGTTATTTAGGTTGGTACAGTCCTTCAAGTTTTGTTAAGCCATTTGCTTCTACTTTAGAAAAAATGAGAAAAGGAGAATTAAGTAAGGCTCCTGTGCAAACAGAATTTGGCTGGCACATTATTCGAGTTGAAGATACACGTGATCAGCCGATTCCATCGTTTGAATCCGTTAAAAAGCAAATCACGCTTAATCTTGAACAACAGCAACGAAATCAATATATTGAAAACCTTCTAAATAAAGCAAAAGTGGAGTATCCCGCAGTACCTTTAAAGAAGTAATCAATACTCTTTTCGACTTCAAGATCGCTGATTAGAATTAGCTAGTCAGCGATCTTTTTAGGTGAACAAATATGCCTCAAACCACAATGCCTAATATTCAATCTTCAACTCCTGTCGTTGGATGTCAACAAGTAACGAATGGTTCCCCTGATTCCACAGCTAAGGTTTATTTCACTAAGCATATTGACGCAGAACATCTTATTGAACTTTATAAACGTATTAATCAAGAAATTCAGGGGAAAGTAGCGATTAAATTACACACCGGAGAGCAACATGGACCCAACATTTTGCCCCGTGAAATGGTAAAAACGTTCCAAGCTCAAGTTCCTGAAAGCATAATTGTCGAAACCAATACCCTTTATAAAGGGGATCGCTACACCACAGAACAACATTTAGAAACGCTCAAAGTAAACGGTTGGACTTTCTGCCCAGTCGACATTATGGATGCAGAAGGAACGGTTAACCTTCCGGTTCAAGGCGGACAACACTTCAAAGAAATTTCTATGGGAAAGACTATCGTCAATTACGATTCAATGGTTGTATTGACACACTTTAAAGGACATGCCATGGGTGGTTTTGGTGGTTCCATGAAAAATATTGCTATTGGATGTGCTGACGGACGGATTGGAAAACAACAAGTTCACGGAGTCAGTGACGTATCGCTTCCATGGGATCAATGGCCAGGTAAAGAACAGCTAATGGAACAGATGACCGAATCAGCTAAAGCCGTTTGTGATTTCTTTGGTAAACACATCTGCTTTATCAATGTCATGCGTCGTATGTCGGTTGACTGCGATTGTGCAGGGCTCTCTGCTGCGGAACCTACAGTTCCAGACATTGGTATTGTTGCTTCAACCGATATCCTGGCGATTGACCAAGCTTCTGTTGACCTGGTTTTCTCCATGACCCATGAAGAAAACCATGATCTTGTCGAACGCATTCAATCTCGGCATGGATTAAGACAGCTTTCCTACATGAATGAATTAGGAATGGGGAAAAAACAATACGAACTAATTTCTATTGATTAATCTCCTCTAT
>CAZBHT010000124.1:0-3960 GCA_964491655.1 uncultured Burkholderiaceae bacterium
GATGGGTGGTGTGAGAGGACAGTGACGGAAATAATCCATCACTTCCTACTCGATTGATCTAACTAAGATTTTCTTTTTGTTGCTTGATAAAACTTCTAATTTCTAAGCCGAACATAAAAGCCGTCCAGCCGTCGAAAAGCAATTCAATAGCGACAAAAATACCTAATACATAAGGGGCGGTTTGTGGCCAACCCCACCATAAGCAAATACCTAGAGCAATCGAAATGATTGCTGAAAAGAGCATTAATTTCCAGCCCTTAGTATCGGTGTTCGTTACGGAAAGCCAAAATTTGACGACTCCCATAGCCATAAAGTACGAGGCGATGAAAAGCGTTAAAGTTTCAGAACCGAAAAGTGGGTGGAATAAAAGAATAAATCCTGCAATTACGCTTAAAAGAGCACTGATAACAGTTGCCGTTTTTGCTGCCCAGCCCGAAACTTTATAAAAGAGCGCTAGCCCCGTCGCACCCGCTACAAGCAAGATGGCACCAACAAATATCGTGACACCAATTGAAAAAGTAGCTGGAATGATAATTCCAATTGTACCGAGGAGGATACAGAAGATTCCCCATCCAATTAATCCGACATAGTTGAGTCTAAGAGGAAGAATCAGATCTTGTACTACACGTGTAGACACCTCGTTCGTTGAAGGTGATGTATTATTTTTCTGTTCATTGTCCATGATGATGTTTCCTAAAAAAGTGTAGGAATATCGTGGCTAAAATTTTTACTGATATGAATCATTACGCACTACTTTGAGACTCTTTATGAGTACCCAAAAAGGTAATATTTCTTAAAAGTTAAGTCAGTAATCCGCACAATAGATAGCTAATTGTGTGAGAAAATGAGTGTTCTCGTTTATCAGGAGTCCCTTTGTGAATCTTTTGGGAAAGTTTTTAATTGCGATGCCTCAAATGACAGATCCTAATTTTGAAGGCAGTGTTGTTTACATTTTTCATCAAAATGAAAAAGGAACGTCTGGCGTTGTGATTAATCGTCCGACTAATATTGCGTTTAATGAAGTCTTGGATAAGTTTGGTCATCGACCTATTTTTGAAGATGTACCAATATTCTGGGGTGGTCCCGTGCAGTCTGAACAAGGCATTATCATCCACACGAATGAAAAAATTTGGGAAACTACATTACCTATAGAACGGAATTTATGTTACTCGATTTCTGCAGATCTTTTAGAGTCGGTTTCTAAAGGTGAAGGACCTAAAAAATTCCTGGTGACATTGGGTTATGCTGGTTGGGAAAAGGGACAACTGGAATCAGAAATCTCAAACGATTGCTGGCTGGTTGGTAATTTCCGCAGTCGTATTCTTTTCGATTTGGCTCCTGAAAAACGGTACCGAGCAGCTCTGTCTGCTCTAGGTCTTGATCCTTCCATCTTCATCGCAACAGAAGGAACCGTAGGTCATGCTTAACGACAAACTAAAGCTTCGAGAGGATTCGATCGTATTGTGTTTTGATTATGGACTTAAGCGTATTGGAGTTGCGGTAGGCAATCTTTTAACCCGAACCGCTCGTCCTCTTTCTGTAGTTCATTGGAGCACAAATGAACAAAAGTGGAAGGCGGTTTTAGCCTGTGTTTCAGAGTGGAAGCCCGATGTTATTGTGGTGGGGGTTCCTTTTCATGATGATGGAAATCCAAACTCAATGACCGAGGTTTGTCGTCGATTTGGTCGACAGTTACAAGGACGAGTATCAATTCCCATTGTCTATGAAGATGAACGATTTTCATCGGTAGAAGCTGAGTCTTATTCAGGAAGTGATGAATATATTGATGACGAAGCTGCTTCCATCATTCTACAACAATGGCTTAATCACTAATTTATTGAATCATAAGGGAAAGAAATGAAAGTCGCTACGGGAATTTGGCGTTTTTCTGGAATTCTTTTTTACATTATTGTTTGCCTTTTTATCGTGTACACAAAGTTTCCTCGTGCATCAAGAGAAGAGCAGGGCAGACTGATTCAAATTCATAGTCGCAAGATTTTAGAAATTGCTGGCCTTCAGTATTCATGGGAAGGGCAATTGGATGAGAAATTGCGACAGACGGGATTTAATACAACTAAAGGAATCACTCTGGTTTCTAATCACATTTCGTGGATTGATATTTTTTCACTGAATTCAGTGATTCCCTGTCGTTTTATTGCCAAAGCCGATATTGCACATTGGCCTTTTTTTGGATTGATTGCAAAGCAGATTGGAACTCTTTTCATTGATCGCGGTCGACGTAGTGTAATAGTTAAAATCAATCAAGAAATCACTAAGGCACTAGATTCTCAGCAAACCGTAGCGGTGTTTGCAGAAGGAACAACCACTCAGGGTAATGAACTTTTACCGATTCGATCGAATCTTTTTTCTCCGGCCGTTAGCTTAAACACCCTGATTCAGCCGGTCATTATTACCTATAGTAGTAATGATCAACCTACAACCCGAATGGCTTTTAGTGGCGATACCTCATTGGTTCGCTCATTATGGAATGTAGTGACTGCTGAAAAGGGGAAGGTGACCATTCACGTTCTGGAACCAATTAATCCAGATGGGATGGATCGTCGTGCTATTGGAAAACTCTGTGAAGAACGAATGAAGGAAAAATTACAGCAAATTTGGGGAAATAACTTTAAAGAAACCGATAGTGAAGCGACTGATCTCTTGAAAAAAGTGATTTCCCAAAAATAGTATTAGTCTTTTTTCTCCGATACTTGCCAAACTCGAAGTTGCGGAATGCGAACGGCAGTAAGTTCTCGTCCCCAGTAACAACCTGAATCTAAGGTAATCAAGTTATGGCGAATGGTTAAGCCACAAGTAGACCAGTGACCACAAACGATACGGGAATTAGCTGTTTTTCTTCCAGGAAAATCAAACCAGGGAATCAAATCGGCAGGTGCTTCATGAGGGGCACAACTGGACTTAATTTCAACAGAACCGTCGGAATAAAGGAATCGAGTGCGGGTTAAAACGTTAACGATGGCTCGAAGACGATCAAAACCGGTTAAGGATTCGGACCATGCAGGTGTATTGCCAAAGATTCCCGCTAAATTAGTCTTCCACTCTTCACTTTGAATGGCAGAATGAACTTCGTTTGCGTATTGTAGTGTTTCTTCAATAGTCCAGCAGGGGTGGACTCCAGCGTGAATAAAAAGCGTGTTTGCTTTAAAAACGGCTAAAGGTTGTTTTCGTAGCCAGGAAATAATTTTGTCTGCATCTTTAGCTTCTAGGATTTCACTCAAAGTGTCTTTTTTTGCCAAAGGTCGAACCCCAGCGGCGACCGCTAGGAAATGCAAATCATGATTTCCAAGAACATAAGTAGCTCGTTTGCCGAGATCTTGAATGATTCTGAGGCATTCTAGAGAATCAGGGCCACGATTAATCGCATCACCTAAAAATATGAGTTCTGCGTTTTGAGGTAAGAGTTTTAAAAGTTCTTTTAAATTTTTAGCAAAACCATGGACATCACCAATGGCATAGACGTTATGAGACTGCATTCGATACAATAAAAGAATCTTATGTTTTAAACAGATTGTGAATATTATTCTATTTGGAGTCTTTTTCTGATGAAACCTGTTAGAAAAGCCGTATTTCCGGTAGCTGGTCTCGGTACACGATTTTTACCCGCTACAAAAGCGATGCCCAAAGAGATGCTTCCTGTGGTGGACAAGCCTCTGATTCAGTATGCAGTGGAAGAAGCCGCTGCTGCAGGTATCACAGATATGATTTTCATTACTGGTCGACATAAGCGAGCAATTGAAGATCACTTTGACAGCTCTCCAGAGTTAGAAAATGATTTAAAAAGCAAGGGAAAAGAATCGTTATTGTCAGTTCTTAAAGCGATTGTTCCTCCAGGAATTAATTTTATTTTCATTCGTCAGCCAGAGCCCTTGGGTTTAGGCCATGCCGTTCTTTGTTCAGAGCCTGTGGTTGGAAATGAACCTTTTGCGGTGATTTTGGCCG
>CAZBHT010000125.1:0-3874 GCA_964491655.1 uncultured Burkholderiaceae bacterium
TTCGTAAGATTTTCAGTTGTTACTGTTTTTAATAGCATCTGATTTAAGCGCTGAACAAAATCCGCAGGATCAGCTAACTGTTCCCCTTCAGCAAGTAAGGCCTGATCGAACAATAATTGAGCCCAGTCGGCATCAAACTTACCGTCTTCTTGGAGTCGAGAAACCAATGGATTATTGGGGTTCAATTCCAAAATAGGTTTGTTTTCAGGGACGGGTTGACCAGCGGCCTTCATCATGCGAATAAACGCAGGACTTAATGCGTTCGGATCGCTCACAATACAAGCTGGAGAATCGGTTAAACGAAGCGACATACGAACGTCTTGAACCTTTTCACCTAAAGAAGTCTTAAAGTTAGCGATTAAGGACTGATATTCGGTTTGAAGTTTTTCTGCGGCTTCCTTTTCTTCCTTGTCAGACAAGTCACCGAGGTCAAGGTCACCCTTAGCGACGTTGATAAAGGTCTTACCTTCGAATTCACCCATGTATTGCATGAGCCATTCATCAATTGGGCCACCCATTAATAAAACTTCTACGTCTTTTTTCTTAAAGATTTCAAGAAGTGGACTGCGAGATGCAATTTCCGGTGTTTCAGCTACTAAATAATAAATACCCTTTTGACCTTCTTTCATTCTAGAAACATAGCCTTCAAGGGTTGTGCTAGCGACACCGCTACTTGCAGTAGAAACGAAACGCAATAATTTTTGAATGCGTTCGCGATTAGCTACATCTTCCCCGATGCCTTCTTTAAGAACATTTCCAAAGAGAGCCCAGAACTTATCGTAGTCTGCCACTTTGTTCTTAGCGAGGTCTTCCAACATGGATAAAACGCGCTTGGTTGAACCATCACGGATCGTGCGTAAATCACGAGACTGTTGCAAAATTTCGCGAGAAACATTAAGCGGTAAATCTTCAGAATCAATGACTCCGCGGACAAAGCGCATATAGCGTGGCAACAATTGTGAGGCATCATCCATGATGAAAACACGTTTCACATAGAGTTTGACACCATGCACGCTTTCTCGATCCCAAAGATCAAAAGGCGCTTCACTTGGAACATAAAGCAATTGAATGTATTCGCTTTTACCTTCGACACGGTTATGAGTCCAGCAAAGTGGATCACTCGCATCGTGTGCGACGTGATGATAAAACTCTTTATATTGTTCTTCTGTGACTTGATTCTTTGAACGAGTCCATAAGGCTGAACCTTCATTAACAGACTCCCACTCGTTGGTTTCAACCATTTTTTCATCTTTGTACTCATCCTTGAGCATTAAGATGGGTGTAGAAATATGATCGGAATACCGGTTCAAAATATTTTTTAGCTTGAATTTGCTGACTAAATCGCGATCTTCCGATTTAATGTGCAAAATCACATCAGTTCCGTACTGGTCGCGAGTCGTAGATTCAACGCTAAATTCACCTTGACCATCGCTTTCCCAGCAGGTAGCAGAATCAGCGGGTTCTCCGGCTTTACGAGTTACTACGGTGACTTTTTCAGCCACGATAAAGGAACTATAGAAACCAACACCAAATTGACCAATCAATTGAGAGTCTTTTTTCTGATCCCCGCTTAAGTGAGCGATAAAGTCACGTGTACCGCTCTTAGCAATGGTTCCGAGATGATCGATGACTTCAGAGCGAGTCATGCCGATACCATCATCACTAATCGTAATAGTTTGAGCGGTTTCATCGACTCGAATACGGATCGAGGGTTTGGAATCACTAGAAAGAAGTTGTGGATTTTGTAATGCTACAAAACGGAGTTTATCGATCGCATCTGATGCATTAGAAACCAATTCACGCAAGAAAATTTCACGGTTTGAGTATAGAGAATGCACCATCAGGTGTAGCATTTGTTTGACTTCGGTTTGGAAACCAAGCACTTCTTTTTTTGATTCACTCATTCAAAATGCCTCATATTAGTTAAGTTCGTGCATAAAAATATGGGGTTCCTTCTGATTTTTTCAATATCGATTCGTTACAATATTTTTTGATGTATTACCTGATTGAAAGTTTGTACGATGACTAATTGCTCTAAGACTCCACCGCTTTCTAAACGTGCACGTGCTTCTACTTGTCCGATTATTCGTAAACTTTTAAAGCTTGCCGTTCAAAACGATATTATTTCTTTTGCTGGAGGCTTACCCTCTCCTCAGAGTTTCCCAATTGATCGAATTGAAGGGGCTGCGACCACGGTTCTCGAAAACAGTGGCACCCGCGCCTTGCAATATAGTTCAACAGAAGGCGAAGTCGCTTTACGTAAGGCAATCGCTGACTACGAAACACAAAAAGGTATTCCAACGACTGTTGACAATATTCAGATTGTTTCAGGCTCTCAGCAGGCCTTAGACCTACTCGGTTTAGCCTTTATTGATGACGATGCTCCCATTGCCGTTGAAAGTCCAACTTATTTAGGTGCTTTGCAGGCCTTTAATCTTTATAACCCGAAATATATCCCGCTTCCAACCGATGAATACGGTTTAAATCCCGATTTAATCGATGAAAAATTCCGTGGCATTCGTTTTGCTTATGTCATGCCGACATTCCAGAACCCAACTGGCTTGACGATTTCTGATGAACGACGCAAGAAATTAGCCGAAAAAGCTCGTGAATACGATTTCTGGTTAATCGAAGATAATCCATATGGTGAATTGTGGTACGACAAGGAACCGGCTCCGTCTTTAAGAGCTTATGCCCCAGAGCGCACAATCACATTAGGAACCTTCTCTAAGATTTTAGCTCCTGGCCTTCGTTTAGGTTTCATCATTGGTCCTAAAGATGCTTTGGAACCGATGACGATGTTAAAGCAGGCTGTTGATTTACATACTTCGACATTCTCTCAGTTGATTTCTGCACATTGCTTAGAAAACAATCTTATGACTGAACACATGCCAAGTGTAAGAGCTCTTTATCGCTCTCAGTGCCAGGCTATGCTTTCTGCTCTTCAAACCTATATGCCTGAAGGCGTTACTTGGTCCAAACCAGAAGGCGGTATGTTTATTTGGGTCACACTTCCAAAATCCATCAATACCGATGTTTTAATGGAAGAAGCTATTGAGAGAAAAGTCGCCTTTGTTCCGGGTTCCGCTTTCTATGCTAAGGACCCTGAATACCATCGCTTACGCCTTTCCTTCGTCACTGTTCCAACCGACAAAATCGAAAAAGGCATTCAGGCTTTAGCTCAGTTAATCAAAGAAAAACTTTAATTTACATTTCTTACACCATCCCGATTCGTACTCTGTTACTAATCGGGATTTTTTTCAAATAGACACTGAAACTGCATTAAAAAGATTTACCTAATTAGAGCTTCTTTTTAGTTTTGCAGAGGATCTTAAATTTTGTTTGTCCTTCTGCATAGTTGCGAGTTTCTTTAGGGAAAAAAGATACGCTTGTGAAAAAATCTAAAGTTTGAGTTATGAATAAGTAAGCAACTTCTTGATCTAACCTATTTTCTAAGAGAAAATCTGCTTGGATTTTTGATGCAGTGACTTTGGGGTTGTAACGGAATACTAGTTGATCACTATCTAAAAAGGTTTCTAGTCGTACTAAACATTGAAGGCGTTTGGCTATTTTATCGAAATTACAACTCTTCTTGAGGTCAGCAAGAGATATATGACCAGACAAAATAGAACGAAAAATCCTTTCTCTACTACCATATCGGATATTTGTGATATCAGATAAGTACTGTAACCCAGCCAAATGATGGAAGTCACCCTCAGAAAAACGTAGATCTATAGTACACGTAACGCCCTTCCTACCGACAATAAATGTGTAGGAATACTCAGACAAAGATTTAAAATTAACCGCTGCAGAATAAAGCCCAAACTCCCGCTTTCTAGTACAGAAACCGGGAGATTTCTTTTAATTTATTCTT
>CAZBHT010000126.1:0-3866 GCA_964491655.1 uncultured Burkholderiaceae bacterium
GGTTTTTCACAACCTCCTGCAAATCCTTTAGCTTCAATTGGATTACGTTTGTAAATTGAGGCATAAATCGTAGATGCCATCAGATAAGAACCAATTGCCGTAGGATGAGTGTTATCCGGCATGATCAATTTAAGATCAGGATATAATTTTTCAACTCGTTGGAATGCTAAACCAACCGGAATCACCATCATTTTATTATCGTTAGCTATCTTGGTAACACCGTTTTGAACCACCTCAAATGCGGGAGCATTTTTATTCTTTTGTGTCCAGGTCATGATCATGGCAGGCTCTCCACCACTTGCACGAATTGCATCTGCATGAATCTTCACATAGTGAGTATCACGTAATTGATCATCTTGACCGCGGTTACTTCCCTGCATGATAACGAGGTCATATTTTTCCCGTTTTTTGATTTCTTTTTTGAGCAAATCTTCAGAAGGAGTGCCGTATTTAGGGTTGTGAGCAATGCTTTGAGCATTGTCTAAGTATTCTTCTATTGGATATTGACTTAAATTACCTCGACCAATCGTGGCAATGCGAGTTTTAATTTTAGGGTTAACCACTTCACGAATTAAACCGGCAAGATAACCATTAAGACCACAGTTGTAGTACATATAGGAATTACCTACAACGAGGATGGCTTTTGGTTGAAAGTTAAGCTCTTTAACTAATGGGGTTTCGGTAGCAGAAAGAGAAGGTGTTATGAAAGCGGAAGACAACGCAACGCTTAACAGGATTTTTTTCATGAAGAAATCCTCCATGTTGAAAGATAAAACGGTAAGTGTTATACAAACACGGAACATACAAATATATGTTCAATAACGCTTCCGATTTTAAAGAAAATCAGCTTTATTAATAGATAAAAAAAACGTATAAAACATATCCATTTCGGATAATTTGATACATTAATAATCACAACTAACTCTTTCAAACTAGTTATTTGTGACAAATTAAACCGGCACTTATCAATTGCACATCGTTCTTGAATCTAAGAATATTCACTAGTAAACGAGCATCTGCTAATGACGAATTCATTGTCTGCTATCTAACCATATTAAAATGTGAGAATCTTTCTTATTAGGTTCATTCATGGATATTCGTAAACTTCAGCGCATCATTGTCGACGCTCTCGAAGACGTTAAAGCGCAAGACATTAAAGTTTTTAATACAACAAAGCAGACTGCTTTATTTGAACGAGTTATCGTAGCTACTGCTACATCAAACCGCCAAACTCGAGCTTTAGGGCATCACGTTTACTGTGAAGCTAAAGAAAATGGTTGTGAACAGGTCACCATCGAAGGTCTTGAAACCGGAGAATGGGTTTTAGTCGATACCGGTGATGTTGTTGTACATATCATGCAACCTACAATTCGCGCTTACTACAACATTGAAGAATTGTGGGGTGCACATCCGGTTAAATTGAAGCAACTCGAAAAACACGACGAAGCTTAATTCTCATGAAAATTACGATTGTGGCGGTTGGTTTAAAACAACCAACCTGGGCCGAAGATGCGGTTAAAGACTATTTGTCACGCTTTCCTTCAGACTGGAAAGTCGAATTAAAGACGGTTAAGGCTGAAGATCGGACTTCAAAAAAACCGATTGCTCGTATCATGGAACTTGAAGCTGAGCGTATTCGAAATGCGCTCCCTAAAAATGCTTTTTTAGTCGTTTTGGATGAGCGAGGAAAAGACTTCACCAGTGTTGCACTTGCCCGGCAATTGCAAACTTGGGATAACCAAGGAGAGCATATTGCCTTTGTAATTGGGGGTGCAGACGGTATTGATCCTTCTTTAAAATCTGAGGGGCAATTTATGTTAAGACTCTCGTCCTTAACACTTCCTCATGCATTTGTGCGCGTCATGATTGCTGAACAACTTTATCGTTCTTGGTCCCTGCTCCACAATCATCCTTATCATCGAGCTTAAATATCGTGACCGATATCAATTTTTATCTCGCTTCTCGTTCTCCGAGAAGACGAGAACTTCTTCAGAACTGGGGTTATCGTTTCGCCATTTTAGAAGCTAGCGACAACGATCCGGAAGTTGATGAAACGGCTTTACCTCATGAATCCGCTTTAGAGTATGTCCGACGAATTACTCGAACAAAAGCATTGTGGGGTCAAACGTTAATTAAAAACCGATCACTTCCCAGTCTTCCTGTACTCGCATCAGATACAACCGTTGCGATTGATGATCTGATCCTTGGAAAACCAAAAGATTCTGCCGAAGCAATTGCTTTTTTAAATCGACTTTCGGGTTCTTCTCATCAGGTTTATACCGGTATTGCAATTGTCGATGCTGAAGGAAAATTGCACGAAGATCTTTCCATTTCGACGGTTCATTTTCGTAAACTTACTCAAAACGAAATCAACGATTACGTCGCAACAAAGGAACCTTTAGACAAAGCAGGCGCTTACGGAATTCAAGGAAAAGCCGGAAGCTTTGTATTATCGATCTCGGGAAGTTTTACGGGAATCATGGGACTTCCTATGACCGAAACCGCTCTACTGTTACGAAAAATCGGAATACCTCTGTTTTAGATCTATTTTCGTGCTTCGTTGAAGTCGCTTCAATGCTGGTTATTATTTGTTTGTAGGACAAGAAAAGAAAATGCCACAGTTTGTGCTTTCGATTCAATCTCATGTTGCTTATGGTTATGTGGGGAATACCGCTGCGGTGTTTCCGCTACAACTTCTAGGCTTCTCCCCTATTGTGGTTAATACCGTTCAGTTTTCAAACCACACTAATCACCCCACAACTCGTGGCATGGTGTTTTCTGCTGACCACATTCGAGACGTGATTCTTGGAATTCGTGAACGGGGTTTGATGCCTCAGATTCAGGGACTTCTCTCTGGTTATCTAGGTGACGTTTCTGTAGGTGACATCGTTTTAGAGCTAGCTGAAGAAATTAAACAGGCAAATCCTCAAGCCATTTGGTGTTGTGATCCTGTGATGGGAGATACCGATTCCGGTGTTTTTGTACGTCCCGGAATTCCTGAATTCATGAAGGAACACTTCCTAAACGGTTTATCCGATCTTACGACTCCGAATCAGTTCGAATTAGAACTTTTAAGTGGTCGTACTATGAAAGATCGACAGGATGCAATTACCACAGCACGTGAATTGTTCTGCAATAAGGGCTGTAAGGTTGCTTTTGTCACCAGTCTTCGTACACCAGACGTCGCCGAAAACCGTATTGAAACCTTAGCGGTTACCGCTCAACAAGCGTGGACTGTCTCAACACCCTTTGTTCCTCAAGATCCGACTCCAAAGGGACAAGGTGACGTTTTTGCGTCCGTTGCTTTTGGTGATTATCTGCAGAATAAGGATCCAAAACGAGCGCTTGAACACGCCACTGCAACGCTTTATGGACTCGTAAAAACTTCACCTAAAGGCAGTTTAGACCTACCTTTGATTGATGATCGAGCCGATATTCTTCAGCCACGAGAATGGTTTAACGCAACTGAAGTTTAGTCATTTTGAGTAAGAGGTCTCATCTACCGATAAGCCTCTTACTTTAAGACTTTAGATTATTTAGCCGTATTCCAAGCACCGTTTTGATAAACAGCTAAGAGTTCGACTTCGAAAATCAATGTGGCATTCGGCGGAATAATGCCACCAACACCATTTTCACCATAGCCCATGGAGGCTGGAATCACGAGTCGGCGAGTGCCACCTACCTTCATGCCCTGAACGCCTTGATCCCATCCTTGAATAACATAACCTTGGCCCAACGGGAACTCAAAAGGATCATTACGATCTCGACTGGAATCAAATTTCATACCATTTTCAAGCCAACCCACGTAGTGAACTCGGACACCTGTTCCTGCCTGAGCTTCTACACCAGTACCAACCGTTAAGTCT
>CAZBHT010000127.1:0-3819 GCA_964491655.1 uncultured Burkholderiaceae bacterium
AATGACTCCTTGGGAAGAAGCTACATGGCATGTCATTGCACCTTATACCAACTCGAAAGGGGTTACAACGAATCATGGCGCAGCCCTGGTGAATGCCTTAAAAGATCATGCTGACAAATTAGGTGTCAAAACAATGGTTCAAACACCTGCAACTGAACTGATTGCTAACAAGAAGGGTGAGGTTGTCGGGGTTAAGGCGATTAATACTCGAACCAAAGATACTTACACAATTAATGCTAAGAAGGTCATTATCGCAACGGGTGGTTTTGCTGATAGTGCTGAAAAGGTTCAAGCTTGGTCTCACAGAGATCCACAGAAGTGGGTTTCATGCGCACCGATCAACAAAACGGGTGATGGTATTCAAATGGCTGTAGATAAGGGTGCAGCGATGGGGCAAGTGTCCTATGTTGGAACTTATGGTACAGCAGATAAGAATAACCGAGTAACGATCGGTGATATGTTAACTGCATCGTGGCAACCATCTGCTCTTTGGGTTAATGCGAAGGGTGAACGCTTTGATAATGAAGAAGTTGCCTTCTCGTTCAGTCAGGCTGGTAATTCAATCTATCGTCAACAGGGTTCATTTGGTTGGACCATTTTTGATGAAAAACAAATCCAATTTATGGAAAATCAAGGCGTTGATTCCGGTGTCGGTGTCATCGTTCCGGTAGGTGCTAAGTTAAAGAATCTGCGCAATGAAATTGCTGAAAACATTGCAAAGGGAGCAGATCATGTTGTTAAGGCATCTTCTATCGAAGAATTGGCCAAGAAGACTTCTCTTCCGGTCAGTAATTTGAAGAAAGCTTTTGATGCTTATAACCAGGCATGTGATCAGGGATTTGATGGTCAATTTTTCAAGAAAGCTCGCTATTTGCGTAAATTGGATCCTACAAAGCTTTATGCAGTTAAGTTACGTGCTCTAAACTTTACTTCGATTGGTGGCTTGCTTGTAAACCGTAACTTCGAAGTTCTTGATAAAGCAGGTAATCCGATTAAGAATCTGTACGCAGCGGGTGTTGACTTAAGTGGCTATGTCGGTGCAACTTATACAACTTGGTCTTCTGGATATGCCTTTGGTTTCTCTGCTTATTCAGGACGTCATGCAGGGTTGAACGCTGCTAATGCAATTAAAGCATCCAAGTAATTACTTATGAAGACAAATACCCTGTATAAGCTTACGGGGTATTACTTTAAAAATCTTTAACCTCAGGTTTGGGTAAACCAAAAGGTTAAAGGTTTTTTTTACGTAGGTATTGTTGTAATGAAGCAATTGTGACGACGGGTAAATTGTGTTGTATTGCGAAACGTTGTAATTCTTCTCCTTTCATCATCATGCCATCATCAGCCATGATTTCACAACACAGGCCACATGGTTTTAGGTTAGCTAAAACACAGAGATCGACTGTGGCTTCCGTATGTCCATTCCGAACTAGAACACCTCCTTTTTTAGCTTTAAGAGGAAACATATGACCAGGACGTCTAAAATCTTGAGGCTTTGCATTATCTTCAACACACTTTAAGGCTGTAAGAGAACGGTCAAAAGCAGAAATTCCTGTGGTTGTCTGAATATGATCAATCGAAACCATAAAAGCGGTTAAATGATTAACGTTATTGTGTTCAACCATTGGTTGAAGATTTAGCTGATTGGTTAATTCTTCGGCCATGGGCATACAAATGAGACCTCGTCCCCAAGTAGCCATAAAATTAACATTCCCTGGAGTCGCATATTCGGCTGAACAAATCAAATCCCCTTCGTTTTCACGGTTGATATCATCTGTAACTAATATAATTCTTCCTTGTCGAAGAGCCTTTAGCGCTTCTTCAATATGATTTATTGAATTCATCACTTTTCTTTCCATTGATGTAATTTTCTAGTTTTTACTTGTACAGATATAGTACAAACATCACAAGGAAGTACTTTTTCTAAAGTGACTAAAACGGGAAGTCTGATAAATAAAGAGATACCGCCTTATTAATCTTGCGCAGTTAAAACTTTTGCAAGTATTGAAGTATCGATAGAAGAGGCTTTTAATTTATCTTCTGCTACATCCATTGCTTTCGAAAAGTGCTCGTCATTTGCAACTTCATCCCAAAACCCTTGAGTTTCTACACTACAAGCTCGGATATCAGTACTTGTCCACACTGATGATTCATTAGCTAGAGAGCGACATACGGAATTTTCAGGTAAAACAGGTGCTAAAACAACCGCCATATAGGCAATCATCGCATAGTTTGGCATATTGGGGTCTGTGGGTTTCTGCCCTTGTAAATAAGTATGAATCGCCTTTTCAAATGAAGATTTTTTTTCAGAAAGATATTGAGCTAAAGGGTAACACTCGTGAAATCGTAGAACTTTTCTCGATTTACCTTGGAATTGACAATAAAACGGATATCGATGACCAGGAAGTGCATTAAATTTCAGTTCAGCGGGATCTGCTTTTTTAGATAGTTGTAAAGAAATCGTGACGTCTTTCTTTTGCAAGATCAACAAAGAATTATTACCCGTTTTATCGATACGGGTAATATCGCCTTCAATAACAACACCAACTTTTTTAAGACTACTGACTGTTTTTTCAGGATTATCCGTGAATTCTTTTTCTAAATCTCGCCCCGTTCGGTAATAAACCGTCGGATTTTCAAAAAAAGGAGAAGATCCAGTTTTTAGAAAACTATCCATCTGTTCCCAGGCTAATGCATGAACTAAAAGTTTCTCCAAATTAGATAGTTCATACGTCGCATGCGATAAACCAGGCACTGTTAAAAGAGTAGCTAGAGAAATCGACCGACAGATTTTACCGAAGCGAGAAGACATAGTTGCACCAATTACCAACGACGATCCGCAATTTTCATTTGTTGTTCATCGACGAAATACCAAAAATCTTTTTCGCTTAAGGTAATTTGATGAATGACAATGTCTGTATCGACATCGCGATACTGGAACACAACTTGAATCGGTTGATTACTTAAAAATTGATTGGTTGCATCAACAATCATATTTTCAAAATCGATGCTCGGTTTATCCCATGGATCCTCATCAACCATATCTAGGAGGTTAGAGCGGAATTTTGGGTGGCTCACTAAAAACTTAACGACATCAGACACCTGAGAGGTTGGTATTACCCAAAAATTTTCACCCCCCTTATTTTGCAAGGAGTTAAAGAATTCTGTTAGAAATTCTCTCAGACAAATAGTATCTGGAACCACTAATGTGTCTAACATGCCGTAAGGATCGTCCGAGTGGGATGCATACCATTGGTCCCCAGATTTGCAAAGAGGTCCTTCGATTTTCATACGCAGTGCATCATAACCTGCTACAGCGACTGCCCATGGATTCTGGTAACCGATTTTCTTAGCCAACTCTACTAATTGTGTAATCCATTCTTTTTTTGTTTGTACGGTCATCGTATGCCCATCCTTAAGAAGAATGCCATATCGTATAGGCTAGTATAATGTTATTGAATGATTCAAAAGGGTATTCATAATAGGTATTAGAACTTTATTATAGATACCCCTCATATCTCTAATATTAAAATAAATCGTCCGATCTTTGTAGATGGTTCTTGTTTTATATTGCGGTTTAACCTGAACTTTGCAGCAACCTAGATTAATGATATGGATCACTCCTAGTCCCAAAAGGGAGAAAATAGGTTTGAGAACCAAAACGAGCCTATCGAAGGATCCATATCATGACAAAGAAATATACACAAAATACACTCGATACGTCCATTCAATGGAAAGCAATTGGTGTCGATCTGGCTAAATATGACAACACCGTAGTTGCCGTTTCTCAAGACGGTGAAGTTCAACACATTGAACGAA
>CAZBHT010000128.1:0-3815 GCA_964491655.1 uncultured Burkholderiaceae bacterium
CAACTCCGCGCCTTAGGGACTTACACCCTAGAACTTGCGCTTGCCCAGCGCACAACTTAGGGCGATGTACCAATTCAGTACATCGCCCTTGTTTTATTACCTCAATTTATGAGATAAAAGGCCACATAATCAGTAAGACGATCTGTCCAGAAAGAATTCTTAGGAACATCGCTAACGGATACACTGTTGAGTAAGCAATAGCAGAGGAACTACGTTCTGAAAGCGTATTCGCATAAGCTAACGTAGGAGGATCGGTTGTAGCTCCAGCAATCATACCCACGATCGAGTGATAATTCATTTTATAGACAACACGAGCTAAACATCCTGTAACCATAACCGGAATCACTGTAATAAAGATACCGATACAGGCATAGCGTAGTCCATCACCATCGGTGAGCGCTGCGAAAAATTGGTCCCCTGCTCCTAAACCGACACTAGCCAAAAACAGTGCAATCCCCAGCTCCCGAAGCATTAGGTTGGCTGAATGTGTGGTATAGGTCACCAACTTTAATCTCGGCCCCCAGTAACCCAACAGAATCGCAACAATCAAAGGACCTCCGGCAAGTCCAAGTTTCAAAGGAACTGGCATACCTGGAATCGCAATCGGAAGACTTCCAAATAAAATACCCACCGCAATACCTAAGAATATAGAAATGATATTCGGATGATCGAGTTTTCGAACCTCATTTCCAACCTTATCAGCTAATCGAGCAATCGATCTTTCGGGACCCACACAGTAAAGTTGATCACCTAACTGTAAACGTAACTTCTGATAAGGAAACAAAACCATCCCTGCACGGAATACTCGAGTCACATTTACACCATCCATATGACTTAAATGGAGGTGATGAAGAGTTAAGCCATTAACTTCTGTGCGGGTTACTCGAAGCGTTTTAGTAGTAACAGGAGAACTCTCCGTTGCCAAATCGGTGTCTAACTCTTCTTTGCCACAGAAAGCAACGATAGCATCTTTATTTTCTGCGGAAGCTACAACACGTAAAATATCCGCTTCATGAATCACTGTTTCGGCTCTTGGACTGGATATGGCATCATTGTGTAATAGACGAGAACAAATGAAAGGACGATTTACAAAGTCTCGAATTTGACGAATCGTACGCCCTTCAAGTGCTGGATTAGTCACACGAACATGAAAGAAAATGGGGGCGCCACTATGTTCTTTTTCTTCTAAATCCCAAGCCTTATCTTCTTCTGTAATCGAAATGCGAAAAACAAGACGAACCACAACCGCACTCAAAATAATGCCCAATACCGCAAAAGGATAAGCACAAGCATAAGCAATTGCGATATTTTCTCCGTTATAACCTAATGTAGAAAGGGCTTCTTGCGTAGCACCTAAACCCGGTGTGTTAGTCACAGCACCAAAATACACGCCAAGCAATTGGGCTAGGTGTATTTGCCCATCAAACAAGAAATAAATTGCAATAGTGACTGCGATGCTTAAGAAAACACACAAAAGCATCATTAGGTTCAGTTGTACACCCCCGCTTTTAAACGAAGAGAAAAAAGATGGACCTACTTGTAAACCAATAAAGAAGACAAACAGAATTAACCCAAAATCCTTCATGAAACTCATGACTGTTGGATTGATTCGAAAACCAAAGTGACTCGCCACTAATCCTGCAAAAAGAACAAAGGTAACACCAAGAGAGATTCCTAAAAATTTAATTCGCCCTAATGCCATACCTACTGTGATAATGACGGCATAAACCAAAATAATATGACTAATAGAGTTCGCATCACTCCAAATCGCAGTGAACCATTCCATATTTGCTACTCTGAATTTTGTGGTGAGGTATTTTTATATTTGACAACGAACTTACGTTTCGTTCTGATGACAATAGTAACGAATTAGAAATTAAATTTCCTGTGTTTATCGCCTTGAACAGGGTAATTTCCCATAAATTGGACAAATTTTGCAATATCTCTTTGCAATTTAAGCAAAAACTGCATTTTGCTTAAATTGAATTATCTTTTCTTGCCTAGCGTTTTATTCCTTATAAATCTTTTTGAAGTAAAGAAAAAGAACGACAATCTCTCAAATTCCGTATCAAATACGGATATGATTCGGGTGACAAATATCCTATTCTTGATAACGTATCAATCACAAAAATCAAGCAACATTGGTCTAAACTTTTTAGATGAAAGAAGAGAAATAAAATGGGTGGCTTTTTTGGTGCAATAACAAAACGAGATTGTGTACTAGATGTCTTTTTTGGCGTAGATTACCACTCCCACTTGGGTACTCGCTTTGGAGGTATGTGTATCTACGATAAAGATCAAGGTTTTCAACGCCAAATTCACAACATTACCAATACGCCGTTTCGCACTAAATTTGAAGATGACGTCTCTAAGATGCAGGGATGTTGTGGGATTGGTTGTATCAGTGATGATGACCCACAACCTCTACTTATACGCTCGCATCTAGGGGTATTTGCTATCACCACGGTCGGCATTATCAAAAATGCCGAAGAACTTATCGAACGTTACTTCAGTAATAGCAATAGCCAATTCATGGCAATGGGTTCAGGCAGAGTAAATGCTACTGAACTAGTTAGTGCTTTAATCAATCGAAAGGAATCTCTAGTTGAAGGGATTCGTTATGCTCAAGAGCTGATTGAAGGGTCTGAAACTATTATGATTTTGACCCCTAACAGCATCATTGTGGCTCGAGACAAGATGGGACGCTTACCTGTCCTAATTGGGAAATCGGACGATGGATATTGTATTTCATTTGAATCTTTCGTTTACCAAAAACTGGAATACACCGATTTTTATGAACTGAGTGCCCAGGAAATTGTGGAAGTAACTCCAGACGGCATTAAAGTTTTATCTCCTGGCATAGAACAACAAAGACGCATTTGTGCCTTCTTATGGACTTATTACGGCTATCCAAATTCAAATTACGAAGGTAAGAACGTTGAATTGATGCGCTATAAAAATGGCGAAATCATGGCTCGTAATGAAAAAATGGATGGAACTTTACCTGATATCGATTACGTTGCTGGGGTTCCAGATTCCGGTATTCCACACGCTATTGGTTACGCCAATCAGAGTGGTAAAGCTTTTTCTCGTCCCTTCATCAAATACACTCCAACTTGGTCTAGATCTTTTACACCCACGAACCAAAAAATTCGAAATCAAGTAGCTAAGATGAAGCAGATTCCTGTTCCTGAACTCATCAAAGATAAGAAACTCTTACTCGTTGACGACTCAATCGTACGCGGTACTCAGCTTCAAGAAACGGTTAACTTCTTATACAAATCTGGTGCTAAAGAGGTTCATATGCGTTCCGCATGCCCACCGATTATGTATAGCTGTAAGTATCTGAATTTTTCTCGTGGTAATTCCGACATGGAGCTTTTAACTCGCCGAATCATTCAGGAGCTAGAGGGTGATGAAGGACACAAACACATTGAAGAATATGCCAATGCTAAGACACAACGTGGTCAATGTATGCTTCGACATATTTGTAAAAAACTTGGTTTTGATTCTCTAGGCTTCCAGTCCATCGATGGTCTTTTAGAAGCGATTGGTTTGGATAAAGACAAGGTCTGTACTTACTGTTGGACTGGAAAAGAATAAGTTCCTTAGAAATTCATCTTGAAGCAAAGAAACTTTTAATTCCCATTTAAACAAAGCGGTAGAGAAATTTAACTTCCCTACCGCTTCTTCCTTAAGTATAGCTTGTATTGACTACGCTAACAGTCTAAATTCTCTGTTTTCACGGAAGTCTTAGAACGCATAACGTAAGCCAACATTGGCACGCCAATCTTCATCAATCTTTGCACCGCTGG
>CAZBHT010000129.1:0-3802 GCA_964491655.1 uncultured Burkholderiaceae bacterium
TATTACGGAAGAACTTTGGCAAAGAGTTTCTGTCGTTGCCGGTACACGAAATGCCGAAGAAGAAACCTCTATCATGTTACAGAGCTATCCGAAGTACGATGAAACACAATTAGACATCGAAGCTGAAGAAGCAATGATCGAAGTTCGTGCTCTTATCGATGCGACACGTAACCTTAGAGGCGAAATGAAGATTTCTCCGGCGACCCGTGTTCCTTTGGCAATTAGTTGTCGAGAAGAATCCGCTCGTGCTCGTGTAGAAGCCTTTGTTCCTTATCTGAAGACTTTAGGACGACTCGACGAAGTTATATTTACCGATGACCTCGAAAATGTTCGTCCTGTTGGCTCCGCCGCTCCCGTTGCCGTTGTTAATGGCTTTAACTTGATGTTGATCGTCAAAGTAGACGTGGTTGCTGAAAAAGCACGTCTAACTAAGGAAATGACACGTCTTGAAGGTGAAATTAACAAGGCTCAGACAAAACTTTCTAACGAAAAATTTGTCGCCCGAGCCCCGACTGCGGTTATTGAGCAAGAAAGAAAGCGTCTAGCCTCCTTCCTTGAATTACTAGAGGCTGTTAAGGATCAACTTTCTAAGTTGCCAGAAGCCTAAGATCTAAACAGATCTCTAAATCCACAAGCCCTGCTTTTGTTATTCAAACTTAAGCAGGGTTTGTTTTGTGCGCATCGGCCGCACCAGATTGCCTTAGTTTTCAGCCTTTAGAGCTGATGCTAAAAATGGTTATGCCATAAGGTAGACCATTAAAAAGTTCATAAAATTCCTGTAGTTAGGTGATTTAATACAGGCATTTTTTGTTGCTCAAAAGAAACGAATCTAATTTTTCATTCAGTAGACGCCCTCTTGGCGACGCGTCATCCAGTCAGGTGCCGTCGCCCACAAAGGTTCAATAAGAGCCCTTGGCCGGATGAGCTCCTTATCTCTGCTCACGAAAAAAAGCGGAAGCTCAAACTGAACCTCCGCAAAAGCCTTTGCGATAAAGGGTTTTTATGTCTAATCTTTACATGTCGATTTCTTCAAGCGCCGTTGAGTTTCTAAGCTCTTACGACGCCTTTATTTGCTATCAGACTAGTGCTTCAAAACAAATCGGTTTGTATACGGTACCGATGGATCAACCACAATGGCCTTAAATCCACGAGCTTCAATCGCAGCTTGACCGCGTTTCGAGCAGATAAACGTACCGGACTTGCCGACAACTTCTCCATTAAGCAGAATCGGAGCACCATCGACAAAAGCGGCTACTGGTTTTTGGGTCTCAAAATCATAAACGGTAATGTCCGCATCGGCATCCACCGACAAATGGCCCTTACTGTGAATGCGAAGCATACGGGCAGGATTCAAAGAGGTCTTCACGACAAATTCCGGCAACGTAATAATGCCCATCTTCACCAAGGCTAAACCGTTGGCCAAGATAACATTTCGGGTATAAACACCACCGTCAGTACTAATGCCGTCAACAACAAAACTACCATCCTCACGCTTAGCTTCTGCTAACCATGCACGAGGGATACCGGGATTAACGTTAAAACTACCGCCAACATTCGTACCCACACTTTCCCAATAATCAATGCCTTCTTGGCCAGTCAATAGACCCGTGTAGCCTCCTGCGTCGTAATTAACGAAGGCATGATGAGCTAAGAAAGCTTTACGAAGACCATCTTTATCGGCAGTAAAACCATAGCGAGTCAAACACGCGGCTGTCACTCGACTACGAACCTGACCATTTTCATCACAAATCAATCGGGTTCCGTTTCGAGGAGACAAATAACTTTCACACAGAATATTCGGATTGTCACTAAGCGTCTTGATGGCGAGCTTCGTTTCTTCTATGTAATCCATCACAGCGCCACGGCAATATGCATTGATATGAGCCAAGTGAAGCGGCAATCCCTTGGCGGCCTCAACGGCTTCTAACATGCCCTCGATGTTGGAACCATGTTCAGTAGAACCAGCATGCCATGCAATATAGGCTCCTTTCTGATAGGCACAACGAATGAAGTCAGCAGAAATATCGGGGCGAACAGGATAATGACCACCCAAAAGCTTGACACCTAAAGCACCACCATCGAGTGCCCGATCGATAAACTCATTGATTTCATCGGAGGAAGGTTCTGAACTCGAAATAGTTTCCGGCGGTTGAGCTGCTTCTAGAATGGCAATTTTGAGACCTGCACCATACTGAGGCGTTTCATCCAAGATACTATTTAAAGGACCTGCCATATCCAAACAAGTAGTCACCCCTTCCATAGCCAACATACGTTGGCCATAATGTGAACCATACTTGCTACCAATATGCACGTGGCAATCAATAATGCCGGGTTGCAACACTTTGCCAGCAAAGTTGTATTCATTCTTTGCAGGAGATTCGATACGTGAGGCCACTTCAGCAATTTTTCCATCTTGGATAGCAACGTCATACACACCATCCAAGCCGTTCAACGGATCAACAACTCGAGCACCTCTTAAGATACTATCAAACATCTTTTTCCCCTCCGGTTGAGTCAGAGATTTACATATTCAAAACTGTAAATGTCCTTATTTGTGAACGCTAGAAACACATCAACTCGTTTATACAAACTATTCTTTTTCTGATTGTTTATCGTCACAATCCTGAGATATCTTCAATTGAGGCTCAACCCAAGGCATCAATTCCAAGATTTCCGGAAAAATGCAGTCACGCAAACAGTCCTTTGTAAACTTAACCAACGCAGAAATCTGTGGAGTAAATTCGCTAGTTCGATAAAAGAACGATACCTTTCGAATCAATTGGGGCTCAGGGAAAGGAGCAATAAACAATTGATCAATCAAATGTTTATTCTGAAGAACGGTGGTTGGCCGAGCATAAACCCAACCCGATCCTTGGGCAATGAGAGTAAAAATTAATGAGTTATTGTGAACGATTAGACGTTTGGGAAGATTTATCCCTTGGGTTCGTAAAAATACCTCATTCACATAGCCGGCACTGTTGTTATCGCCAAAACGAATCAATGGTAACCCGCAACGCCCCAACTCATTTAATGTCCAAGGCTCTGAGTGAGATCGTTTAAAACTTTTTGGTAAAACCAGCACACTCGGTTCTTCAAAAAACTCTTTTCGAGTGAACTGTTCATCAGGCTCAATCGCATCGTTAGTAATGATGGTGTCGAGTTTTCGTTTTAATAATTGCTCATATAAAAATTCAGACGAAATGACATGAACATCAAGATTCGAGACAGTCGGAAGTAATTTTTTAATTAACTCAGGGCCTAATGTCGTTGAAAGCGAAGGCGTAATACCCACCCTAATCGTTGGTTTAATGAAATTACTATTTTGGATATCAGACAACAAATGTTTTGTATCGTTCAAAAGATGAATAATGTGACGCTCCAGTTGCCTTGCCTCAGGAGTGACTCGCATCGGGCGACATGTTCGATCAAAGAGTAAGACTCCAATCTCATTTTCCAATTCCAAAATCGCTTTAGAAATAGCAGACTGCGAGGTATGTAACGAACGGGCAACCAACGTGAAGTTACGTAATGCACAACAAAGTAAAAACACTTGGGAATGTTTCACCAAAAGTAACTGAATTTTTCGTCCCATCATATCCATAACTTTTAATCTCCTAACAATCGGATAAGCGACTTATTCAATTGCTATTCCATTGTTTTGTAGCCTTAATAGAAGTTTCTCTTCTATGTTTAAAGTAACCGATCATCATGATTCCAATTGAAATACCGATACCAACAAATAAAGGATCGAAAGGAATACTAAAAAAGAAATGTATTAAACACTCACTTATTGGTCCGAGTG
>CAZBHT010000130.1:0-3736 GCA_964491655.1 uncultured Burkholderiaceae bacterium
ACGCTACGACCGCCGCTGGTGGGAACCTCCTTCCACCTAACTTAACGAGGCTACCGAGTTCTGAAACTCAGCAGTACGGCTATGATTACCACTCAGAAAGAGCGATAGGCCTAACGTCCAATGCGGATATTGTAGAACGAAAGGACAAACTAGGACAAGAGAATAAGGGAGATTACCTACCCGATTTAAGAACGATCATTCGTTGGGTAAATGCGGATCAGTCCACCATGCTTCACGAATTCGGCCATTTATTCTTGGATATGCGTATTAACTTGATCCAGGACTTAAAAGGTAGAACCGACTTAACGGAAGGTCAGAAGCATTTAGTCGATACGACAGAAGCCGTATTAAAGTGGTTAGGCACCGACCTTGATTCTTGGAGCAAAATGTCGCTCGATGAAAAGCGTCCGATGCACGAAAAGTTCGCCACGACTTTCGAAGCCTATCTCTTTACAGGCGAAGCTCCGACTCACGGACTACGAAGTGTATTCCGTCAGTATGCTCGTTGGTTAAAGAAAGTCTATCTTTCCATTGCGGGGATTCCCGGTGTAGAAATGAGTGATGATGTGCGGGTTCTTTTCGATCAGCTCTTCATTACAAGCGAGCAGGTACAAGAGGCTCGGTTCCGTAGAAATATGTTCCGACTCTTTAACACCTGGCAGGATATGCCCGCAGAAGCTACGCCTGAAGAAATCGCTAAGAGTTGGGCTGAATACGAAAAGCTCTACAAAGACTCGGAAGCGGAAGCCGAAGAGTACCTTCGTGCTCGCGGTATGCGAGATATGGCCTATATTGCGAAATTGCGAGGTAAGACCATTCGTAAATTAAGAAAAGCCGCTAAAACCTACCGATAAAAGATTGTCTATAGGATAATAGGTGAGATATTTAACCATGAAAAATGCGAGTATTTGGCCTTGTTCGCTATGCTCTCAAGCTAATTACTCGTAACAAACTAAACCGGTACTTATCAATTGCACTTCGTTCTTGAATCTAAGGATTGTATGCCAAACGATACAGTTCAGCGGTTGAGTAAATGTTGAAAAAGGGTTTAAATGGCAAATCCGATTCTTCCAAAAGACTTTTCGTTGTTTCCTTCATTTTCTGATATTCCGGACCCTCCTATTGAGGAAATTGTTGAGCCGAAATCTTTTCGTAATACGTTAATACGAACCTTGCTTTGGATGACTATCATCCCAGTATTTGCTCTTTTTTTCCTTTTATATCATCAAATTCAAGCAACGACTAAAGACGCAGATACGGTTCAATTATCCATTGCACAAAATATTGCATCTCATGCCTCAAATTTTATTCTCGGTACGATTGAAAAAGTTCAGTTTTCATCGACTTTGATGTCACAAAATCATTACAGTTTAGAGACTCTGAATTCGGTTCTTGTCAACTTGATCGAACAACACGAAGAACTAATTTATGGGGCTTGGCTCGATAAGAATCATCATGTCTTGGCATCCTACACGGCAAAGGATAAAAGCCTAAATCCTCAGCTGTTAAATCTAGAGGATTCTTCTCAAATTGCTGAAAAGCAGTATCGTGCAAGAATTTCTCAGGACCTACGCTATGTCAGCATTACATTAGAGATACCATATAGTAGTGGAGAAAAGATATATTTTTTGGGGCTACTACACCTATCTCCGTTGATTACATTAATAAAAGATAGTGATCAAAAGCAACGTTTTTCCATTGCTTTGCTAGAAGATAATCGAATTATATTTAGTAGTAGTTCAACTTCTGATCAAAAATCTCTTGTATTAACAGCCTCTGATTGGAAACAGATTTATGAAAATCCTACAGGTTGTATCATCCGTAGCTTAGGTACAAGAAATGTTGCTACGGTTAGTTCTTTTGTCCATATACCTGAATTGAACTGGACCGTTGTTGTTAGTGAGTCATTACAGCAACGTGATGCGCTAGTTCGGTCGTCAACAGAAACGGCCATGATTGTCTTACTTGTAACCTTTACTGCTTCAGTTTTAGTGGGTTTATTGATTGCCGGTCCTTTGAGTCGTTCGGTTAATGAATTAAATGATGCAGTTCGTCGATTTGGTAGAACGGGTAAATTCGATTCTTCTTTTATTAATAATTTGGAAAAGGACGGGACAACGGAGATCATTTCATTGGGTCATAGCTTTGAAAATATGGCACGTGATATTCAAGAAAATAACAATAAGCTTGAAAACATTAATATCGAATTAGAAAATCAAGTGCAGGATCGCACAGCTAAGATTCTTCTACGTAACCGAGAATTGCGTGCTCTCCATCGATTACTTGTACCTATCCATGATATTAATAACAAAAACGGTCTTGATTTAGTTCACCAAAGTATCGAAGATTTCCGCTCTATTTGGGAGCTAAAGGAACTTAGATTTATTCCAATTTTGACTGAAATAAATTCCAAAGATTGTGATCAAAGTGTTACGAATCAACGAATACCAGTTGTAATGAATTCTCGGTTATTGGGATGGTTAAAAGTTGGAGAAAAGGACGTTTTAACATCTGATCAGATGGAATCCTTAACACGTTTGGCTAACTCTGTGGCGATTCTTTTAGCTAATAAAAATTTAGTTGATCAACTTGAAAAAGAACACGCAACATTAGTGTCCGTATTTGAATCAATGACCGATGGCGTGTTAATTATCGGTCGATCGGGACGTATTATTTATTCTAATGATCTTGCGGCAAAGGTACTTCATAGTTCACGATCAATTGTCGGTAAGGATGCATATCGGTTAATTTTTGATCACTGGAAGCCAATAAACAAGGTTGCGAATATTGATTTTGTTGTTGGTGAATCAATTCGTTTGGTTCCTGTTGATACGAGAAATGGAACTAAATATCGAACTATTGATATTGTCGTTTTTAAGGTTTCAGACCTACCAGGTTTTTCTGGTGATCGTATAGGACTGTTGGTTCGAGATACTACGCGTGAAGCTGAAATTGAAAGTATGAAAGACAATCTGTTAAGTGTTGTTGCTCATGAATTGAAAACGCCCGTTACAGCTATGAGACTGCAAGCAGAATCACTTCGCAGTTATAGTTTAGAAAAAACGGTAACATGCCCGGAAAATATCGATGAATTGATTGAAGAGTCATCACGTTTAGGCCAGTTAATTGATGACCTTTTAGATGTTTCTCGAATTGAAGGTGGTGCTATGAAATTGGTACCAAAAGTGGTTCAAGTAGCGAGTTTGATAGATCGCGCGGCTCGTTTGACTTTAAGTCGTTATCCTATTCACATTAAAAGAACTATTGATCCTGAAGCAGAGACTCTTTTAGCGGATCCAGAGCGTCTTACACAGGTTTTTATTAATCTGTTTAACAATGCGGCTCGTTACAAGAAGGAAACACAACAGGTGGCTCAGTGCCGAGTTCATGTGATTCCTCAAGGCAACTTTGTTCGCATTGAAATTATTGATGATGGTCGTGGAATTCCAGACAATATTATCGGGAATATTTTTGAAAGATTTTATCAAGCCAACATGACAGATCATCGTGTTAGTGGGGGAACGGGTTTAGGGCTTTCAATTGTTCGAGGTATCGTTGAAGCACATGGAGGGAAGATCTCTGTTGAGTCTGTACAAGGTATGTACACTTGCTTCATAATACTTTTACCCTATTGACGGAATTTATTATCTATGCAGACTATTGATCGTCCATTAATCCTTTTAGTTGATGATGAAACCAAAATTCGGCGTTTATTGGCTACGAATTTGGAAAATTA
>CAZBHT010000131.1:0-3655 GCA_964491655.1 uncultured Burkholderiaceae bacterium
ATCCGGTCGGGATTCTACCGCACGACTGAGCTGTGACAACGCAATAATCGGCACTTTCAATTCTTTGGCTAACCCTTTAAGTCCTCGAGAAATTTCTGAAATTTCAGTCGCACGATTTTCAGTACCACCTAAACGTCTTTCACCACTCATCAACTGTAGATAGTCCACTACAATCAGTCCCAATGAACCCAATCTATTTTTTAACTGACGAGCTCTGGAACGAACATTTAAAATAGAAAGCCCCGAAGTTTCATCAATATAAATCGGGGAATCCGACAACTTTTCTAAAGCCTTATAGTAACGTCCCCATTCTGATTCATCGAATCGAGCATTTCTAATCACATTAGCGTTAATTTTTCCTAAGGAACTCACAAGACGCATTGACAATTCTTCAGCCGTCATTTCCATAGAAAACACCGCTACGGGTAATCGCAAATTCACGGCTACATGCTGAACAATATTCATCGCAAATGCTGTTTTACCCATTGCCGGGCGACCTGCGACAATAATGAGTTGACCTTCGTGCATCCCTGATGTTCTTTTATCAATATCGATAAATCCAGTTTCTGTACCAGTAACATCGTTCATTGAACCATTCTTTTGTAGAAAACTAAGCCTATTGGTCAATTCAGCTAGAACGGGATTGATATTCATAAAACCCGAAAAACTTCTCGCACTTTGTTCACTGATTTCTAGTACCCGGCTTTGTGCTTCATCAAGTAAATCTTTTGCTTCTTTACCATTTGGACTCATCGCCGCCCCGGAAATCTCACCACCAACTCGAATGAGGCTTCTACGGATCGAACGATCTCGGACAATTTCCGCATACCGCTTGATATTAGCCGCGCTCGGCGTAAATTCCGCTAACGAATTAAGGTATTCGATTCCGCCGGTTTCAATTTCTTGACCACTCTGCTTTAAGAAGTCTGAAACGGTCAAAACATCTGCTGGTTTACCATCGGTAATTAATTTACGAATAACTGAGAAAATAATTCGATTAGCTGATTCGTAAAAATCCTCTTCGGTAACAATATCCCCCAGGTTATCAAAGGAGGAGTTATCCATTAATAACGCACCGATGATACTGTCCTCTGCTTCCTTGCTATATGGAGGTGTATGAATATCTTCGATTTCTTGATCTATCTTGTTTTTTGCCATATAAAATTACCTAGAGGATGTTTCAAATACCGTACTCTTGTTTTTGATTGTAGAGCAGAAAAAGAAAATCTCCCAACTGAAATAAAACTCAGTGGGAGATTTTGTTACTAGGTTTTACGCTAGTTTAATTAGGTAACAGATTAAGCTTCAGCAACAACGTTGACGACAACTTCTGCAACAACATCGTGATGTAAACCGATCTGTAATGGATATTCACCGACAGCCTTGATAGCACCCAATGGAGTACGTACTTGGCTCTTGTGAATATCGTAACCCAACTTGTTCAATGCTTCAGCAACGTCCATGTTGGTAACGGAACCAAAGAGACGACCATCTACACCAGCCTTAGAAGCGATTTCAAGTACGATACCGTCAATCTTTTCCTTCAAAGCGGTAGCAACGGCTAAGCGATCAGCCTGAGCTTTTTCAAGTTCAGCACGCTTGGCTTCAAATTCCTGAATAGCGACCTGTGTGGCGCGCTTAGCTTTCTTCTGAGGGATCAAATAGTTACGTGCGTAACCATCTTTTACCTTGACAACATCGCCAAGAGCTCCAACATGAGGAATTGTTTCGAGCAGAATAACTTGCATTTACCTTTCCTCCAATTACTGATTATCAGTGTAGGCCAAGAGAGCTAAGAAACGAGCACGTTTGATAGCTGTGTCGAGCTGACGTTGATAACGAGCCTTCGTACCAGTCAAACGAGCTGGCATGATCTTGCCATTTTCTTGGATGAAGTCACGAAGAGTGTCGATATCTTTGTAGTCGATCTGTTCAACATGATCGGCTGTGAAACGGCAGAACTTCTTGCGCTTGAACAAAGCGTTCTGCTGGTTGGGATTGCGAGGCTTACCCTTGCCTTTGGCACCAAAAGCCATGATTAAACTCCTTTTTTGTATTCCGTAATATGTACGACCAGTTTTGATGTACGAGGAGAACTCGGTACCAAGAAACCTGTAATACTTAGGTCACTACCTAACTCTTCCTGATTCAGTTGCTCCGCTATAGAGCCTAGAGCAACACACTCAGTAGAGAACTTCAGTTTTCTTAGAATTCCAGCCTCTTTAACCTGACCTTCATATGCCAATTTGCAACTACAAATTGCAACACCATTTAAGGTATATCGAAGTGGTTCTTTACCTATTAGGCAGGCTTTTAGAATTACCCGATTCACTCCTTTTCCAAATTACTGAGCGTCAGCAACAGGTTGTTCTTGTTTAGCTACAGCAGCGGTATTAGCAGCTGCCTTACGAGCTTCTTCCTTTTCAACAGCCTTCATCATTGGAGAAGGTTCTGTTTCAGCCTTCTTCATTTTGACTGTGAGGTGACGAAGAACAGCATCGTTGTAACGGAAGCCATTTTCGAGTTCATCAAGAACTTCAGAACCACATTCGATGTTCATAAGAACGTAGTGGGCCTTAACTAATTTTTCAATCGGATAAGCCAACTGACGACGTCCCCAGTCTTCTACACGGTGCATCTCACCGCCGTGGGATTCCACGAAAGACTTGTAACGTTCGATCATTGCTGGAACTTGTTCGCTCTGGTCCGGATGGACGATAAAGCAGATTTCGTAATGACGCATTAGACCTCCTTCTGGAAATAGTCACCCGAAGCGTCTTCCGGTGTGACAAGGACTTTCAAAAAACTTGGCGAGTCTACACGAAAATTGACCTTCGTGCAGAATCTTCAATTAAAAATCAAGAAATAATTAACCTTGACGTTGTCGGACTGTTTCGTAAAGACAAATACCCGCTGCGACCGAAACATTTAAACTTTCCACCGCACCAAACATAGGAATTTTGGCCAAATCAGAACAACGACGTCGTGTTAACTGACGTAATCCGTCTCCTTCTGCGCCCAATACCCAAGCAAATGGACCTTTTTGGTCAAAATCATAAATGTTTTTTTCTGCTTCGCCTGCGGTACCAATAACCGGAACCCCCGCATCAACAAGCTCGACAATGGTCGCAGCCAAGTTGGTAACGGTAACAACCGGTAAGGTTTCTGAAGCACCCGCACTCGCCTTAATCGCAGCCGGAGTCAGATGAGAAGAGCGATCTTTAGGAACAATAACGGCATCAACCCCCGCAGCGTCGGCTACACGCAAACAAGCTCCGAAGTTTCTTGGGTCTGTGACACCATCTAACAAAAGAAGAAAGGTCTTGTCATTTATTTGATCCATCAAATCATCAAAAGTTAACATAGCTTGTAATTCTTCAGCCAATGCAACAATGCCTTGATGGGGAATATCACCCGCTAAGCCTGCCAAACGATTATGGTCTGCATGCATGACACGGACACCCGCAGCCTCTAACTTGACTCTCATATCACGCATTCTGTTATCGCGACGGCTCGGATCTACATAGACCGTACGGATCGTTGATGGATCCTTATTTAATCTTGCTCCAATGGCATGAAAGCCCGCTAGAACAATATTCTTTTGTTTCACTTTAATATTTTCCTTTTCTTTGACGACGTGTTTTTGAATTTGATC
>CAZBHT010000132.1:0-2278 GCA_964491655.1 uncultured Burkholderiaceae bacterium
TTATTGACGTGGTCGATAGCGCAACGGCCAAGTGAGTTTTAATTTTTCAGGTATGTTCCATACTTCATCTGTTTTAACACCTGGTATCTCAACTTTTTGGGCTAATCCCGAATACATCTTATAGAACGTAGAAATCAAAGGTGATCCAATGAATAGATTGTTAATTTGAGTATTTCCTATCCAAATGGGATCGCTTGATTTTAGGTTTAATATTTTTCGTATGAAAGTTTCTTCTTTCATCGTAGAAGACTGTAAGTCTTTGTTCTTTAGAGCTAGTCTTCCATTGGCTCCTCTCATATTTTCATATTGATGACTGGAATTAATTCTATGAAAATCCGATTGCTTGGAAGCAAAATAAACATAAGGCTGATGAAACAATGCACCCAATTCTACTAACCAATCTTTAAGATCTCCGAATTCTTTGTAATCGAAGATAAAAATACCCTTACATTGAGGTGCAGTAAACTGAATTTGCCCAAAGCGTAATGCATTAATTTTCAAAAAAGCTTGTCTAGTTAAATCATCAGAACAAAGGGGCCAGATAAACAGAAGAATTCCACAATCTGTTTGTTCTGAGTAGTATCGAAGACGGTTAAAACCGTATTCTTGATAATGAATTTTCATAAAAGACCTTTAAAAGTAAATCAATAAAGGGGAGATCACGAGCTTTAAGATCTCTCTATTGCATATGAATGCAACAAACATAGTTTAGTTTTTACTGCGTAACTATGTGTCGTATGTAGTAGGTATCTTGAATACGTCAAATTTTTTCGCATTGTTTTTTAGGATTGTCTTATTTCAATAAGACCAATACTAGAAATGGAAAATAAAAAGTCGACCAAGATTCCTGAAACAGATAGAGATGAAACTCCCCCTACTCCATCATTATTTGAAGATGATCGTTTTTTCGAAACAAATATTTCTTTGGAGAAAAAATATCCTCTGACGGAACGATATAAAAAGTCAACCAGACTTATTAAAGCGAGTCAAAAAGAATATTCAACTGAAGCAATCGAAAAACGGTTGATGGAAATGGAATCACTTCATTTCATTAGCTTCCAAGATAAAAATTTAATCATTAAAAGATTGTCAGATAAATTTAAATTATTAGAAACATACGGCTATATATTCAAACCGAACATCGCAGAAATAACCTATGAAGAAGCACTTAATTTTGATGTAGCCAGGAAGCATACTGAAGAAGTCTTTGAAGACGAATACGGTGATTTAACTGAAGGCGAAGATGGCTTGACTCAAGATGAAGTAGAAGATCTCAAAAACTTATATGCAGAAAGATTAAGACTTGAGCGTCTTGCTGATGTTATAGAAGTTTCTATATTAGATTTACAAGGAAGTGACGCTAGAAATACTTTTATTTATCAAAATGTTATTGCACAGGCATCTCAATTGAGAGATAGATTAGATGTAATGGTGACATTACCTATTGAAAGATCAAGAAACCGGGAGATTTATCACCTTAAATTACAAAATCAGATCAGGAAGGAGACTCAAAGGAAAAAGGCTCGAGAAGCGTTTGCAAATCTATGTGAAGTAAAGAAACAGTCTATATCACATCAAGATTTCAGAATTAAGGTACAGAATGCAACATCAGTGGCCGAAGTGATTCAGACGATAAATGAAAGCGGGTACTTAAAAGGAAAGACTTTAGGGTGGAATTGTTTCCCCTCTAGATTAGCCTTAAAAAATTTAAAAATAATAGCCAACGCTTTTGCCGATGTTTGTGAAAGATATCCTTTTGTAATTGGTTACGTGCAGAACATTATTTGTAATCCATATTTAGTATATTTGCTAGGCCTGTGGTTTCCTCTTGAAAAAGAGGTGGATATATCGAATCGATTTTTACGAAATCCAAGCAAATCTCGCATAAGAAAAAGAGATGAGGTTTACCATGTCTTTGTACATGAAATGGGACATGCTGTTGATAGCTCTCTATCGGATTTAGTGGATGAATATGAGATTAGACTAGCTCGTTTTGAACGCAGGTTTAATTCCGAATATTATCGTTTCTCTAGTACTAAATGTATATCTAAAAATGTAAAAAGATCTGTTGAAAAGAATTTAGGTATTACAACTAGAAAGAAAGACTTAAGTGCGTATGCACTAAGAAATAGTTGCGAATGGTTTGCTGAAGCCATCGCAGAATATTTCTGGAGTAATAAACCTAAACCTATCGCTGTGGAGGTGGATCGGGTACTCGGAAAAGTCATGCAGGGAGATTTCTCGGATCTTTTTAAATAGAGTTAATTATCTACGACAA
>CAZBHT010000132.1:2378-3647 GCA_964491655.1 uncultured Burkholderiaceae bacterium
AGCAAAGTTATTCTGCTTCAGAACGGTATAAAAAATCATCTCTAACAGTTAGGTCCACTCAGACTAAATATTCAATAGATAGTATTGAGAAACGATTGAATGCGCTGAAATGTCCAAATGTTGTTAGTGTCAGGGATAAACACATCGTCATTCAAAGATTATCAACTAAGTTTGAGTTACTTGAAAAAGACGGATATCAATTTGAAGTTAATGAAGCTGAAAAAACATATGAGACTGCTTTTAGTTTTGAAATAGCAAAAAAACGTACTAATAACAATTTGGAAAAGGAATATGGAGATCTTACTGTCGGACAGTACGGTCTTGCATATGATGAAGTAAAAGATCTAAAGGATCTATATGCGGAGCGATTTAGACTTGAATGTCTAGCTGATGTCATTGAGGTTTCTTTACCCTACATAAAATCTACGTTACATCAGGAAATCTCAGACAAAATACAGCAGTTGGGAAATCGAATTGAAAAGATGGCTCAATTACCATTCAAGCGTTTAGAAAAGTATAGAAAAAAGACAGCGCCAAAACAAAAGCAGTTGTACTTGCAAAAAATAAGATCTGATTTTGGGAATAACTTTTTAGTGATATGCGAGTCTAAAAAGCAGTCTATACAACATCAAGATTTCAGAGTCAAAATTCAAAATACACAATCAACTTCAGAAGTTGTTGAAATATTGAACAAGAGTGGATACTTAAACGGAAGTGCCATTGGGTGGCAGTGTCTTTCCTTAGGAACGGCACAAATGTTGGCAAATGTGTACTCCATTATTTGTGAAAAATATCCTTTTTTGATTGGGTATGTTAGAAATATCACATTCAAAAATTTGAAAGTTGATTGTTATAGTCACTTCTGTCCTGAAGTAAAAGATATAGATCTATCCACTAGATATTACAGAAATTGGAAAGAAAAATATTGTGCAAGCTGTTTTGCGACAGACATGGAACTTGTGAAAACAGGGAATAAAGAAAGAATAGAATCTACTTTAATTTATCAAGCAGGATTTGCTCTAGAAGATTATTTAGAGTCCTTACTATTACAGAATCTTGAAATAAAAATACCCTGTACCAAACCGAAAGATAAGTTATCAACTATTATCGGGCGACATATTCAGTTTAATTTTAGACAGCCCTATTTAAATTCTAGTAGTCAGTCGATGGTGTCGGAAAGTGATTTAAAAAACAGTTCGGTGTGGTTTGCGAATGCTTTGTGTGACTATAACTGTAGCAGTTCACCACGATCAGTAAGTATTAAAGTTG
>CAZBHT010000133.1:0-3639 GCA_964491655.1 uncultured Burkholderiaceae bacterium
AAAGAAAATAAAGTAAAGAAAGAAGAAATTATTTTCCAGGAAATAATTGAAGATTACGTCCGTACTGAATACGGTTCAGGTAGGAAAGAATAATGGCTAAGGATAAAATTCAAGCAGTTAAAGGAATGAATGATATTCTTCCTCAAGATGATCCCGTGTGGGACTTCCTTTTTAACGCATTAGAGTCGGTTGCTCACCGATATGGATACATGCAGATCCGTACTCCTATTTTGGAGCAAACTCGTTTATTTAAACGAGGCATTGGTGAAGTCACGGATATCGTTGAAAAAGAAATGTATTCATTTGTTGATTCTTTAAATGGAGAAGAATTAACACTGCGCCCGGAAAATACCGCCTCTGTTGTTCGTGCTGTTATTGAACATAATCTTACCTATGAAGCTCCGCGTCGCCTGTGGTACTTCGGTCCAATGTTCCGACATGAAAGACCACAAAGAGGACGCTACCGTCAGTTCTATCAATTTGGTATGGAAGCGATTGGCTTCAAAGGTCCTGATGTTGACGCTGAACAGTTATTACTTATCCATCGTCTGTGGAAATTGTTAGGTGTTCACAAGGAAGTTCGTTTAGAACTGAATTGTTTGGGACAGTTTGAAGAACGCAAAAATTATCGCGAAGCTTTGATTGCGTATTTTGAAGCTCACAAAGAGGTATTGGATGAGGATGCAAATCGTCGTTTATATTCCAATCCGCTTCGTATTTTGGACACCAAAAATCCAAATATGCAACAGCTTGTAGAAAATGCTCCAAAACTTATGGATTATTTGGGAGAGGAATCTAAGGCTTTCTTAAAGAAGTTAGAAGATATTCTTTCTGCTAATGGTATTAACTATCGTATTAATCCACGTTTGGTTCGTGGCTTAGACTACTACAACTTAACAGTGTATGAATGGGTTACTGATAAGCTTGGGGCTCAAGCTACTGTCTGTGGTGGTGGGCGATATGATCCTCTTGTAGAAATGCTTGGTGGTCGTTCGACCCCGGCATGTGGCTTTGCAATGGGGGTTGAACGTGTGTTAGAACTGATGAAAGAATGTTCTATTCAACGTTCTTATCAGGAGTGCGAAGCCTATTTCTGCTGGCAAGGTGATGTCTATCAAGACGTAGTTCGCATGGCAGAAATACTTAGAGATCACCAAATTGATACGATTGTTCATTCGGGATCGGCAAAGTTTGCCAATCAGATGAAGCGTGCGGATGCGAGTGGTGCTGATTATGCTGTTATCCTTGGAGAAAATGAGTTGGCAGAAGGTTGCTTAACGATTAAACCTCTTAGAGAACATCTAAAGGATTATGGTTCACAGCAAACAATGAAATTAGAAGATGCGATTCAATATTTGAGTACACTTTCTATCAACCAATAAATAACCATGGGTGGGAGATAAAATGGCCTATGATTTAGAAGAGCAGGAATCCCTAGCCGAGATTAAAGCTTGGTGGGAAAAATGGGGGAATTTGATTCTATCCGTTGTTACGGTTTGTTGTTTAGCCGCTGCAGCGTATCAGGGGTGGCGTTGGTATCAGATGAAGCAAAGTGCTGATGCTGGGGCACTATATGCTCAGATGATTCAAGCAAATAACCTCGATGATAAAGATCGAGTACAGAGAATTGCATCTCGATTATGTGAAGATTATTCTTCGACCGTTTATGCCGGATTATCAGCTTTATTGGGAGCACGTAGTGCAGAAAATGCCAATAATCCAACAAGAGCTGAAGAACTTCTTTCATGGGTTGTGAATTCTGACGATCATCCTGAGTTGCAAGCAATCGCAGCGGTTCGCATGGCGGGTATTCAACTTGATCAGGGTAAATATGATCAAGCTCTCGCTTCTTTGAACAAAATTAAAGATCCTGCTGGTCAGGAAGGATTTATTAACGATCGTAAGGGAGACATTGAACTTGCGATGGGACAAAGGGATTTGGCTCGTAAAAGTTGGGAGCTGGCATTAAAGAATTTAGATGCTTCAAATCCTTTAGTTCGTTTAATAGAAATTAAGCTTCAAGCTTTACCAAAGGCCAATTCACAGTAGCTTGATTCGGGGAAATGAATGAAAAAGTTTAAATTAACACTGCTTTCTGTTGTTGCAACTCTTGCTATGGTGGGTTGCTCTACCCCTAAGTATGAGCCGGCAGAGTTAGTGAAGATTACTCCTACACTTCAAGTAACAGAAAAGTGGTCTGAAGGTATTTCTTCTTCAGAAAGTTTCTTAGTTCCATCTGTATACGATGATTCTGTCTGGGTTGCAGGTGGTGATACTTTATATCGACTAAATGCTATGGATGGCTCTCAAGAGTGGAAAGTCTCTTTTGAAGATGATATTTCCGGTGGAGTAGGTTCCGATGGCTATATGACTGCCGTTGTTCTAAAAAATGGTGTACTTAAAGTCGTTGATGGCGAGGGGAAAGTACAGTGGGAAGCTAAATTAACTAGTCAACTTTCTGCACCTCCCGTTGTTGTTCAGGATAAAGTGATTGTTCGAACCGCTGACACTCGCATTACTGCATTTTCAGCTGTTACAGGGGAGCAGGAATGGACTTACCAGCGAACCCAACCGGCATTAACAGTTCGTGTTCCAACAGCAATGTCCGTTTTTGGATCTTTACTTCTAGTTGGACAGCCGAACGGTCAGGTCGTTTTGATTGAAATTCAAACGGGACGTCCTGTTTTCGAATTTGCGATTGCTCAACCTAAGGGTATTACAGAGGTTGAACGCTTGGTTGACGTGGTTGGTGCACCAACCGTTAATCAAGACTTATTGTGTGCCTCTTCCTACCAGGGAGCTGTAACCTGTGTTAATAGCACCAATGGACAACCGTTATGGTCTCAGAAGGTTGATGCCGTTGCAGGACCTGCGATTGACGATGATAACGTTTACATCGTTGAAAGCGATGGAATTGTGAAAGCCTTCTATCGTAGAAGTGGTGAACCGAGATGGACTAACGAAACAATGATCTATCGCGGATTAACTGCTCCTGTTGCTGTTCCAGGTGCTGTTGCAGTAGGTGACAATGAAGGATATGTTCATTTCCTTTCTCCAAGAACTGGAGAAGAAATTGCTCGCGTTAGTTTAAGTGGAGCAATTGTTGTGCCGGCTCAGTCTTATAGAGACGGAGCTATTTTTCAAACAGATAACGGAGAAGTAGCTTATTTGGCTACTCAATAAAAATTATGTTACCTGTCGTTGCTATCGTAGGACGTCCTAATGTAGGGAAGTCCACGTTATTTAATCGATTAACTCGTTCTAGAGATGCTTTAGTGGCTGATTTCCCCGGTTTAACGCGGGATAGACACTATGGTGACGGTAAAATTGGTGATAGACCTTATCTAGTGGTTGATACAGGAGGTTTTGAACCGATTCGTACTGAGGGTATTGTTCAGGCTATGACTGGGCAGGCCCAATTAGCGATTACTGAAGCTGATGTTGTGATCTTTTTGGTGGACGGTCGAGCAGGTCTGACGCCTCAAGATATGCGAATCGCTCAAAGTTTGAGAGAAAGTAATAAGAAATGCTTCCTTGCCGTCAATAAGGCTGAGGGGTTAAATGCCATCATGCAGGCAGAATTTTATGAGCTTGCATTGGGAGAACCGCATTTGATATCTGCGGCGCACGGTGAAGGTG
>CAZBHT010000134.1:0-3618 GCA_964491655.1 uncultured Burkholderiaceae bacterium
GATGAAAAAGGACGAGACGGAGCAAGAGTTGCAATCGAAATGGGAAATCTACGTCGTAAAGTAAGAAAGTAAGTTTTATCAAGTTAAAAATATTGATCATGACAGATTCATCGAAAAAAGAAAAAAATATGGAACATACAAAGAAGCGTGGTGGTCGTGGAACGAGAAGACGTGCTCGAGAGTTTGCATTAAAGGGCATTTATGAATGGCTTTTAAGTGGAACAGATGTTGTATCTATTGATGCCTCTGCTGTGGAACAAGAGGACTTTGAACAAGTTGATGCAGAATTTTATCGTTCGCTTTTGCATGGAATTATTGAAAATTTTGCTGACCTTGAGGCTTCGTATTCTCCTCACATCGACCGAGAAGCCCAAAGCCTTTCTCCAATTGAAAGATCTATTCTGCTTATCGGTACATACGAATTAAAAAATAATCCTCAAACCCCTTATCGCGTGGTTATTAACGAAGCCGTGGAATTGGCCAAGAGTTTTGGCGGTACCGATGGCTATCGATATGTAAACGGTGTATTAGATAAGTTAGTACCCGAATTGCGTGCCTTTGAATTAAAGAAATAAACGAGCAAGAAATAAGTCTGATAGGTAGAAAAGGATGGAAAAAGACCAAATTACTCTTGATGAGTTTGGTTTAATAGATCGTTTTTTTGTCCAGTCATTTGATTTTAAAAATAGGTGGCCTTTTCAAGGCGTGGGTGATGATTGTGCATTTTTGGATGTCGGAGATCGGCGTATCGCTGTGTCCGCCGATATGATGTCACAAAGCACTCACTTTCTTGATGAGGCTGATCCATATACGGTTGGCAGAAAAGCACTGGCTGTTAACCTATCGGACCTTGCCGCAGCTGGGGCTACTCCAAAAGCATTTTTCTTATCGATTTCACTTCCTAAGATTGATCAGCAATGGCTTTCAGAGTTTTCCCGTGGATTGAACGAAGAATCTTTACGTTATAACTGTCCTTTATGTGGGGGAGATACAACCAAAGCACCATTGGTTCGTGGACAATCAAAGTACACGATTGCTATCACTGTTATGGGAGAACTTCCTTTAGGACAAGGATTAACTCGTCGTGGTGCGCTTCCTGGCGATGATATCTGGGTTACGGGAACGCCGGGAGATGCCTACGCTGCTCTAGGGGATATCTGGGGGCAAATTAAGATCCATCCAGATGATCGATTATATTTTCAAAGCCGAATGAATCTACCTACTCCGAGAATAAAGTTTGGAGAAGCTATTCGAGATATTGCTCACGCAAGTGCGGATATTTCTGATGGCTTATGCGGAGATCTGAATCATATTCTGCAGTCTTCTAAAGTAACGGCAAAGGTGTATTGGGATTGGTTACCGAAATCAGAAGCAATGTGTCGATTGACAAAAGAAGAACAACAGCGTTGTATTCTTTCAGGCGGAGATGACTACGAGTTAATATTTGTCGCTCCGAAAATGTATCGAGAAAGAATTCAGAAGTTAAATGACATCTTAGGAAGTCAAGTTACTCGTATTGGTTTTGTTGTTGAGGGTACTGGATCTGTTCAAATAATAGATAGCAACGGTTCTGAGATTTCAGTTTTACCTTCTTTTAATCATTTTGGATGAAGGTGTGAAAGACTATTCTGTTAAGGCTCCTTCGATTAAGGATGTCTATCAAAATTTTTGGCATATTGTCACTACTTTTTTCGGTGTTGGTTGTATAACACCGGCTCCTGGAACGTGGGGGTCTTTTGTTGCATGGCCCGTTTTTGTTCTACTAATTGGACCACTACCTCCTGTTGTATCTTGGAGCATTATTTTTGCAACTTTTGTTGTAGGCAGTGTAGCGATTTCAAAATCAGGTCCTAAGTTGGGAAAAATCGATCACGGGTCTATCGTAATTGATGAAGTTGTAGCCGTTTGGATTGTTCTTATGATTGTCCCATCAAGCCTGTTGTGGCAATTTATTGCGGTCTGTTTATTCCGATTTTTCGATATTGTTAAACTTCCACCTGCCTCAACAGTAGATAGTTGGGTTCAAAACGGCTGGACGGTTATGCTGGACGATATTATTGCTTCGATCTATGTCCTATTAGTAATGGGAGGAATAATAGGAGTTATGCAATGGATCGCATAGAACTTCTTAAAGAAACTGTTAAATCTGTAACAGATTTACTCTCGCAATCTGGTTGTTTTGTCGTTGTAGCTGAATCTTGTACGGGCGGTATGATTGCCAGTGAATTAACATCCGTTTCAGGAGCAAGTCAATGGTTTGATCGGGGTTTTGTCACATATACCAACCGATCTAAACATGAGATTTTAGGAGTCTCAGAAGATGTTCTTGAGCAATTTGGTGCGGTTAGTGCTGAGTGTGTTTCTGAGATGCTTAAAGGAGCATTGACTCATTCTCAAGCTAATTTAGCAGTAGCCGTTAGTGGAATTGCTGGGCCTAGTGGTGCGTTACCGAATAAACCTGTAGGAACGGTTTATATTGGTTGGATGCGACGAGGAGAAGAGCCTTTCGTTGAAAGGTTTTTATTCAATGGAAATAGAGAAGATATTCGCCTAATGGCAACGAAGGTGGGTATAGAAGGTCTCGTAAAAAGTAAAAATAAATAAAAAGGTAAAAAAATGGATGTCTGGTTAGACATATGCTGTCTTTGTCTATTAATCGTATGTAATGGTTTTTTTGCGATGAGTGAAATTGCCATTGTGACGGCTCGACGTTCGAAACTACAGGTTCAAGCAGACGACGGTAGTGAAAGAGCAAAGTTAGCACTGAAACTTTCGGAAAATCCTACTAGAGCTCTTTCAACGATTCAGGTGGGAATTACATCTATCGGGATTTTGTCCGGTATTGTTGGTGAAAGTGCTTTGGTTGAACCTCTTTCTAATGTATTTTTAAGTTGGTTCCCGATAGCAGAAACAACTGCTCGAGCTCTTTCAATGTTCTGTGTGGTCGTTTTAATTACGTATTTCTCAATCGTCATTGGTGAATTAGTACCCAAACGCTTTGGGCAACTCGCTGCGGATACCGTGGCACATGTAGTAGCTAAACCGATTTATTGGCTTTCGATTTTGGCTATGCCTTTTGTAAAGTTACTTTCTTCATCGACTGAAACACTAATGAAGTGGTTTGGAATTAAGGGCGATTCTCAGCAAATTACTGAAGAAGAAATTCACTCGATGATTGAAGAGGGTGGAGAAACAGGGGTTCTAGATGCTCAGGAACATACGATGGTACGTAATGTTTTCCGATTAGACGATCGGGCGATTGCTTCTTTAATGGTACCAAGAGCAGAAGTAGAGTATCTTGATCTTGAGGATGATAGTGAAGAGAACATGAAAAAGGTTCTCAATTCAAAATTTTCTCGTTTGCCGGTCTGTCAAGGTGGTCTTGATGAAGTTAAGGGAATCGTGACAACACAACAACTATTAAGACAGATTGTGACAGAAGGGTCTGTCAATTTTAATAATATTACACAGCCTGTTGTCTATGTTCCTGAATCTTTAACTGGGATGGAGTTACTTGAAAATTTTAGGCAAAACGACGCTGCTCTTGCCTTAGTTGTTGATGAATATGGTGCGGTTCTAGGGCTTGTAACACCTCATGATGTTTTAGAAGCTATTGCT
>CAZBHT010000135.1:0-3558 GCA_964491655.1 uncultured Burkholderiaceae bacterium
GCTTAATTAGTGAAAAAAGCTTACTGAAATCAGTAAGCTTTTTTTATAAAATTTATCGACTCCGGATAATACATCCGTCAACGATTTGGTGACTGAGTTTATCGATCTAATTATTGATGAAAATCCAGAAAAACGTATTTCACGAGAAAAACGACTTGAAATGATTGCGTTTATGCAATCAAGAGGCGTTTTTTTGATGAAAGGATCGATTGATTATGTCTCAGCTCGTCTCGGTATCTCCAAAGTAACGCTATATAGTGATTTAGACGAAATAAAAAATTTTAAACAATAGAAGGTTGCCATCATGAAATTTATTCATCCCGATTTTAAAGGTCAAAATAAAGGACACTACACACCAGGAGTCATCAGTGGCAATATGCTCTATGTATCCGGTCAACTTTCAATTGACCCAGACACGCGTCAGGTATGTCAAGGTGGTATTCGTGAGCATACTCAGCTAGCCTTAGACAATGTGGATCGTGTTTTAAAGGCGGCTTCCTGTCGGCGCGATCAGGTCGTGTTTTGTCGAATTTACACACCTGATGTAGAAAACTGGGGTGTGATTAATGAGGTGTATGCTCAATTCTTTGGTGAACATAAACCTGGACGCATTATCGTATCAACCAATACATTACATTTTGGTTGCTTAGTTGAAATTGAAGCTATGGCCGAAATGAGCTAATTAGATCGAGGAGACTCTCATGGAATACGTATGTACAAAATGCGGTGCTCGTGTGGATGTTGCCACAATGCAACCAGCTTGTTTGTGTGGTGGATTATTTGAATTGGATTTTGAACCACCTGCATGGAAAGATAGTCGAATTCATCGAGAAACCTGGAGTCAGTTCCGTTATCGTGATTTCATGGCTTTAGATGGTAATACTTGGGAACAAGTTTCCATGGGAGAAGGCTTAACACCGATCGTTCCATTCGATGAAAACGTCCTATTTAAAATGGACTACATGATGCCAACTTTGTCCTTTAAGGATCGAGGAGCCGCGACTCTTGTAGCTCATATGGTCGCTATTGGCGTAAAGAAATGTGTTCAAGATTCTAGTGGTAATGCAGGAAATTCGGTCGCAGCCTACTGTGCTAAAGCCAGTATTGAATGTGAAATTTTTGTACCGGAAGGCACTAGTCCTAAGAAGATCGATATGATTCGGGCGCACGGTGCCAAGTGTCATGTTGTCGAAGGCAGTCGAGACCACTGTGCGGATGTTTGTCGATCTAAGGTTCAAGAAGAAGGTGCTTATTATGCTAATCACGTCTACAACCCCTTCTTCTATGAAGGCATGAAGTGCTATATCTATGAGACATTTGAACAATTACATCGGATTCCCTCTAATATCGTGATTCCACTTGGTAATGGGACATTGTTTATTGGAGCGGTTAAAGCACTAGAACACTTGGAAAAATCCGGTGTTATTTGTCACTTCCCCAATATCATTGCCTATCAAAGTGAACTTTGTGACCCAATTTATCAAGCGGTTAAAGAAGGATTAGAGGTGCCTGCTAAAGTGAAAGCACAACCTACTTTAGCTGAAGGAATTGCAATTGGTGAACCAATGCGTGGCGCAGAGATATTGGATATGATCCGTCGACACAATATTAAAGTAGTGACCTCTCCTGAGGATCGTATTATGGAGGCGCGTCTTGCCATTGCTCGCCGTGGTATCTACTGTGAGCACACAACCGCAGCGAACTACGCTGCGTACCTCAAATACTGTGAACTCTACGGACCAACACCGGATACGCTTATTACGATGTGTGGTGCAGGGCTTAAATCCGATCACTAAATATTAGATAGAATCCATCCAATCGAAGCGGTGCGAAACAAAAATCGTACCGTTTTCTTTTTGGACTTAATCTAGGCGAATTGTAAATAGCCAAGATCTAGGCATGAACCTATAATGAAACTAGATTTGAATAAGAAGTTGTCATGGTCAGTCAGGATATAAGAAGAAAAACTCAAGAAAATATGAATGCAGAAGAAGTTGCCACCTTAATTCGAATGCAAGTGATCGAACGGGAAGCGTTGCGTTCTAATCAAATATCGTCTGAGGATTCCCTGTCACTTACACTAGAAGCTTCGAAGCAAGTCGGAGAAAAAGCTTCTTTAAAGACTTTTTTCTTAGGTAGAGCAAAATTATTAAACCGCCTTTTACCTAAGTCTGATAGTTATTTATTTCAGATCAAGACTTGGCCATTGACTTTTGTTTCGATTGCTCTCAGTCTTCTTTTAGGTGTTTTGGTTGGGCAGATTACATCGGGATCTAGCCGAATTAATTTATTGTCTCCCCCTTTCTTAGGTTTAATTCTTTGGAATTTGATCGTTTATCTATTGATTTTGATCAATTTTTCTTTGCGTTTACTCAAAAAGAATGTAAATCTTCCCTTTCGTACTCGTATTGCCTCATGGATTGTGAAACTTCATCGGAAATCCTATAAGGGATCAATAGAAGAGCTATTTTGGAATACATTCTTGCCTTTGTGTGCTCCAATAATCCGTTATTACAGTAGTTTTTTACTCCATGTATCAGCTCTATGCCTCGGTTTAGGTGTTGTGATTGGTTTGGCTTTTCATGGATTTGCAACTTCAATTACAGTAGGGTGGGAAAGTACTTGGTTTTTTAATCAACCGGAAATTGTCCAATACATTCTAAATACCGTCTATGGTTGGCTTCCGTTTGTGAATCAAGAAATTACGCTTCAATCAGTCCAACAGATGCACTTTGATGTGAATTACTCCGGTATTTATGCTGGACCATGGTTGTTACGTCTTATGACGATGGTTTCGCTCTTAGTCATTATTCCTCGAGGATTCTTAGCGTTATTCTCACTTTGGAAACAAAAGCAAGTAACGAATCACTTTGATTTTTATTTTGATCAACCTTATTTTCAAAACATTATTCGACAACGGGATGGAAAAACTATGAAAATCCATTTAATTCCCTTTGCAACGACTATTTCAGTTGAAGAACATTTGCAACTTGAAAAGTTAACCTTTTCACTGGAATTAGGAAAGACTCAATTTGTTGATCATCCCACTTTTTATGAAGATACCGCTTTACCTAAACTAGACGACCAAAGTGAATGTTGGGTTGTATTTTCGATGGGAGCTACAGGCGAAGAAGATGTTCAAGGAGAATTTATTCGTGATCTGGTCAAGCTTTGTTCTCGAGAAAAGAACATGATCCGAATTTTCGTGAATTCTGCCTCATTTGAAGAACGATTTAAGAAAATGCCCCTTCGAATTGAGCAACGTAAACATGCATGGAAAGAATTCCTAGCAACATACCAACAACCCTTTGCTATAGTTAATCTTAAAAATATATCCGCAGAAGATATTAAGTAATAGGATTTGGATAAAGGAATAAACATGAGGCAAGATTTACAGCGAATCAACCTCTCATTAGTTAGCCATACCAATGTGGGAAAAACGACCTTGGCAAGAACTTTGTTAGGTCGAGACATTGGTGAAGTTGAAGATCGCTCCCATGTGACAACAATACCGGAAGATTATGTATTGATCCGCTCTCCTGATGATTCGGAGTTAAT
>CAZBHT010000136.1:0-470 GCA_964491655.1 uncultured Burkholderiaceae bacterium
CTTTAATCGCACATGTAAGATTTTCGGCTTCTTCTTGCATCTTCTCAGAAACTAACAGAATTACCTTCTGAGGGCGAGTCTCTTTATTCAATATAGGCAAAAGGTTTGCATCGATTTGCTCAGACACAATACAAACATGAATATCGTATCTCTTCATTTTGGATTTCCTATTTTTTTTACTTCATAACGATGTAGATGACACTGTAGCCGATCTAGATCCTCTGCGGATAATTCTTGTCCACGAGTTGCTAATGATTGTTCGATACTTAATGCATAAAATGCAACTCCCATTTCAGACAGTTGCGCAGCGATGTGAACCGGCAAAACCCCAATGACAATATCGCCTCGTTGAAGTGCCAGGATATCAAGATGTTCAATCCAATGATCAACGTGTATGTTTTGTTTTTTCATCCAGGCTATAGCGCCAAAGTGACGTGAAACAAAGTAAACTGCCATAGATTTCTAATTCC
>CAZBHT010000136.1:480-3554 GCA_964491655.1 uncultured Burkholderiaceae bacterium
AGAGGGAAGTCCTGTCCAAGTAATTCCTTGAGGTAACACTGCTCGTCCAATTCGTTCCTTTAATCCTCTTGACGGAAGAGGGTAACAGCGAAAATCATCCTCGTTTTTCTTAATAATTTTTTTGACTTCATCAAGACATTTTGTTAAGTCAGTCTGAGTTCCTAAAAATAAAAAAACGCTATATTCAATAGGGCTGGCATATTTGATTAATATTTTATGAACCTTTACCAGCCGTTTAGGATCCGCAATGTCATATCCTAAAACATAAGTATTCATGATGTCACTTCATTTGTTTTTCTAAAGATTTGAATCATCTCAGCAATATGCTCCGCTAGTAATTTTCTAAACTTTTCAGCTTCCGCCTCATAGGCTATATAAAATTTTGATCGTCCAGCTTTTCCCAAAAAACATCCTTGCTCAGTACTTGAAAAACTTTCAGATCGAAGTATTTTTTCATGAAAGAGCTTTAAAGCAAATTCATCAAAAATAGGGCGAATCGGTTCCATGACATCACAAGCTAAAGATTGGCGTCCAAAATTTAAATCATGATAAAAACCAATATAAGGATCAAGTCCGGATGCATATAAAGTGAGAGCAGCCTCCGAATACAACAAGGTATAACCCAATGAAAAAATTGCATTCAACGGATCTCTAGGTGGTCTTCGATTTCTTCCGGTAAAATTCAACGAGGCGGGTACAAGATGGATTAGCCCCGAAAAATATTCATTAGCAATATGTCCCTCATATCCACGAAGTGAATCAATTGAGTCGGCATCTTGTATCTGATTCAGCCCTTGTTCCATGTGCTTAATAGCTTTGACCACTCCATGAATAGGATAGCTACGATCATTAAGTAATTTTTTCAATAGATTTATTTGTTCTTGGGCTTTCTTTAAAACAATTCCTTTAGAAAAACCAAGACAGAAGGTTTTATCTAATGAATATTGATATTGAATTACTCTACGAGATGCATCATTATGAGGACAAGGCATCAATAAAGTTGGCAATGATTTTCGTCCTGACAAAATAATGACACCAATCCCCTTAGCACCTAACTTTCCTAATAAGCTAGTTTCAATCGTATTACTGCCATGAAAAATAATCCTCTTTAAAGGAGCAATCGGAACGGTTCCAACGCGAACATTCTTTTCATAGAAAGCAATCGCATCGCCATCTAGTCTTACTTCAACATTTTTACGATCGATATAAAGACTTGTCATTATTTAAATTATTAAAAAAGGATGATGGGAACTGGATTTTGCAATACCTAAATAAAGTACTTCCTGACGGTTATCTAATTGAAAGAAATGAACGCGATCTAATTCAAGATCTAATTCGGTTTCAAACCATTTTTTCATATCGAAAAGTTCTTTTTGGGTCAGCCAACATTCATAAAAAGATTTTTGTCCGCCAATTGCAAAGGCATTGACATACTTGTGTACCTTATGCAATCTCTTTGGATCCGCTATGTCATAACAAACGAGAAACAAGGTTCTCATAAAAATTATTCTTTCAGAGAGGAACGGAGAAGAGTTTATTTAAACAGAGATGTCTTTAAAAACATTGCAAATTTGCAATGTGAAGCCATCACGTTTCCCATATGGCGAAATATATTTTTATTCAACAAAAGGTACCTTTACAAACTAATACATTTGTATTACTCTCCGCCACAGAGGGTCTAAAGAGACCCCAATTTTTTATTACCTCAAAGGAAAAAACCACATGTCAATTCTTAGTTATATTGCTATAGCAGTCATTTTTGCGACTGTTTGGGCATTGGCTAAGCGGTATGAGACCCGTTTAGTGCTCTTTACTGCTGGATTCTTCTTGTGTGTACTTGCAATGAATCCAATGGAAGCGCTCAATTCGTTTGCTAAATCTATGACAAAGGGTGGCCTTATCATGGCAATCTGTTCGTCAATGGGTTTTGCATACGTTGCCACAATGTGTAAGGCTGACCGTAGTTTGGTTCACTACCTTGCATCTCCAATTAAAGGTTTAGGCATCTTCTTGATCCCCGTTTGTACAGCTGTTACATTCGTCTTGAATATTGCTATTCCTTCCGCAGCTGGTTGTTCCGCTGCCGTTGGTGCTACATTGATTCCTGTTATGTTGCGCGCTGGTATTAAGCCTGCTGCTGCAGCTGCTGCTGTTTTCGGCGGTACTATGGGTTCTTTGTTGTCCCCAGGTTCTGCTCATAACCCATTCATCTCCAACATGGCTAAGATGGACATGATGGACTTTGTGGCTTATCACTCCACATACTCCATCATGATTGGTGTTATCTCTGCAGTTGGTCTTTTGGTTACATGCTATCTCTTAGGCGACCACAAGGGTGATACAAACGCTCAGGCTCAAGTTGAAGCTAAGAACGACGGCTTTAAAGCTAATCCAGTTTTAGCCCTTTTGACAATTCTTCCAATTGTCATCTTGGTTGTCGGTAACGTTTGGGTTCCTGCTATGAAGATGGGTGTTGCACAGGCTATGGTTCTTGGTGCAATCGTTCTCTTGTTAGCTTCTTGGCTCATTAACCGTACTAACCCACAAGAATTCTCCAAGAACTTCTTCACAGGTATGGGTAAGGCTTACGGTGACGTGATGGGTATCATCATCGCTGCTGGCGTTTTCGCTGCTGGTTTGAAGGCTGCTGGCTTGATCGATGCTTTCGTTGCTCTCCTTAAGACTTCTAACGACATCGCTCGTTGGGGTGGTTCTCTTGGTCCTTGGTTCATGGCTATCATCTCCGGTTCCGGCGACGCTGCGACCTTTGCATTTAATGAAGCTGTGACACCACACGCTAAGGAATTCGGTATGGAAATCCATTCTTTGGGTGCTTTAGCTTACTTGTCTGGCGCTATCGGTCGTACAATGAGCCCAATCGCTGGCGGTATGATTGTTGTTTGCGGTATCGCTATGGCTAACCCAATCGAAGTTGCTAAGCGTACTGGCGTTCCGATGACAATCGCTGTTATCCTCTTAGCTCTTATTATGGTTTAATCACATAATTAAGCTAGTTAGAGATTAAGTCTTATTTGGGGCGAATGGTCAAAATTGACTGTTCGCCCTTAATTCTT
>CAZBHT010000137.1:0-3515 GCA_964491655.1 uncultured Burkholderiaceae bacterium
CTCACAATGCTCTCCAATGTGATAAAAAAAGGTTAATTGGATTGAGTACAATTTTAGGAAAAAACTAAGGACAACCACTATTTTCAGACAGAATTTTTCCTAGTGAAAATACTAAGATAGCGGATAGATCCACTTCAGTCCGTCTTAAGAAGGGTGCATTAATCTGAGGAAGTGATGAGATTCTTTAGTCCATGCGGTGTGCGTCAGAAAGCTGAGCCCGTAAACCTTCTGTATTAAGAATGTGAACATGCCTCTGATTAATTTCAATGAGTTTCATGTTGGCAAAGCGAGAAAGAATACGGCTAACGGTTTCTAACTTAAGACCGAGATAACTTCCCATTTCGGCTCGAGTCATACGCAATACGAATTCAGTCCGAGAGAATCCTCTTGCTTCATAACGATGAGAAAGATTCAATAGAAAACTGGCGAGTCGCTCACTTGCATGCATGGAGCCGAGCATCAGCAGTGCCTTACGAGTATGGAATAATTTACGGCTGATTTTGCTTTGTAGATGCATATGAAGGGAAGGAATTTTTTGGGCAATCTCACAAAATTGACTATAAGAAATGACGCAAAGTTCCGTATCTTCTAAAGCGATAACATCACAGGTGTGTTGTTTTGTGCCTAGGCCGTCAAGTCCAAGGACTTCACCAATCATGTGAAATCCGGTTACTTGTTCTCGTCCATCGTTTGATGCGATGACACTTTTTAGACAACCGAGTCGCACAACATACAAGGAGTCAAATACATCCCCTGAACGAAATAATGGCATGCCTCGATGAAGAACACGTTTGGACGAAACAAGCGCCTCAAGCAGTTCAAAATCTCGAGCGGAAAGCCCAGGAGGAAGACAGTGCTCACGCAAATTACAACCGGAGCAACCGACTTTTGAAGCAGACTGTGTCGGAGTTGTCATTTTTGTTCAGGAAAAATCTTTGACTGTTGTGATATAGAAATTTACACAAGAAAACTCAAAGTTTTTTCTTTGAGTTTTAACGGTAAAATGCGAAAATCGCAAAAAATGATAGCAGAATATTGAGCTAGATCAAAGGAAATTTGATGACAGTAAAAGCAGCAAATAACGCAGTTGAGTTCCCTGGGTTAGAACTCCTACAGCGGTTCGATGTACCCGGTCCTCGTTATACATCCTATCCGACTGCGGATCGTTTCAAGAAAGAATTTTCTCCGGATTCATACATTAAAGTGTTATCTGAGAGAGGTGAAAAGCATCCTAATGCGACACTTTCTTTGTATGTGCATATTCCCTATTGCTCCAATATTTGTTACTACTGTGGCTGTAATAAGGTAATTACAAAGGATCACGGTCAATCAAAAGAATATATTGAAGTTTTAGGTAAAGAGTGTGATCTCATTTCCAGGCATTTGACGGGTAATCGTATCGTCGAGCAATTGCATTTTGGCGGTGGTTCTCCGACATTCTTAGATAATGAAGAATTGACACTTGTCATGGAAACGATTACGGATCGTTTCCAGTTGTCTGAATCTGCCGAAATTTCTATTGAAGTGGACCCAAGAAGCTGTCCTCCGGAAAAGGTTCGACATTTAGCCTCTATCGGATTTAACCGCATGAGTATTGGGGTTCAAGATCTCGACAACCGAGTGCAAATTGCTGTAAACCGAATTCAACCTTACGAAATGGTTAAAGCGACATTAGATACCGCACGGGATTCTGGTTTTAAATCGATCAATATGGACCTTATCTATGGTTTGCCATTCCAAAGTCGAGCTTCTTTTAAGGAGACTTTGGACAAAATTATTGAATTGTCTCCAGATCGAATTGCGTTATACCACTATGCTCATTTGCCTGAACACTTTAAGGCTCAGCGCAGAATCGAGGTAGCTGACCTACCGAGTACTCCTGAAAAAGTCGGCATCATGATGGATGCAATTACCCGACTGACAGAAAATGGTTACCACTATATTGGAATGGACCACTTTGCAAAAACAACGGATGAACTGGCGACTGCACAAATTAATGGTACGTTACAGAGAAACTTCCAAGGTTATTCAACGAAACCAGAATGCGATATGGTAGCTTTGGGTGCGTCTTCTATTAGTAAGATTGGTCCGTGCTACGCTGCGAACGCTCGCGATATTCCTAGTTATTACGAAAGTATTAATAAAGGAGAATTAGCAACGATTCGTGGTTACGAACTCAATGATGATGATCAGTTGAGATACCGTGTCATCATGAATGTGATGTGTCAATTTGAAATCGTAAAGAAAGACATCGAAACTCAGTTTGGTACTCATTTTGATGAATACTTCGACTACGAATTAAAAGCGTTGAAGCGTTTCGAAGAAGAAGGTCTCGTTATTTTGGAAAAAGACCGTATCGAAGTGACTCCAAAGGGTAAGCTTTTAGTAAGAGCCGTGGCGATGAATTTTGATCGATATTTACGAGAAGACGAACGAGTACGTCGTTATTCACGTATTGTTTGATGGTCATAACGGTTCAATACCAGATGTCGTCTGTTAAAATTTAAAGCTGTTTGCGGAATAAAGACCGCTGAATTCAGAGGATTAAATGTTCACAACCAATGAAATTCGTTCGACGTTCCTAAAGTTCATGGAATCCAAAGGCCATACACAGGTGGCTTCAAGTCCTGTGGTTCCAGGGGACGATCCGACATTGCTTTTTACAAATGCGGGTATGAATCAGTTTAAGGATGTTTTCCTTGGATTTGATAAGCGTCCGTACAAGCGAGCTACAACAGCACAGAAGTGTGTAAGAGCTGGTGGTAAGCATAATGACTTAGAAAACGTAGGCTATACCGCTCGTCATCATACCTTCTTTGAAATGTTGGGTAATTTTAGTTTTGGTGATTATTTCAAGCGTGATGCGATTCATAATGCTTGGGAGTTGTTAACAAAGCATTTCATGCTTCCACCAGAACGACTTTGGGTTACGGTCTATGCGGAAGACGATGAAGCTTATGATATTTGGCATAAAGAAGTCGGTATTCCGGCGGATCGATTAGTGCGTATTGGTGACAATAAAGGCGCTCGTTATGCTTCAGATAATTTCTGGATGATGGGTGATACAGGCCCTTGCGGACCTTGTTCTGAAATCTTCTATGATCACGGTCCAAGTGTTCAAGGTGGCCCTCCAGGAAGTCCTGAAGAAGACGGTGACCGATACATGGAAATTTGGAATCTCGTGTTTATGCAATTTAACCGTGATGAAAAAGGTGAAATGCATAAATTGCCGAATCCAAGTATTGACACCGGTATGGGGCTGGAGCGAATCGCTGCGGTTTTACAAAACGTTCACTCCAACTACGACATCGACCTCTTTAGAAATTTATTAAGGGCAGTCAAGAATGCAGTGGAAGCCGCTGGTGCTACAAACGTTGATTCTGACTCTCCTTCATTAAAGGTGATTGCAGATCACATTCGTGCTTGTACTTTCATTATTGCTGATGGAGATGAGAAATGGCACAACTGTGGAGGGAGATTTGACATTAGCTAGCAAAATTATGTGTGCATTTATT
>CAZBHT010000138.1:0-3389 GCA_964491655.1 uncultured Burkholderiaceae bacterium
TATAGACATTTGGACTCCAGTTGTCCAATAAACCATTACCACTACAGGCTGATGGCAAAAAAATCCCCGAACAAGTCGGGGTAAATAAGGTTAGATCAATAACCAAGGGAGAACCTCTAATAAACGAGGTACCCCATCATATTGCAGTGGGGTAATTTTTGTAATTAGGATTCTCTCTTAGCCCGAAAGTTTTAATCCTCATGTGTTTTCATTAGGCCAAAAACAAAAAGGAGGAATTTTGATTTTCCTCCTTTTCGCTATGAATCTAACTTCTGATTAGAAGTGATACTGAATAGCTGCGCCTACTAACCAAGCATTGGTTTGGTTAAATTTACCTTGAACAGTTTCATGAGAACCATAGGCATAGAGCTTGTCGTTGCCGATACCTCTTAAGTGGGCGTATGCAACGTCAAATTGCCAATTCTTGTTAGGCATATAGGAGAAACCGCAGGATAACCACAAACGCTTAGTATCAGGAATTAAAGCGGTACGATTGTACTGGTGCTTAATAGGATCAGTTTCTAAACCAATACCACCACGAACAGTCCATTGATCATTGACTTCGTAGTCAGCACCTAAAGTGAAAAGCCAGGCTGCTTTCCAATTATTTTCAATGCTAAGTGCGGATAAATCCGTTTTTCCTTTTGTAGCATATGATATGCCCTGGATAATGCTGTCTGTCTGAACGCCGAAGGACTCGTTAGCAGAGAAATCGATCTTGTCAAAGTTTCTCCAATTGGACCAACGAATTAAACCAGATAAACGCAATTTATCAGTAGCTTCCCAAGTACCGGAGATCATCACGGTTTCTGGAGTTTCAAGTCGAGCACCTCCATCAACAGTTCCACCTAAACCCAAAGGAGTTAAACCTCTTAATGTGTAGTCTCCATCAGCATCGATTTTGGCTGCAGAACGATAAGAAACACCAAAGCGTAATGTTTCAATTGGCGTAACCATTACGCCTAAATCATAAGTGAAAGCCCAGTCGTCACCTTTATATTCGAATTCGCCATCAACACCAAGAGCTTGCTTTAGTGGTAAAGAATTTTTCAATTTAGCACGGGCGTAGATTGCAGAAACACCAGCGCCAATACTTACGTGATCATTGAGTTTCCAAGCGATAGATGGGTTGAAATCAATAGTAGTAATACCGGCACTGATCCCCTTTGCATTACCTTCCCAGTCGCTACCGTAACGAACTTTCAAACCATAGGGAACAGTAATACCTAAACCAAGCCAAACATTTTCATTTAACTGGTGAGTGATGATGCCGGAAGGAATAACAGTTGGAGTGTCACGACCGTTTTCAGTCTGACCGCTCTTACCGGAGTATTCAAAGTCCAAAGAAACGAGAACAGCATTCTGTTGAACACGAGTACCAGAAAGTAAAGTCATACCAGCTGGGTTGTGAGCAACAGCAGAAAGATCGTCACCAACAATACCAGCACCAGCGTAAGAACGGCCCAAACCGGTCACGCCTTGTTCAGTTAATTGGAAGCCAGCACCAAAAGCGGTGGTTCCAGAAAGCATCGCAGCAGAGATCACTGCTGTCTTTACGGCCTTCATCAATTTCATTTAAATATCCTTGTGATTTACACGATTCAAAATATGTTGAATTGTGCATAAAAAATATTTGTAAAACAATGCAAAATAATCGGTAAAAACACCAATTAAATCAATGTTTATGCGATTTTTTTGCCATTTTTAGGAATTTGTGAGTAATGATCCATAAATATTTTTAAAAAGATCACTTTTTGAGTTCTGGTTTTAAAGTCTTAATGATCTCAACTAGATGTGGTTTGATCGAGGCGAAAAGTGGATCTTCGCGATTTTTCATGCAAATATCGGCAAAAAGCTTTAGACCAACAAAAAGAGGAGCTCCATCCTTTGCAAAGGATGCTTTTGAGTTTTGAGCCAATTCAACGATCTTAAAGATATCGTCATGATTAGCAACTTCAAAAGTCATGGGTTCCTTATTCTGTGGAATCCCTTCGTTGTCTTCTAAGTGATAAATAACGATTTTGTAGTGATGTTCTTTCATTTGATATAAGTGTTTATTGGACTTTATGCGATCGTGTTCTATTGATTTTTTTTGCTGGAGAATGATGTTGCAAGGCTACAGTGGCTTGATTCTGGTTGTATATTTTCTGTCAAATGTTTACGAAGCATTGCGTAAAGTAATTAAAATGAGAAACGGTATTTTCTAGTAAAGATAAAGGTTACAAATGAAGAAAGTCATTTTTTCTGCAACATGTCTGTCCGTTGTTTTGGCTATGAGTATGGGTGCCGTTCAAGCCCGATCTTTAGCTGATATTAAGGCAAGTGGTGTACTTTTAGTAGGTACGACAGGTGATTATAAGCCGATGAGTTATCTTGATCAGAAGACCGGGAAGTATGAAGGTTTCGATGTTGAAATGGCCGAATCTTTAGCCAAGTATCTCGGCGTGAAGTTGCAATACGTTCCAACAAAGTGGAAAACTCTTCAGGACGATACGATTGCTGATAAATTTGACGTAGCCCTCTGTGGTATTACAGTGACTGATGCTCGTAAGAAAGTAATGACCATGTCGGATGGTTATCTAACATTTGGGAAAACGATTTTAGCGACTAAGAGTAAGGCAGGTCAGTTCAAGAGTTTAGAAGATGTTAATCAACCTAATGTTCGAGTGATGTATAACCCGGGTGGTACTAACGAAAAGTTTGCCAAGGAAATGACACCAAAAGCTCAGTTGATTATGCATGAACATAATGCTGAAATTCCAGGTTTAGTTGGTGAAGGTAAAGCTGATGTTATGATTACTGAAACTATGGAAGCTCGTCGTTATGCTAAAGATAATCCTAAGGTAGCAGCTCCTTTAATTGATAAACCTTTTACACAAAATCACTTTGGTGCCTTAATGAAGCAAGGGTATCCTAAGCTTGAATCTGCGGTAAATGCTTGGATGAAGTCTATTAAAGCTGATGGTACTATGGATAAACTTGAAAACAAGTATATTAAGTAACTGATTGATTTAATTAAATTAAAGAAGATGTTTGTAGAAATACGAACATCTTCTTTTGTTTTAAGCTGATAAGGTTTTGTATCAGGTAAATTAGAATTAAAGTTATGATTTCTAATTTTTGATTATTAACCCGTAAGGAGATGGTATGGCGACCTACGCCATTGGTGATGTACATGGATGTGTTCAAACTCTTCAAGAGTTGTTATCTCACATGCCTGCAGAATCTAAATATCTTTTTATTGGTGATATGATCAATCGGGGACCGGAATCTTTAGAAACGATTCGAATGATTATGAGACTAGGGGATCGCTGTACTTACCTTTTGGGTAATCATGAGATGCATCTCTTAGCGGCTTACGCAGGGAAGCGCAAACAGCATCGAAAAGA
>CAZBHT010000139.1:0-3381 GCA_964491655.1 uncultured Burkholderiaceae bacterium
TGATGATTCGGAGTTAATCCTTTGGGATACTCCTGGATTTGGTGATAGCGTACGTCTAGCAAAAAGACTTGAGGGTCGTTCGAACCCAATTGGTTGGTTTACTAGTGAAATTTGGGACCGTTTTACCTCTAAATCATTGTGGTTGAATCAACAAGCTTTAAAACACATTCGGGATAAGTCCAACATTATTCTTTATTTGGTTAATGCGAGTGAGCCACCTCAGTCTATTCCCTATGTGAAGAGCGAAATGCAGATTCTTAATTGGATTCAAAAACCGGTGATTGTGTTGTTGAATCAAATGGGAGAAATGCATTCGGTTGAAGAAGAAGCAGAAGAAGTTAAGCTTTGGCAAGAGTTTTTAAAGGATTATCCACTCGTTAAATCGGTTCTTCCACTCGATGCATTTGCTCGTTGTTGGGTACAAGAATACGAATTGTGGAATCAAATTGAAAAGGCTCTTTCGGACAAAGAACGTCCGACATTTGCTTCTTTACATAACACATGGATTCGTAATCGTCAGACGGTTTATGCTTCATCTATTGAAGCTATGGCGCAACACATGGTCAAGTTGACCACCGATAAGGAAAATCTTCAAAGCCAGTCTTTGATTGATCGTTTGAAATCGATTGGACAGAGTTTAGGGTTTATTAAGAAAGATTTGCATGGTGCGTTAGAAGATCGTCAGATTGCGCTTTCAACACGAGCTGCGGATAACCTTTGTACCCTAACTCAACGCCTAATCAACATCAATGGACTTGAAGGCGATGGAGTTAAGGGAGAAGTTTTAAGACGCTTGAGAACAGACTGGAGTACTGAAGAAACCTTAGACCCTAAGACAGGAGCTTTCTTTGGGGCCGTTGCAGGTGGTGCGGTTACAGGCTTAGCCGCAGATATTGCCTCTGGCGGATTAACTTTTGGCGTTGGTACGATTGGTGGTGCTATTGCAGGCGCTTTAGGAGGTGCAGGAGCCACTGCGGCCTACAACATCCATAAAGGTAAGCGAGAAAACTTAATTACTTGGAGTGCCTCCGCTTTAGAAGGTTTTCTAGTTGAAACCATCCTTTTATACTTGGCCATTGCTCATTTTGGTCGGGGTCGAGGCCGTTGGGAAAAAAGTGAATCTCCCCTATTTTGGAAGCAAACGGTTGAATCGATTTTAAAAGATATGAAGGTTGACTTTAAACAACTTAGAACAGATGCAAAAACGGCTGATGAGCTTAATGCTCGCTACCGTCAAATTCTAAGTGAAGTCTGTCGAAAGACCTTTAGATCGCTCTATAACGTATCGATTTAACCATTTATTGAATCAGATAGGGTTGTTGCGTAAAACATACAAAATTAGATAAGTTACCACATTATGAAAACATTGGAATGTAAGTGGAATTTATAAAATTTTTTTTATGGTTTATTTACAAGATAGTGCGTTTTTTTGAAAAGAATTCTAGGAATTATTATTTATAAGTCTAGAATGCAGTCTATCATTATCGTGTAGATAATTTTTTCATATTACGGAAAACAGGCATAACATAAATCATGACAGATAAGTGTGATCAACAAACTCGAGGCGTCCATAGATTACGTAATCCATGGCTCAATCGTGGCTCTGTATTTACAGAACAAGAACGTGACCAGTACGGATTGAGGGGACTCTTGCCTCCAAGAGTTTCTACTTTTGAGGAACAAGTATCTCGTTTGACGGGAATTATTGCCTCTAATCCTGAACCATTAAATAAGTACCTGATCCTAGAAGGTATCCATGCTTCTGACGAAGCTCTTTTCTATGAATTGATTGCGAAGAATATTGATGCATATCTTCCAGTCATTTATACACCAACGGTCGGTGAGGCTTGTGTTAAGTTCAGCCATATTTTCCGTTATGCTCGTGGTTTATATGTCACAGCGGAAGATAAGGGTCGTGTACGTGAATTAGTTAAGAACGTACCAAACCATCAGGTTGATATCATCGTGGTTACCGATGGTTCGAGAATTCTCGGCTTAGGTGACTTAGGTGTTAATGGTATGGGTATTCCTATCGGTAAGTTGGCTCTATACACCGCTTGTGCAGGTATTAATCCTCAGCACACATTGCCTGTGACTCTTGACGTTGGTACTAATAACGAAGAATTCTTGAATGATCCGTTATACATGGGTTTACGTCATAAGAGAATTCCGGATGAAGCACTCTTTGAACTCTTCAAGGAATTCGTCGCCGCTGTCTACGAACGCTGGCCAAACGTCATGATTCAGTTCGAAGACTTCCAGAATGTTCGTGCTTATGAATTGTTGGCTCGCTGGGAAAATGAAATCCCTTGCTTTAACGATGACATTCAGGGTACTGCTTCGGTTGCTGTAGCAGGTCTTTTCTCCAGTATGCGTGCATTGAAGGCTAAGCTTTCAGATCAACGTATTCTCTTCTTAGGTGCAGGCTCTGCCGCTACCGGTATCGCCAACCTGATTGCCGACGCAATGGTTGAGGATGACGGTATTAGCCGTGAAGAAGCCCTTAAGCGTTTGCACTTATTTGACTCTAAGGGACTCGTGACCTCTACTCGTGGTGGCAATTTACAAGACTCTAAGAAGCCTTTTGCTCACGATACCGGTAATACAGATAGCTTTCTTGAAGCAATCAAATTATTAAAACCAACCGCCATCTTTGGTCTTTCTGCTCAGCCTGGTGCCTTCAATCGTGAAATCATTGAAGAAATGTCCCGAATCAACGAGCGTCCAATGATTTTTGCGCTTTCTAACCCAACTTCAAAGGCTGAATGTACTGCTGAACAGGCTTACACTTGGAGCAACGGTAAGTGCTTGTTTGCTTGCGGATCTCCGTTTGATCCAGTTACTGTTAACGGTAAGACTTTTGTTCCTCGTCAGGGTAACAATCACTACGTATTCCCTGGTATTGGTTTAGGTTGTATCTTTGTAAAGACCAAGTTGATTCCAAATGAAGTGTTCTTAGTTGGTGCTAAGAAATTAGCTTCATTAGTAAGCGAAGCCGATTTGGAAAATGGTTCACTCTATCCTCCTTTGTGTGAAGTTCGTCCAATTGCAGCTGAAGTCGGCGCCGCGGTTGCTGAGTACTTGTTTGATAAGGGGTTAGCTCGTATTGAACGTCCTGCAGACATTGCTACAGAAATTAAGAATTTCATGTGGCAACCAAGTAATCCTAAGTTCGACGATCAAGAGTAATTTATAAAAGGGTTTTATCTACATACTAGATAAAACCTACCTCTAAAAGAGAAAGGGTAAGAAATTTTGGTTTCTTGCCCTTTCTCTTTGTAGCTCTTAAATAAGACTACCGTTCATCTTGCTTAAAGTATGAAATCTGCCAATTCTTCCAGAAACACAACATGCGGAAGGCAACAATAAAGATTAAGCCAA
>CAZBHT010000140.1:0-3376 GCA_964491655.1 uncultured Burkholderiaceae bacterium
CTCACTTAAGATATTCCATCGCACCTTATAGCTTGGGTCTGAAGAGAGCTCATTTAAAGTTGATAGTGAGAGGTTAGGACAACGAGAAATAATCTCACGAATTTCAGCATTAGGGGAACGACTTAACTCATCAGTAAACTCATCATTTTTAAGTTCAGATAAATCTAAACTATCTAAGACACTGAGCGTATCTTGACTAGAAAGATTCAATGTTTTGCCATTACAGATTAATTGGACATCCATTTTGTAATCATCCATTTTTTCTCCTGAACAATTGAAGTTTTCATAAAGAAATTATAAGGATTAATACGACAATATATGTCGTAATAGCAATCATCAAATACAACTATAGTCGTTGAAAATAAAAGTTTTTTTAAAAAAACAGTCATATTCTTTTTAAAAAATTATCTACTTGTCTTTTCAGATTGGAATAGAATGAAATAAGATATACAAACTCATCTATCATTTATATCCCTCCCGATTGCGACTAATAATGTCGCAACTAGTACTAGCATGGAACACCAATAAGATTTTTGAGGTACTGGTTTCATGCAAACTAAAGTATGCAAACTTGGAGAGTTGAGTTTTGATAAGGATGTATTCCAATGTTATTCAACCAATTCTCCTTTAGATCCACTGCTCAGCAGTATTGGAGGTCTCCCTAAAGGCGTTAACTATCTTATTGTTGGCGATCCAGGGGTTGGAAAAACAACTTTAGTACTCGATCTTCTATCCAATCTAAAAAAGGATAAACCGTCACTTCGTACTTTATTTATTAGTGCAGAAATGACGGATGTTGAACTCTTCTTTCTAAAAGAAAGATTTCCTAAATTCTCTAATTTAGATGTGCTTTTTGTAAATTCAGAAATGAAGTGTGCATCGGTATTGAGAGAAATTCTTAATGAAGGTTGGGATATCGTTGCAATTGACTCCTTTGCGGAATTACTTGAAATCATTAAAGACAATGAAGAAATATCTTCAAAAAAAGCTGAGTCACTACTTCTGCAATTAATTAAAAAGCACAACTCTCAAAATAATCAAGCCTCTGTTTCTACTTCTTTTCTCATCATTCAACAGGTAACGAAATTAGGTAATTTTCTTGGTTCAAATCGTTTGAAACACGCCATAACGGCCATGATGGAATTACGTTTAGAGGACTCAAAAAATCCTTCTTCATCTCGCTACGTCGTCTTTACTAAGCATCGAAGAGGGCAAACCGGCATTCATTTGTTTTACGACATTACAGAAGGAGAGAGTGTTTATTTTGATATTGAACGCTTTAATTACGACCAGAGAATTACGGATATCAGAAAGGAAATTGAAAGGAAGATTAGTACTCAAAGAAATCGCTTTAGCTTAAATTTAAGAAGGGATTTGTTATGAAAAGACAGCACTACATTAGCGAAGACAACTACCATGATTTAAAAGGGCAGATCATTTCTAACCTAGCCCCAATTGATCAAGTTCCATTATCTTTTTTAAAAGTAGAACGAAACAATATTATTAATTTGGGAGGAGACTATCTCCCTTGTTCTCCCTTATTCTTAGCTCAATTAGGCAAGGTCCTAGGGGCAGCCCCTGCACAAATGTCCTACTTATTAAAATCATCTTCTGAAAATTTAGCAGATGCTTTTAATCACCTCATCTCTCTACAAAGTACGATAGAGAAACCAGAAGTCGTTTTGAGTATTGATCCCGACACGAATCATCTAGACTCGATCCGAAAAATACGTCATCAAATGATTCCGCCAGAAGCTTTCTTTCTGGTCACAGAGGAAGTATTAAATGGGCATGAATTTGATATCGTAAATTTAGAAAATAATTCTCAATCAATACAAATCAATTTGATGAAGAAAAACTCTTCTTCTGTAGCTTTTAGAACTGGCGAAGAATTTTTAACGGAGGGAATTTATTTAAATTGGAATCCTACAATGATTGAAGCCGGTCACTACTATGAGCGAGTACTTTGTATCAATGGTGCAACGATTCGAGATGTTGATTGTGATTATCGGCTTAAATCGATAACGGATAATAACTTAAAGAAACTTATTAAAGGAGTATCTTCCAATAATTTCTTCAAATCCGGTGTCGGGCAATATTTGGAATTAGCGCAAGAAGCTTATAAAAGTAGAGCTTCTTTACGGGAATTAAAATTTGCCAAAAATGCACTCTGCCAAATAGGGATTGATTCTGAAAAAGCTGAAGAGCTATTTCCATATAAACATAGTGTTGATTTATATCAAGAGGCTGGAATATACGAAAAAGGTAAGGATAAATACTTTAAAGCCAGAGAAACCATCTGGGATACCTACAATAAATTAACTGAATTTAGCAGTCACACAGACTTATTAGATCGTGATTCTCTTGATAGACAGCATGTAAGAGATGTTGCTCAGCAATTACTCACACAAAAACGGGACATCATTACATACGAAGATTTATTTGAGAAACAGCACTAACCCTCTTCAAATATCTCGATCAGATCTCATCCGAAAACACACTTAGATCTGGTCGAACAAAATGTCCAAAAGATAAATTTCTCTAGATAGACATTTTTAACTTTAATTAAGTAACAACATGAATATTAACGAATTAATAGAAAACGCTCTTAATGAACTCATTAATGAAGAGAAAAAGATTTTTTGTTCAGAAGCCGATTTTCAGTTTGCACTAGCTTGGAAAATTAAAGAACTCAGTCCTAAGATCGATATCAAGCTTGAATTTACCCCATGTAAATTCGATCCCAATATACATATTGATATCGTTGTAAGTACTGAAGGGAAGATGATACCAATTGAGCTGAAATATAAAACTAAAAAAATAGAAAAAGACAATATTGAAAATCAAGAAAATCTCGATCATCAAGATGCTTATGATGTTCCGTTAAAAACTCAAGGAGCACACGACGTTGGACGATATGATTTTGTCCATGATATTCATCGAATGGAACAAATCATTGACAGTAAAAAATATCCCATGCAGACAGCATATGCGATTTTTTTAACTAATGATTCTTTGTATTGGAAGAATCCCCAAAAAGACACAATTGATAAACACTTTCGTATTCATGAATACATCGAACAAGGAGATAAAAAATGGAAAGAAGGAACAAGCGAAGAAATTATCAAAAATCGGAGAAATTTTAACCTTAGAAGTACGTACCCAATTAAATGGATAGCAAATACTCCAGAAATTAGCGATGATTATCCTCTCTTTAAATATGCGATCGTTAAGATAACAAAACAGAACGATGAGACTTTAAGAGAACAACTTATTTCTACCACAATCTCCGATGATCAAACCTCTTTATCATTTGTAAAAGCAAAATTTGAATTACCAAGTGTGACTTTGTTGGATACCCCTTACGAACAAACCC
>CAZBHT010000141.1:0-3362 GCA_964491655.1 uncultured Burkholderiaceae bacterium
CAAAACTAGGACCAATTTTTATTGCGTACTTAGCGCCAAGTCGGTTACCTAAGATACTAGCAATAGCACAGGGAATCGCCAGGCTATAAAGCACGACACCTGCAGAGGCAAAGGTACAAATAGCACCAAGGTTACCTGCCAAATTAAAAACCTTAGCGTTGGCCGAAGCCCGAACTAATCCCATTTTAAGTAGGAGATGGAGGCCAATCATAAAGAAACTTCCTGCGCCTGGGCCAAAAAAGCCTTCGTAAGCTCCAATTGTCAAGCCAATAAGAGTTGATTTCCAAATAATCCCTTGTGATGGTAACGGTGAATCTGTTAACTTAAGACCACCACAAAGAAGGGAAATAAGTAAACCGACAGGAAGTAAAAAAATCAAAATGGGTCCTAAAATTTCGCTTTCAATCGATAATGCGATCCAGGAACCGAGGGCGGCGCCGGCAAATGAGGTAATAAATCCCCAAGGGGCTACTTTCAAATCAATGAAGTGGCCTTTAGCAAAAGTAAGAAGTGCAGTAAAAGAGCCAAGACTCGAAGCTAACTTTCCTGTACCTAAAACATAATGTGGTGGTAAACCGCAAATTAACAGAGAAGGCATCGTGATCAAACCACCACCTCCGGCAATTGAATCAATAAATCCGGCAATGAAAAAGGCTACAGCACAAGCCAACATCAAACTGATCGTAATATCGGGCATAAAGATAAATCAAAAGAAATTCAGAAAATTGTATCAATCTGAGCTGGACTAGAACGCCAACACAATAGAATTAAAATTCTCGTTGATCTTTTGAATCAGACTTTATCGTTACTGCGAATCACACTCCACGGTACAAAAGGCATATCAGTTCGATCGAACATTTCCTAAACGTAATGTGGGTTTATCCCATTTTTTAATTCAGTGTTTCAGAGTGTTCTGAATGAACCATCCAGTTATTCAGATATCGTTGAGCTAATTCAGAGGATCTCAAAATAAGAAAATTTTCCGCATTTTTATTTTCGGCTTTTCGAGTGAAGTTATAGCTTCCAGTCAAAACCGTATCATGGTCGATGATCATAATTTTGTTATGAGCGGTTGCATGTAGGTTATCGATTCGAGTTGGAATGCCATTGTCGACTAATTTTTGTGTTTCTTTTAAGTCTTTTGTCTTTGCCCGTGTATCTAAAATGACTTGAACTTCTTTTCCGTTTTTATGAGCTTGAATGAGAGCTTCGGTGATACTCGGTTGTCTGAAAATGAAGGCTTGAACAAAGATTCGACTTTTTGCATTATCAATTTCCTGAATGATTGCTTTTTCGATACCGCCTAGAGGCGAAAATAAAACTTGTGCACGAACTGGAATTTCTTCGGCCACACAAATCGAAGAGATGCTCAGAAAAAATATAGTAAAAAGCTTGAACATGTTTTGGGCTAAATCTAATTAAAAATCAATCTGCAGTATATTCTCTAAAGGAATTTTTTCCTTGCTAATCAATACAATCTGTTGATGAAATTCATCAATTTTTTTAATTTGAGTCTGAATATTTTTTAGTGATCCACCATCTTTTAAGTCATCGGGAACAAAAATAGTTAATTTCACCGATAAATTTTTCGATAAAGCCTTAAAGAGTTTTATATTGAGCAACTCCAATTCCTGAATATCTAATTCAGGTCTAGGAATTGTGATTCGAGATGCTTCTTCAATGGCTGAAGAATATCCGCTCAGTGCCGAGAATGGGGCAAACTGAGAGGCTCGTTTTTCTCTTGGCATGGGTAAATGATTTTTCGATATTGGACGATGCAAATGAATGATGTCGTCATATGGAGTACTCATGCCCGATGTCCTCCAATTTGCTTATTTCTTTTTTGAGTAGTAGCGCCTTCTTCTAAATTCATACCACGAAGAATGGCATTTTTACCAAATCGTTTTTGAATGGATAGCATGACACTTTGAACTTTCTTTTCGTGTTCTAGATTCTTTTCAATACTAATATTCAAAGATTCTTCATTTAAATCAAAAAGATCGAGTTGAGTTCTGTTTTTAATAGTCGCTGAAACGATATGGTTGGCTGAAATATTAAGACGACGAATCAGAAGCTCCGGTTGAACGATTCGCTGGAATAATTTCGTGATACTAAGCATTAATTGCTTAGAAGAAGAGGTTGCAAAGGGAAGATTAATCGATCCATGAGCTGGTTTTGGCATTTTCCGACCATGAGAGTCTGTAACGATTTCGCCTCTGTAGTGTTGAACTCGTTGAGAATTCGATATGTTTTCAATATCGTAACCCACCGTTAAAACTAACTGAGAAGTTACTAAATTTTTATCAACTAAATCTAATGCTAAAAGATCAACCATTTCTTTAGCAATTAATAGAGCTTTGTCAAAAGAATAGGGCTCTTGTAAGACTTGGCCAGAACCTAGAGTACTATTCTCTGTTTTATAGGCTTTAATATCAGCAATAGTACAAGGTTCCCATCCCCAGGCATGATCAATGAGTAGCTCAGCATTAACGCCGAAGAGTTTGAATAATAGTTCCTCATTGTAATATTCGTTTGAAGATCCCAGAGAACATCGGGCGATGTCTCCCATTGTGTATAGACCGACTTGCTCTAGTCTTTTTGCATATCCTTTCCCAACTCTCCAAAAATCGGTCAGTGGACGGTGCATCCATAATTTTTTTCGATAACTTTCAACGGTTAATTCCGCAATTCGAACTCCATTTTGATCGGCCTCAATATGCTTAGCTTCAATATCCATAGCAATTTTAGCTAAGTATAAATTGGGACCAATTCCAGCAGTTGCAGTAATTCCTGTGGTGTTGAATACATCAAAAATCAGTTTTTGGGCAAAATCGTGAGCCGTCAAACCATAAGTTTTTAAGTACGATGTCGCATCAATAAACACTTCGTCAATGGAATAAACGTGAATGTCTTCTGGAGCAACGTATTTCAGATAAATTTCATAAATGCGACGGCTAATTTCAATGTAGTGCGCCATACGAGGTGGTGCTACGAGAAAGTCAATTTTTTTCTGAGGATGAGTTTGTAACTCCTCGAAATTAGTAGAAGATTCAGTTGATTCTTGAACTTTCCGAAAACGATTTAATTGATTAATTTTTTGCTCTACTTCAAATAAACGAGGCCGACCACCGATACCAAAATTTTTTAATGCAGGAGATACTGCTAGACAAATCGTTTTTGAAGTTCGGGTTTTATCTGCAACCACCAGAAATTTTGAAATTGTATCTAAAAGTCTATCCACGCATTCAACAGATGCATAAAAGGATTTTAAATCAATGGCAATATAAATCACTTTGGCTACGGTTTTTAAGTGAATACAACAACTCCTAATCGTATCAGGCTTGAAATTAAATTCCTACTAA
>CAZBHT010000142.1:0-3320 GCA_964491655.1 uncultured Burkholderiaceae bacterium
AAATTTATGTTTCAAATGAAACACCGAATACATCAACCTTTATATTAAATGAGGCCAGTTTCCAACGTTATTTAAAGGCTCATGGATATGTCTTTGATGAAAAGAAATATAAGGAAATTTACATATCGAAGGAAGAAGAAGAGTTTTTTGAAAACATTCTCACTAGTAAAGGAAACAATACGGTAGCGACGCTTAACTATCTGGCTTCATCTGCGGAAAACTCTTTGATAGCTACATCTGATGTCAAAATTGATGAACGATTAAACGCACTCTTAGATAAACCATACGAATATGGTTGGTTAAAAAATGAAAACAAACAAATCCGCTTTACTTCTGAAGAACATCGACGTTTTTTAAACGGTGTATGGCTTGAAAAGGCAATTTATAAAATATTGAAAGAAATCATACCAACAGCCAAGGTATGTTGGAGTGCTGAGGTTACTCAGGGAAAAAATAATAATAAAAATGAATTTGACTTAATGTTCTTCTACGAGAACAAACTTCATTTAATTGAGGTAAAAACTTGTCTTTTTAAGGAAAACAATGAAAACCAAAATATTGTTCATAAGCTTTGGTCTTTAGCGGAGGATGTAGGCGGTTTGTCTGCTAAACGTTGTCTCGTAAGCTACTATCCTTTGTATCCGAAGTTATTCTCACGTGCAAAAGATAAAAAAATTCATGTGATTCATGATCATCAGGTTCAAAACAAAAGGCAATTAATCAGTCAATTAAAGCTATGGATCGATCAAAATTAACCTATTCGCGTAGAATTTTATTATGTGTCACTGGTCTAACCCCTCAAGTGGTAACCGAAACGCTTTATGCCCTATATAAGGGAAATCGACCTTTACCGACAGAGATTCATTTAATTACAACTGCTAATGGACGTAATCGAGCAGAAAGAGATTTACTGTCAGAAAAAGACGGAATGTTTTTTCAATTTTGCGATGAATTCGCTCTAACGAATCAGATTGATTTCTCGAGTGAAAACATTCACGTCATTAAAGGACGGTACGATGAAGAACTACCAGATATTCGAACACCAATTGAAAATGAATGTGCGGCTGATTTCATTATGCATATGGTCAAAGAATTCTGTGCTGATGAAAATTCTCAGCTTTTTGTGTCCATTGCCGGTGGACGAAAAAGTATGGGGTTCTTAGTGGGGTATGCTTTATCGATTTTTGGTCGACCTCAAGACGAACTATCTCACGTATTAACCTCAGAACCATTTGAAAATAATCGAGATTTTTTCTATCCATCTTATCGTACGAATCCAATTTTTGCTCCGGATGGAACGCCTTTAAACCCGTTAGAAGCACAGATTGCTTTAGCGGATATTCCTTTTATTCGTTTAAGATCCGGGTTAACTGATTCTTTATTGAAAAATAATAATAGTTTTTCTGAAACGATTCGTTTGGCTCAAGAAAAAGTAGCACCACCTCTACTTTTAAAATTCGATACTCAAAAAAAGACGGTTACTTGTGGTTCAAAACAGATTCCATTAACTCCGGTTGAGTTTGTTATTTATTATTGGTTCGCTTCATTAAAGCTACGAAAACTCTTACCCTGTTTACCTGGAATTGATGTCCCTTACGATGATTGCTTGGAATATGCTCGTAAACTCGTTGGAGTTCATTCGGCTACTTATGAAAAGATGGAAAAATCCTTTCTTTCCGAAGAGGATATGAAAAAATATTTTCAAGAGAAACGAACAAAAATTAATAAAAAACTACTTTCTCATTTGGGTAAAGATCAGGCACAACATTATCTGATTACTTCAAACAAAAAGCATCTCAATATTAAGTATTCATTAGAAATGGCATCAAATTTAATTGAATGCCAATAATGCGTGATTCTGCAAATTTGTAATGTGTGACTGTTAATACCTCAATTTGGTAACATGGTGAAATCTAGCAAGACCAGTTAAGGCGAATGATTATGAATTTATTAGATGCGTCCTGCCGAGTAGCATTTGCTTCCATGATTCATGACTTAGGAAAGTTTGCGCAAAGAGCAGATATTCCTGTCTTAAAAAATGTCAAGGAAATCCATGAACAACTGTATTGTCCTCGTAATTACATGACTGGACGACCTACTCATATCCATGCAGCTTACACAGCAATTGGATTTGATGTATTGGAAAAATTAGTTCCGGATCTTGTCAAAGGAGACATGTTTCCGTTCGCAGGTCACAATGCTGGGGCAAAAGATGTTACAGATAGCCTGATCAACGCTGCCGCTAAACACCACGCACCACAAACGATGCTTCAAGCAATTGTTGCCACAGCGGATCGTGTTTCATCGGGTTTTGAACGTGATAAATCAGAACAAATAGATGAAAACAAGTCGTTGAATTATTTGCGTACACGTCTCCGTTCTCTATTAGAACAAGTTCATTTGCCTCATAATGCGAAAGTATCTAAAACGCTTTCAAGAAATTATCGATTAAAGCCCTTGACAGCTGAAAATTTATTCACTGTTGACGATAAGCTTGGACCCAAAACAGACGAAGAAGCTAAGTTGGAATATCGTTATCTTTGGGATGATTTTATTGAACAATTAAAGTTAATTCCTCAAAGTCATCGATCTAATTGGGCTTTATGGTTGGATCATTTTGATACGATTTATCAAACCTTTACGAGTTCAATTCCTTCAGCTACCTTTGGTGGAGTTGTACCTGATGTTTCTTTGTATGATCACAGTAAAGCTACTGCGGCTATGGCTGTGGCTTTATGGCGTTACCACTATGAGAATCAAATTCTGGATGAACGTAACTGTCAACAACTGTTAGACCGAGTTGATTACGATCAAGAAAAATTTCTTTTGATTCAAGGTGATTTCTTCGGAATCCAGAATTTTATTTTTGCGCAAGGTTCAGAAACAAACAAAGCTAGCGCTAAGCTGTTACGAGGACGTTCTTTCTATGTTTCGTTATTCTCAGAAATTGCAGCGTTGAAGATTCTCGAAACACTAGAACTTCCTTCTACAAGCCAGATCACAAATGCAGCTGGGAAATTTATCATTCTGGCCCCTAATACACCTTCTGTTATTAAGAAACTTAAAGCTATTCAAGAAGAAATAAATCAATGGTTCATTGAAAATACATTAGCTTCAAGTGGCTTGGGAATCATTTGGACTTCTGCCTCCTGTAAAGATTTTATTTGTCAGAATCAGGAACAAAATTTTTCTATGGTCATGAAAAAAATCTTCGAGACCATGGAAGTTGCCAAACTCCAGCGATTTGATTTAAGTCACAGAACCTCTCCTATCTTAAAAGTAGACTATAGCCAAGGGATAAATGTTTACGATGAACACTT
>CAZBHT010000143.1:0-3253 GCA_964491655.1 uncultured Burkholderiaceae bacterium
AACGGACAAACATCACATCTTAAAAGCAGAAGTCTACTTGGCCGATATTGGAGACTATGCGGATATGAACAAGGTTTGGGAAGAGTGGGTCAGCCCAACACCTCCAGCCCGATCAACGCTTCAGTCCGCACTTCCGGACCCGGGTTGGCTAATACAAATTTCTGCCGTAGCTAGTATTCCTGAAGAATCTTAACAAATGGATTCTTTTTAGGTTTTGCTCTTATGGCAAAACTGTTTAAACTTAATCTAAAAGGACTCATTCGAGGATCGATTGAGTCTTTCGTTTTCATATAGTTAGAACAAAGGATTCTTAAATGACTCAAGAGTCATCTGAGTTAAGCTTATCGGAAGTTCGCCGACTTATCGAACCATTCTATGATGGCCAAACGTTGCACACTGGCGAGTCAGTAATGGCTCATGCCGAAGGGGTTGTCGATATCCTTCGTGGTATTCGTGACGATAAAGATCTTTTAGCGGTAGCTTATCTCTATTGCATTTGGGGACAGTTGAAAAAACCGAGAGAATGGGTAGTTTCTCATTTTGGTGAGCCTATTGCTGAGTTGTTGTTTAACTTGAAGCAAGTAATGGAAGTCGGTGAAAAAGCTCGTTCTCGCAAAGGTGACGCAAGAATCAGCGAACAGCCTGATGCTGTTCGTCAGCTTTTATTAGCTCTTTGCCGAGATCTTCGAGTTGTACTGTTACGCTTGGCTTCCCGATTGCAAACATTACGTTATTTTGCATCGACTCATGCAGAAGGCGCTAAGGAATACGGTGCAGAAACATTAGCTTTATATGCTCCATTAGCAAACCGTCTAGGTATTTGGCAGATGAAGTGGGAGTTAGAAGATCTCTCGCTTCGTTTTACAATGCCTGAAGCTTACAGCGAAATTGCAACGGCTTTAGAAGAAACGCGAGAAGAACGTGTGGAATCAATTCAAGGGGCCGTTAAGAATATTCAGCAGTTATTAGCAAGCCACAACATCCAGGCTTCTGTTTCCGGTCGACCGAAGCACATTTATTCGATCTGGAAAAAAATGCAGAAAAAGCATCTACGATTTGATCAGCTCTACGACGTTAGAGCCGTTCGAATCATCGTGGATACTGTAGAAAAGTGCTATGAAACACTATCTTTGATTCAAGAATCTAGCGAGGTTCTTTCAAAGGAATACGACGATTACATTGCTAAACCGAAACCTAACGGTTATCAATCACTGCATACGGTAATTGTGGGTTCTAAGGGTAAACCGCTCGAAGTGCAAATTCGAACTCGTGCGATGCATGAATTTGCAGAACTCGGGGTGGCCGCTCACTGGCGTTATAAAGAAGGCAGTAAGAGCAAGGCTGGTAGCCATGAGGAAGATCGTGTCGCATGGTTGCGACAAATGTTGGCCTGGAAGTCGGATGTTCAAAAGCCAACACCAGATAATCTTAAAGATGAGCATGTTTATGTGTTGACGCCTCAAGGTAAGGTACTCGATTTACCACAAGGTGGTACTCCAATCGATTTTGCCTATCAGTTGCATACGGAATTAGGCCATCGCTGTCGTGGTGCTCGTGTTAATGGTGCGATGGTGCCATTGAATACGAAACTTGAAAGCGGACAAACCGTTGAAATCATCGCAGCGAAGACCGGTGCTCCAAGTCGAGACTGGTTGAATCCGACTCTGGGCTTTACCGCATCGCCTCGTTCCCGTACGAAGGTACGTCAATGGTTTAATGCTCAAGAAATTGAAGCAACGATCGCTGAAGGTCGTGAAAAAATCGATAAAGATTTAGCTCGATTAGGAAAAACAGCAGTCAAGCTTGAAGACTTAGCTAAAAAGTTAGGCTTTGCTTCTGTAAATGACTTCTGCCTTGCTTCAGGACGTGATGAGTTAGGACAACGTGCTATTGAACATGCTTTAACGGATAAACCGGAAGAAAAAGAACCGGAAGATCCTCTTGCCTCATTACAGCGAAAAACACATAACCACGGTAAGGGCAATATACTTGTTGTTGGTGTAGATTCCTTGATGACTCAGTTGGCTAAATGTTGTCATCCCGTACCGCCTGATGAAATTGTCGGTTTTGTCACCCGTGGTCGTGGTATTACAGTTCATCGAGCCGATTGTCCGAATGTTCGTTCTCTTAGTGAAAATGAACATCAACGTTTGATTGACGTTTCTTGGACTAGTGATACGGAAGCTGTTTTCCCAGCTGAAATTTCTGTAATGACTCGAGATCGTATGGGGTTGTTGAAGGATATTACGGAAATTTTCTCTAAGGAAAAGCACAATATTTTGAATATGTCGACGAATCGTACTAAGGATGGGGTTCAAATCACATTCTCTATTGAAGTTCGTTCAATTCAAGATTTGAATCGCACGTTAAAACTACTTTGTGGTCTAAACGGTGTGATTAGTGCTAGAAGAAAGTAGGTGTTTCTACTTAAAATAAAATTTTTTAGAGCGATTCGCTTGCATAGATAGAAAAATGTCTGTATAGTGCGAATCTCTTCAGGCACGTAGCTCAGCTGGTTAGAGCATCACCTTGACATGGTGGGGGTCGTTGGTTCGAGTCCAATCGTGCCTACCAAGATTCTAAAAAAAGAGTTCGTTTTTACGAACTCTTTTTTTGTATTCAGAAAACCTCCAGCTAGGCTGGAGGTTCCGGAAGGCTTAAAGCTATGCCCAGAAACTCCTTTGAATAGGATAAAACTGAACTGCGGTCAACCAACTGCAAATCAATAAAACGAATCAAAGGAGGTCACAATGAGTGACGTCAAAAGCTTATCTCATACACAATGGAACTGTAAATATCACATTGTATTTGCACCGAAATATCGTCGGAAAGTCTTTTACGGAGAGAAAAGACGAGCCATAGGAGAAATTCTCCGAAAGCTGTGCGAGTGGAAAGGGATCCATATAGTAGAAGCTGAGTGCTGTCCGGATCACATCCATATGTTGGTGGAAATTCCCCCGAAGATGTCTGTATCGGCAGTAGTCGGTTACTTAAAGGTAAAAGTAGTTTGATGATATTTGAGCAATTCGCAAATTTAAAATTCAAATATCGAAACCGAGAATTTTGGTGTAGAGGGTATTATGTTGATACAGTCGGTAAGAATCAAAAGAAGATTGCACAATACATACGTCAACAGTTTGATGAAGATAAATTGGGTGATCAGCTGAAAATACCGTATGCAGAAGACCCGTTTACGGGTCCCGACTTTGACACGAATCGCTAGATAAAATCCCGGCAAAAGCCCGTCATTATT
>CAZBHT010000144.1:0-3214 GCA_964491655.1 uncultured Burkholderiaceae bacterium
GTCGCTTTTCCATAAGAATAGGAAGTACCCACTTGAGTCATGGCGGTTTTCAAAACTAAGGAACCCTTAGAGCCATCATAGTCAACGGGTGCATAACCCTCAATCGAATGCGATCTAAAGATCGAACAGCCACTTAAAGTAAATAAAACAAGCGTTACAAACAAAAAGCCAAGAATCCTACGCCTTAAACGAAAATCAATTCTAAATAAAAGCATAGAAAACTCTCTAATAAATCCAGTGGTTTTAAGCAAATCCGTTTGAAAATAAATCATACACGTTCAAGGTATCAGTCCTCAATCTTTTTAGGTATTGATAAATAGATAGGATCTGTGTACAATCAAAAATATGCGTCAACTTATGTCGCAAATAAAATGGCTCCAAAATCGAATCAAACAACAAAGACGAATCTCATTCTTGAAATTTTGAATCGTATTCCAGTTAGCAATCGTTTAATTACTTTAGATGAAATTATTCGATCTCTTTCGGAAGCCGGTATTGTGCTTACTAAACGAACAGCACAACGCTACTTAAAAGAAATGAGTGAAGTTCCTACTTATGGAATTGTCCGAGATACTCGGGATACCGCTTATGGATACCGTCGAGTTCGTGAAGATTGCAAATTCAATCAACTCAAATTAGCACCGAATGAATGTTTGCTTTTAAGACTTGCACAAGAGTATATGAAATTTCAGATGCCTTCTGCGATTGTGAAGTCTTTAGACTTTGTTTTTGATGAAGCAGAAAGAATGCTTAACGAGCGTAGTCGAAATACGAAAGAAAGAGAATGGCTAAAGAAAGTTTGCGTTGTTTCATCGTCCATTCCTCAGTTGCCGGCAAAGATTCTTCCCCGAATTTTTGATGAAGTTTCTGAAGCACTTTATTTAGAACGTAAACTATCTATTGAATACGTTAATAGTGAAGGAAAAGAAGTAAAGGCTTTTGTAAGCCCCTTAGGTCTAGTTCAACAAGATGTACGTCTTTACCTAGTTTGTCAATTTGATGGCTATGATGACTTTCGTCACCTACCGTTACATCGACTAAAGAATGTAAAACTGACCGCTACGCCTCTTGTCCGTCCCAAAGGGTTTGAACTCAAAGAATACATTCAACAACGTCACTTCAACTACAGTAATGGGGAGTGGGTTCGTTGGATCTTGGAATTTACAAGTGATGTCACTGCTCTAAATCTACAAGAAACGCCCTTTAACCATTCTCAAACTCTAGTTAAAAAGAAAGATGGTATCTGGCATTTAGAAGTTGATATTCAGAATTCACCACTCTTAGATGCTTGGATTGCCATGTGGAAAGAACCTGCGGGAATTTTAGTAAATAAGAGAATTCCTATTTCTTCTAATGAAGAGTGATGATGTTGTTCTTATACGACAAAAAACGTCGTGAGTACTCTTTAAACTTGTAGCGTATCAAGACATTCTTTAAAAAAATATTTATGTCTGAAATTACACTTGAAACTAAATCATTAAGAGAAGTTTTTGAATACAACCTCACTATCCCAGATTATCAACGCAATTATTGTTGGGAGGATGAGGAAGTCAATAATTTATGGAGAGATCTTGAAGAAAATGCTCCGAAAGGAGACTACCATTTGGGGATTGTCATCTTTCAACAGAATGACAGCGGTGAATTTGAGATTATTGATGGTCAACAAAGACTAGTTACGCTGACTCTCATTGCAGATAAACTAAATCATTACATTAATGTTTTTGAGGAATTCCTTGGAAAATATTCTAGTAATGGTCTCTGGTGTGATGATTTAAAAAAATACAAAGAGTTACTGGAAGATCGTAAAAAATTTCCTCAAGAACTCTCACTATTGAAAGCAAAACTTTATTCAAAAAGTTCTAATGAGCATGTTGGTAATACTAAAAATTTGATTGAAAATAGAATCGAATCGGATATAACTCTATCTAAAGAAAAACTAAAAAAGTTAAAAAATACTGAAGAAGTGGCAGGACCATTTTCTGATGTACTAGAAAACTTTGAAAAACTTATAGAACAATACAAAGAAATATTAAATCACACACAACTTTCCATACTCATTCTTGGTCCTGGAACAAGTTTAAGTCTAGCCTATACCTTCTTTTCCAACGAGAATTCAAAAGGGCTTACTCTGACAGACTATGATCTCTTGAAGGCGCATCACTTACGATTCGTTCTAAACGAAGATAAAAGTATGGACATAGCAAAAGATTGGGACAATTTAATAACAAATAGACTAGAAGACGACGAATACTGGCCTTTAAAGGAAATACTTTCTACTCATCTACTGAGATTAAGATATTGGATAAGAAAGAATAACTTTATCTTTAAGGAAAGATTCGTTAAAAGAGAGTTCTCTGCAGCAGTCCCTATGGATGGGATCAAAATAGATCAGAACTTGCAAATAAAAAATCCTAATTATTACGATACCATCATTGGCGGTATTGATTTTTTTGAATATTGCAAATTCTTTGAAGAAAAATATTGTAATTTTATTAAGGAATCTGTTTGTAAAGAACTTAAAAATCATTTGATAAGCGAACACAGAAGATATAGAAGTGTTATAGAAACCCTTCTTTTTGCTTATTACCTAAAGTTCGGTTCCGATTATTTATATGAGGCATTATTTTGCATTTCTACTCGAATAGAAAAGCATAGATATGACAATTCTCGGGCTACTTTTAAGTCCATTTTCGAATGCGTACATCAATCAGACATCGTTATGGTGCTTAATGAAACTGCGCATCCTACATTTTTTCTTCAAGAATGTTTTATTAAAACAAATTATGATGAAATTGATGAACAATTAGATAAGGTTAAGGAAGAGTTATCAAGAAACGGCAAAAAGCAAAATATTCAAACACGTTTTCGTGACAGTTTATGTAACTTATTCAATAAACTTGGAATTGATAAATTTCATGGGAACGAACTGCAAAAACGTGTAAGAAAATACACTAATAAAATGAAATCATGATTGGCGAATATACTCCTCAAAAAATTGTCGACGAAGATCGTTATTTTTCTGTTCCTATTTATCAACGATTATTCGCTTGGAAAGAAGATCAAATCAAAGTACTCTTAAACGATTTGAAAGAGCATTTTTTTCCTTCTGTATCAAGAAGTAATAAATCTTCTGAAAACAATGAACCATATTATTTAGGTATATTAACTTGTGTCTATGATGAAAAAGAACATTGTTATAGCCTAATCGATGGTC
>CAZBHT010000145.1:0-3211 GCA_964491655.1 uncultured Burkholderiaceae bacterium
ACTTATTGGGTATCTTTTTCTGTAGTTGGATCCTCGATAGCAATAACCGCATTAACCGTCATTGACAATTGAGTTTCTCCGATAGAAAAGCTTGGTGTTACCACCGTTTTAGCATTCATCGCATAGGATGAAAGCCTTGGTGTATAAATACTATTTGCGAATCCACCCTCAAAATTAAGTTTTTTTATCCGAACGATATCAGAGGATAACCCCATAGCCGTTGTTGCTACACTAACTCGACGATTTAAAACTTGCAAAGAAGCTTCGATCAATTGATTATCTGCTAACTCACGAGCTTCTTCGGTTAATCCAAACTGTACATCGCCTAATGCAAGATTAGAATTTTGAGCTACTTGAACGAGGCTTGCCACGCCTTGAACATCTTCAGTCGTGACCTTGAGAATTTGACGCGCTTTCCATCCAACAATTTTAGAGGCTTGTTTTTCCGTTGCTTGAGTCCATAAGGGAGTTGCGGAATACCCAGTAGTTTCTACTTTTGCGATCGAAGAAAAGTCTTGAATTGCCTTTTGTCCTAATTCCATTTGACGATTGAGTTCAGATTGGACAAAAGATAACTCCGTATTTTCGACCTCTACTAGAAAAAAAAGAGTCGCTTTATCGTTAGGAAAATTCATTTGAACCGAAGCGGGAATCTTGATTTCAGAACCGGTTTCAAGTGGCTTTAAATCAAATTCTGGCTTCTGAGCGAATGCTCCTTGTGTTAACACAGCACTTAACAAAATAGTGATTAATGCACGATGTACCACGACCAACACTCCCTTTCAATAAAGCGATATCGATTCAAAACTTATTTTTTCCGCTTATTGGGTTCAGTCTTCCAGATTTCCTCTTTTTCTTCGGGTTTAACAATACTGGTTAGAGAATGAGAAAGACTTTCTGCTTTCATTGTAGGAACGTAATCAAGACCAGGTTCAACTAATGGCCCAAATTCGGGAGCACTTAAAGTCTTCAAAATAGACCAAGCAATCGCTTTGTCAAAAGAATCCGCTAATCGAGCACAAGCGTCTTCCATATTCTTTAAAGAATCTGTTGGAACGTTGTATTCCACCTCACTATCGTAAATAGAACCGTTAGAAGAAAATAGACGCATATCAATCATCCAGCGTAACTGCGTTGGTTCCGCAATCATTCGAACTCGATCAATCAGGTTATAAATCTTGACCTTGGGATCCTTTTCGTTTAAGACACCAGCTTGAGATAACTCTGCTTCAAACGCTCTTTTCCAATAAGATGCAATATTTTGATTATCGGATAATGAAGACTGAGCCCCTGGAATTGGAATAGCACTACCTGCACACCAAAGATCTGGATCTTTAACAACTCGAACTTCAGCCACAGCCACATCGGACGTATGCAAGCGATTTACCGCTCTTACATTTTGAGCTCGGGACTCATATTCATGAGACACCAAAGGAACGGGAGCCGTACATGCTGACAAAGCAATCATAGAGGCCAAAGCTAAAATCCAACTTTTTTTCATCGTCTTTCTCCTAACCGAGGGTAAGAGTCTAACAGTTCGTGGAAGTGGAGAAAAATATATTTCTCTTTTTTCAATTATTAATTCTCTATTTGGTTTTTGATTCCTGATAAATCTAAACGAAATCGATACAATGATCGTAATATTTTTTAGGAGCTTTTGAATGTCCATTTTCTCCTGGTTTGCTTACTGCTTAAAAAATTATTTTACGTTCTCAGGACGTGCCTCACGAGCTCAGTACTGGTCTTTCACATTGATCAATGTTTTTGTCAGCTTCATTATTGCGCTTATCAGTACACCAACGACTCAGGTAGTTACGATTGAAGAAAATGGTTTTTATTCCACCAGTATGGTTGAAGACTTTGGAATTGCTTTTATCATCTACTCCCTTTTAATGATTATTCCCAGCTTTGCGGTCACGGTGCGACGCTTACACGATCGTGATCACACTGGATGGTGGGTTTTCTGGGCTGTTTTATTACCGTTCTTAAATATCGTTCTTTTGGTTTTCTGTTTACTTCCATCTGAAAATAGGGCCAACCGTTTCGGGGAAAGAGCCCCCTCTTCGCCCAATGACGTTGTTCCACCTGCCTTACAGACAACTTGTACGCCACTTCCTCAAGAATGCAAACCGAGCGAAAAAGAAGATCAAAGTGTATTAGATGAATTTTCTTCTAATAACCATCCAACTTCTTTAGAAAATACTCATAAAACAGTATCACCAGAAAAGTCGAGTCTAGTTGAGCATCTCAAAAAATTATCCCAAAAAGAGTAACTTCATGGATAAGTGACAATCGGTTCAGATCATTAGACTGAATCGATTGATTTATTCTGAGTCGCTCGTATAGAAAATCGTTTTGATTGCTTCTCGTAAGTTATCAACTCCGATTACTTCAACCCCATCAATCGATTTTGTCGCTTTATTTTTAAGAGGAACGATGATCCGAGTAAAACCAAGCTTGGTTCCCTCTCGGATTCTCTCTTGTCCTCGAGAAACGGGCCTAATTTCTCCTCCGAGTCCTACTTCACCAAAAATTGCCGTTTTTGATGGAATGGGGCGATTGGTCATCGAAGATACAATCGACGCTAACACCGCTAAGTCACTTGCTGTTTCTGAAATCTTAATGCCTCCAACCGCATTTAAGAAAACATCCTGATCGTATGTAGCGAGATTGACATGGCGATGCAAAATCGCCAATAACATCGTTAACCGTTGACTATCCAATCCAACCGTTAGACGCTTTGGATTCGGTAACATCGATTTATCAACTAGAGCTTGAATTTCAATCAGAATTGGACGGGTCCCCTCTAGATTAATAAAAGTAACAGAACCGCTCACTCCTTCCCGTCTTTCAGCTAAAAATAAGGCAGATGGATTACGTACACCACGCAACCCTTTTTCGGTCATCCCGAAAACTCCAATTTCGTTTACGGAGCCAAAACGATTTTTAACGGCTCGCAGAATTCGGAAATTAGATTCTGAATCTCCTTCAAAATAAAGAACGGTATCGACCATGTGTTCTAGGACACGGGGACCAGCCATCGTACCTTCTTTAGTAACATGACCAACAAAAATAACCCCGATTCCCTCTCGCTTAGCCAAACGAGTGAGCCGAGCTGCGCACTCGCGCACTTGGGATACCGAACCGGGAGCCGCGGATAAATCATCCGAAAATACCGTCTGAATCGAATCGACCACTACCCACTGAGGAT
>CAZBHT010000146.1:0-3198 GCA_964491655.1 uncultured Burkholderiaceae bacterium
GGAAAGATCGGTTTGACTGAAGCCGGTAAGACGATGGTTCGATCCTTAGACGATGTGTCTTTTGATATTGGTCCCAGAGAACGTATCGGCTTAGTCGGGCACAATGGTGCCGGGAAAAGTACTTTGCTTCGTGTGCTTGGTCGAGTTTATGAACCGAGTGCCGGAATTGCAGAAATTCATGGTTCGATTGGTTCCCTTATTGATATTTCGCTCGGTATTGATACGGAGGCGACTGGGGTAGAGAATATTTACCTACGAGCGGCTCTCCTCGGGATTCCCAAAGAAGATGTGGATAAAGAATTAGATCAGTTGATTGAATTTACAGAACTCGGTGATTTTATAGATATGCCGGTTCGAACTTATTCAACCGGTATGCATATGAGACTTGCTTTTGCCGTATCGACTATGATTCATCCTGATGTATTGTTGATGGATGAATGGTTGTCCGTTGGCGATGCGAATTTCCAAAATAAAGCTGAAGCTCGTTTAAATGGTCTTATTGAACGATCCAATATTTTGGTAATTGCAAGCCACTCTCGTTCTTTGATTGAACGTTGCTGTACTCGAGCGATTTGGCTAGAACACGGTCAAGTCAAAATGGATGGAGATCCGAAAGAGATTTGTCAAGGTTATTTTGGCTCTTACTAAGGTAGATCTATGGCAGTAAAGGTTTCCATTATTGTGGCTAGTTTCAACTATGAGAAATACATTGCTGAAACGCTATCGAGTATCCAAAATCAGACCTTTACTGACTTTGAAGTCCTAGTCGTAGATGATGGTTCTAAAGATCGGTCGATAGAACTTATTAATTCTTTTGTTCAATCGGATTCTCGATTTACTTTATTAACTCATCCTCAAAACAAAAATTGTGGATTACAGAAAACACTGGAGTTAGGTTTAAAACAAGCTTCCGGGGAATGGATTACCTTTCTAGAGTCTGATGACGTATGGACAAAAGACTGTTTAGAAAAGCGACTTCAAGCATTAAATACTCAAAAAGAAGTCGGAGTTCTTTACAACGATATTGAACCTTTAGTGATGCCAGGAGCCGATGCCGGATGGTTTTATTCGTATGCTCCACGAGTTTTCCGTAAAGTCAGTTCTTCACAAACTTCGGTTGATCTTTCTTGCGATATTTTTTACGAGAACCTAATTCCGACTTTTTCTTGCGTTATGGTTCGCAAGTCTCTTTTAGAAGCCTGTCAGTGGGATACTCCGATTGCCCGTTGGTTGGATTGGTATTTGTGGATTCAAGTACTACAAAATACCAAGGTACTTTTTGTTGCTAATAAATTAACGTACTGGCGACTTCATGCAAAAAGTTGGAATTACAAGAAAAGCATTATTTCTTATTACAAGGAATACGATCTTTTTAGAAAGAAATTGTCACAGCTTTTTACACCTCTTTTCCTCAAAGCAAAAGATCGTTCTAAAATCAGACTCATAAATCGATCTGCGATATATTTCTTAGTTCTTCGCTTTATTGCGATTGTGCAATATGAAGGAATAGGAAAGAGTATTAAAAAAGTTATAAAACGCCTCATTTAGATTGAAGTTATGAAAAAAACATTATTAGTGACTGGAGGAGCTGGATTCATTGGCTCCTGTTTTGTATTGCAACGAGTTTGCTCTGGTGACCAGGTTATTAATTTAGATAAACTGACCTACTCAGGGAACTTGGATAATCTAACCTCGATTCAAAATCATCCTAATCATGTTTTTGTTCAAGGGGATATTGGTGATGAAGAGTTAATCAAAAAACTTTTAAATCAGTATCAGCCCGATGCGATCGTAAACTTCGCTGCAGAAAGTCATGTCGACCGTTCCATTTTGGATCCAGCGGTTTTTGTTAAAACCAATGTTTTAGGAACCGAAGCGCTTTTAAGAACGACTAAAGAGTGGTGGTCGGCATTACCACAAGCTCAAAAAGAAGCATTTCGCTTTCATCATATTTCAACTGATGAAGTTTTTGGCACTTTAACGCTAGAAGATCCCGCGTTTACAGAAACAACTCGTTTTGCTCCCAATAGCCCATATTCAGCTTCTAAAGCTTCAAGCGACCACTTTGTCCGTGCTTATCACGAAACGTTTGGACTGCCGACTTTAATTACGAACTGCTCTAATAATTACGGTCCTCGTCAATTCCCGGAAAAATTAATTCCATTGATGACTTTAAATGCTATAGAAGGAAAAGCATTACCCATCTATGGAACGGGTGAGAATATTCGAGACTGGTTGCATGTAGAAGATCACTGTGAAGCGATTTATGAAGTCTTAACTAGGGGTCGAGTTGGTGAGACCTACAATATTGGCGGACGTTCTGAACGAAACAACCGATTTATTGTGGATTCTATTTGCGAGATTCTTGATGCAATTAAACCTCGCACAGATGGTAAGTCCTACAAAGAACAAATTCGCTTTGTCACAGATCGTTTAGGACACGATTTCCGCTATGCCATTGATTGTACCAAGATCGAAAAAGAACTCGGTTGGGTGCCTAAACATACGTTTGAGGAAGGGCTTAAAGAAACCATTCAGTGGTATTTAGAGCATCCTGAATGGGTACAAAATATCCAAAACGGATCTTATCGTCAGTGGATTGATCAGAATTACGGTGGGAGATAAGTAAATGACAAAATGGCGTGGCATTATTTTGGCGGGCGGTTCCGGAACCCGTTTGTATCCACTGACTAAAAGTATCAGTAAACAGTTGATGCCGGTGTACGACAAACCGATGATTTACTATCCGCTCTCTATTTTGATGCAAGCGGGTATTCGTGAAATTGCGATCATTACCACTCCAGATCAACAACCTTTATTTAAGGATCTTCTCGGAGATGGTTCTCAATGGGGATGTCGTTTTGAATATGTCGTTCAACCGAAACCAGAAGGACTTGCTCAAGCGTTCTTACTTTGTGAAGACTTTATTCGTGGATACCATACTTGTTTAGTCTTAGGGGACAATCTTTTCTTTGGTCAGGGTTTAGATACGTTATTAAAGTCTGCTATGACTGTTGAAAAGGGAGCTACCGTATTTGGTTATCACGTCAATGATCCGGAACGTTATGGTGTGGTGGAATTTGACCAAGCTATGAAGGCGGTTTCAATTGAAGAAAAACCGCAACAACCAAAATCTAATTATGCGGTTACTGGTCTTTATTTCTATGATTCGGATGTATTAGAAATTGCCAAAGCGGT
>CAZBHT010000147.1:0-3191 GCA_964491655.1 uncultured Burkholderiaceae bacterium
GGATAGTCAAAAGGAACTTCAAAACTCGCTTTGACTTTCCCTGAAGCAAAGTAGTGAATATGGCGAGACAGCAATACCGCTTCCATCACATCGTGCGTTACCAAAACGGTTGTCATCGGACACTCTTTATGAATCCGTATAAATTCTTGATAAAGTTTTTGTCGTGTTAAAGCATCTAAAGCGCTAAAAGCTTCGTCTAATAGCAAAATATCAGGACTTGCCACTAGCGCTCGGGCTAGACCAACTCGTTGTGCCATCCCTCCCGATAGTTCTCGAGGATATAAATCGGATGCTTTGGTTAAACGTACAAGATCTAAAACCTTATCAACTTTTTCATTTTGTTCATCTTTAGGCAAATGACGAATCGCCATAGCGATATTTTCACGAACCGTTAGCCAAGCAAAAAGTCTCGGTTCTTGAAAGACTACAGCCACCTTGGGGGATTGACGATTTTGATCTTTATCAATAAAAGACAGCGTACCTTCATTCGGTTTATCAAGACCAGCGATCATGCGTAAAAAGGTGGTTTTGCCACAACCACTTTCACCAATAACCGCTGTAATTTCTCCGGCTGGGATCGTGACAGTTAAATCATCAAGAGGTCTACTAGTACGATCTCCCGATTGAAATACTTTCTTTAAACCACTACAGACAATATCGAACAATCTTTTCTCCTTAACCGTGTTTTGTTGCACGTTTTACTAAAAAGGACAATAAGTTGTCCGCCAAAATTCCAAGAATCACAATCGTAAGGATCCCAACAAAAACAGTTTCTGTCTTAGCAAATTCTGCTGATTCACTAATTAAGAAGCCTAACCCGGAGGATGCCGCGATTAATTCCGCCCCAACCAGCGCTCTCCAACTATAACCAAAACCCAAACGTAACCCCGTAAGAATTCCCGGAAGAGAAGCTGGTAAGGTCAATAAGCGGAACTCTTCCCAACGGGAAAAATTCATTAACTTACCTACTTCGATTAACTTAGGATCAATCGTTTTAACCGCTGTTAATGAATTCATATAAATTGGGAAAAAACTTGAAAGAAACACGATGGCGATCTTCGGTGCCTCATCAATTCCCAACCAAAGAATTAATAATGGAATTAAGGCTAAGGGAGGCGTGACTCGAATCGCTTCAACTGCAACGTAGCCCATTCGATGAGCAGTCTTGTTATAGGCAAACAAAAGACCTAAGGAGACACCAAAGAAAGCCGCTAAGAAAAAACCACTTAACGAGCGGAATGCACTCGCTAATATGTTGTGTACCAGACTTCCATCCTTTACTGCCAACCAAAATGCCTCTAAAACAGACTGTGGAGTCGGAAGCAAAATCGTGGGGATTGCTCCACTGACACAAGCAATCACCCAACTGACAAAAATTAATAAAGGTAGAACAGCGTAACTAAACCAGTTCATAAGTAACCGAATATTCAAAATCTTCTTGTTTTCCTGAAACTATTTTCAGTCGAAATAATTTTCGTAATACTAACAATAATTATTCTCAATTTTAGCTTCTATTCAAGTACATACTTTTCTATAAGGAAAAATATTTTGATGTTATAAATAAGCCAATTTCAAACCCATAAAACATATATTTTCGATATGTTTTTCTCTAAAATGTACGAATCTTTAATGCGATCTTTACTCATATTAATATTTGTTGATAATGATCGAATCTTTGCCTGAAAGTCTTGGTTTTATGAAAAACAGCAAATTAAGTCATCTAAAGCTAATACTGTCTTCTTTGGCTGAAAACAAACATCTATCAATTGCCTTTTCCGGAGGGCTTGATAGTCGTTTTTTGGCTTTTAGTTGTCGACATTTTGGTATTGAACCGGAACTGTTGCATGTTAATGGCTGTCACATTGCAATTCAAGAAACAAAGGAAGCGTTCGAATGGGCAAATCAGCATCAATTTCAGATCACTGATCTTTATATTGACCCATTAAGTGTTGATTTAGTCACTTTAGGAGACCGAAGACGTTGCTATGGATGTAAAAAAACTCTTTTTACACAGTTGTTAAAGATAGCATCTTATCCGCTATGTGACGGCACCAATCATTCTGATTTAGGTAGCTATCGCCCTGGGATCGTAGCCCTTAAGGAATTAAATATTCATTCTCCTTTAGCGCAAGCTAACCTTACAAAATCCGAAATCCGTTTACTGGCTCAGGAACTAGGAATGGATCATTGGGATCAGAAAGCTCGCCCCTGTTTATTAACTCGATATCCGTATGGCGTTTCTCCGAAACGAGAAGAATTGCTTGCGCTATCTCAGGCTGAAGAAACTATTGGTCACTATTTAAAACAGATCTTAGGTTACATTCCTGAATTTAGAATTCGTTTGATTCACCCAAGAAAGCCTCAATTACATTTGTTAAAAGCGGATGAACACCGTTTAACAGACGAAAATAGACAAGAAATTCTCTCTTTATTTAGTCAAACTGCACAGGTTATTGGAGATCTTACGATTGTTGGATTAGACAAGTTATCCGGATTTTTTGATCTTTGATATTAATAGCAACGGATACCGTTCGTTTAAATTATCAATTTAGTCTATTTTTTGCTAAAAGAAACCCACAATTTGTCCAAATAAATGTCCGTTGTTAACCGTAAATTTAACAGCACCCTCTTAGCTTTGATAAAATAGTTTTTTTGCTCTGATTCATTATGTCTGATACTTTGAGAGAGATTACTCCGAAGCGCTCGGGGTCTTTGTTTTTAGTTTCTGCTCCTAGTGGAGCTGGAAAGTCTTCTTTAGTTAATGCATTATTGGCTAAAGTCAAAGATATCTCGCTCTCTATTTCTTACACTACCCGCTCTCCAAGACCCGGTGAACAAAACGGACGTGAATATCACTTCGTTACGGTTGAAGAGTTTCTAAAAATGCGAGAAGAAGGCGATTTTCTTGAATCTGCTGAAGTTCACGGCAATTACTACGGAACTTCTAGAAAGTGGATTGAAAACAAAATGGCCGAAGGGGTTGATGTTTTATTAGAAATCGACTGGCAAGGAGCCTTTCAAGTATTCAAGCAATTCCCAGAAGTCATTAGTATTTTCATTTTGCCACCCTCGATGCAAGCACTTGAAGAAAGACTGCACAAGCGAGGGCAAGATTCTGAAGAAACCATTGCTAAGCGTCTCCGTGGAGCAGGAGCTGAAATGGTTCATGCCGATGGCTTCCAGTTCGTTAT
>CAZBHT010000148.1:0-3056 GCA_964491655.1 uncultured Burkholderiaceae bacterium
AGACGCTAAGAAATTTGTAAATTTAGCCTTGACAGGACGGAGTGATCCACAGATATTCCTGAAGAACCAAGTTAAAACCTTTTTTTCTTTTGTATTCAACGGGTTAGTTGACAAAAACCTTCGAACAAGTCGAGGGTTCATGAAAAATTCAGGCTAAAAGCACATTACGTTTGGAAACTGCTTTTAATCACGAATTGTTTAGGTAGGATTCGTTAAAATTCAGTAATCCACAAATTTTGTGTATTAGTTTGTGGATAAGTGATCTAACTCTCGAAGAAGACATAGGATTTTGGTGTTGCTTAAAAAATAAGCACATCAAACAAAAGGAATTCTCCATGCAAATCGCTTGTACAGCTAAAGTAGCCAAACTCATCCCTTTCGAAATTCCTAAAGACGTTGCCCATGATGCTTCATCGATTTTCGGTTGGCATTGCAATCTTTATACGTTTAATCGAAAGCGCTATCTTGTTGCTTTAAACAATAAGACAGGATTTCCTGTCATTTTGCATGCGCCAAAGAAGAAAGATTTCGCCAATTTGGCGCAAGTGCTTAAAGAAGCTATCGTTAGTGCTCTTCGCTATTGGGGCATGAAAGAAGAATGGATTGAGGCTTATTTTGAAAGAGCCGGTGAAGTTGTCTTAAATGCTTCAACCAATCGCAGTGTTAATTCCGCTTTTACGCCTTGGCATGCGCATTTTGATGCCATTCTTTCAAATTGCGTTGTTTCGATCTTTAGTCCTACGGCTCTCCATCAAAATCATCTTTCCTACTTTATGCGCAACCACTTCCTCCGAAGAGGATTCGTTGCCAAGATGGTAGAGGCGTCGTTTTGTGAGTTGTTTGGAATAACGCCGGATGAATTGTGGTTGATACAACACGCAGAACTCAAGATTGAATTGCAATTGGCAGGGCACAAGATTTGGCGACGAATTCGTGTTCCGTCGGTAACGAGTCTTTCTGACTTACACAGCAATATTCAACTGTGTTTTGGCTGGAATGGCTCGCATTGTCATGAGTTTTTTATTGCGAAGAATCCGGAGTTGTCGGCTGATTACCAAAACCGAATTCCGATTATTACTGCCGATGATGAGAGTACGTTGGAGTTTTTAAATCCGCAGAGCATATTCATGAATGATATGGATATGACGGTCGGAGAAATCTTTAATAATCGCGAGGAACTCTTCTACACCTACGATTTTGGTGATGAATGGAATCACCGAATTACGTTGGAGTCGATTGTCACGGCAACGTATCGCTACCCTGAACTGTTAGAAATGAAGGGCGAGTGCCCGCCTGATGATGTGGGTGGGGAGCCTGGTTTTGATTATTTTCTACACATTATGAGTGACCCTAGCCACCCCGACTATGAATGCCAGAGCGAATGGTATGAATCTCAGATTCAGCATCGTTGTCACAGCATGGAAGAAATTAATCAAAGATTGAAGGGATGGTGTCATAGCTCCTTTAATGTGAATGTACTGACGATTGATTAACGGAGAAACGATTTATGGTAAAAAGTAAGACGATCCTCGCTGTATGGGCAGAAATTAAAGCGTTGATTCCTCAGCTTGAAGAATGCTGGGACATGATGGATACGATTGAGCAGAATCGGAACTGTCAGTTACTAAAAATGACAGCAGAAACAATTTGTCAGCGCAAACCCAAACATCGACCGAACCACAATTGCTTCGTGCGCTTCGAGATGGACTTATGGCTAGCATCGAAAAAACCCAAAAAGAATGGGCGCTAATGGATGAGGCCGAACAGACTCGATGGCATGAGCTTTCGGATACGACTGGGTTGGCAATGTGGGAGATGTTTGAAGATATTGTGGGTTTGTTAGGTCTGCTTTATGAGGAGCCCGCAAAAGAAGATTGAAACTGATACGCAAATTTCGGACGTTTCGATGAAGGTATTCGCCAAGCTGAACGGTTGTACGAGCAGTTTGACGCATTACGATCCAGTCGTAATTCAACCGGTGAGCAGTGCCATAGCAGAGTCGAGCGATGCGAGCGGCTTCTTTCAGAGGGTTACCAGTTGGCGGCAGAGGGTGAAGGATTACTTAGGGAGAGAGATGCAAGAATGAAGACAGTCAGATGAGAGAAGGTTCTTATTATCAAGCGTATCAGGTCAAAATTAAGATAATTCTTTAAAAAGAATAGTAATCATTCGATGACAACTAACCTATTTAGTCGGGCACGGTATTCAGACCTATTATTCGAGCAGAGTGATGATTTGTTTTAATCCCAATCTTTAACTTCAACCAAAAGGAATTCTGTATGTCAATGCTTGAATATGTGGCTATTGCGGTCATCATATTGACTGTTTACGCCTTGGCTAAACGGATGGAAACGCGTTTGGTGCTTTTCACGGCCGGCTTTGTATTATGCGTTCTCTCAATGAATCCGATGGAAGCGCTTAATTCGTTCGCGAAATCAATGACGAAGGGCGGTCTCATTATGGCGATTTGTTCGTCGATGGGCTTCGCTTTTGTTTCTCGCTACGTTAAAGCTGACCGTAGCTTGGTACATTATTTAGCATCTCCGATTCGCGGTTTGGGTATTTTTTTGATTCCCGTTTGTACGCTCATTACTTTCTTCCTCAATATCGCCATTCCGTCTGCTGCCGGTTGTTCCGCAGCTGTAGGTTCCACGTTGATTCCTGTCATGTTACGTGCCGGTATTAAGCCGGTTGCTGCAGCCGCTGCCGTGTTTGGCGGTACGATGGGTTCGTCTATTTCTCCGGGATCTGCTCACAATTCGTTCATTTCGAATATGGCAGGTATGGACATGATGGACTTTATTGCCTATCAAGCACCGTGGTCGTTGTCCATCGGTGTTATTTCTGCTGTTGGTCTTTTGATTCTTTGCTTCGTGTTAGGTGATCATAAAGGCGATACAAACGCACAAATCCAAAGCAAGGAAAACATTGACGATTTCAAACCGAATCCGGTTTTGGCTCTCTTATCGCTCTTGCCGATTGTTGTTCTCGTTGGTGGTAATGTTTGGTTCCCGGCTATCAAGATGGGCGTGGCTCAAGCAATGGTTTTGGGTGCA
>CAZBHT010000149.1:0-3008 GCA_964491655.1 uncultured Burkholderiaceae bacterium
ACCCTTTAGATCAACGTACATGAAGGTACTTGAGGTGTGGCGTACCGCAGCGCAGACCGTGCCGGCAGGGATATCCTGTACAGGACGAATATGAGCTCCCACTGCCATTTCAACGTCATTTAAAACACCATCTTCGATACTTTCAAGAGCGCCTCGAAGGGTTTCTTCAGCGGGCTGGAAAAAGAGTTTTAATTTACCCTTTTTAACCTTGCCGATCATTTGAGCTGCGGTGGCTAACACCATTGCGGTATGGCAATCGTGACCGCAAGCATGAATACAAACTTCTTTGCCATCTTCAACAAAGGGAAGGGCATCCATATCCGCGCGAAGCATTACAACTGGACCGGGTTCTTCGCCTTCAATATAGGCAACAACACCTGTTTTGCCAATTCCACGCGTGACTTTTAGTCCCATCTCTTCTAATTTTTTTGCAACATAATCACTGGTTTTTTCTTCGTGGAAACCAAGCTCAGGGATCTGATGCAATTCAGATCTCATGCTGACGACATCAAAATTATTTAAGTTCATTTTCTTGCTCCTTTATCGAAGATATATCTGTTTCTGCTACTTTTGTTTTTCTGTATGAACCACTTGTTAATTCAAATTTGAAAAAACGACACTCAAGCGGGCCATTGAAAATAACAATCTTACGAGATTCGCTCAGTCGCATTTGTTTAGGAAGCATACGATCGCTCGTTAATAACCAGGCGGTCCAATCGGCAAAACGTCTTTTGAATCCATCTGCAACATTTTTCATCATAGAAGCAACGGAAGCGGATTTTGGATTCGATTGCTCTCCGTATGGAGGATTGGTCACAATCAAACCAGCGACTTCAGATGTAGGTTCTGCTTCTCGAGCATCACGGGCAAAAAACTCTAATTTACCCTCATCTAACCATTTACCGAGTCCAGCTAAACGAGCGTTTAGGCGAGCACGTTCCACAATTAAAGTGGAAATATCACTGCCTTTAAGTGAAACGGAAGCCTCCCAATTAATGTCTTGACGGGCTTGTTTCTTAATGTTTTGCCAAGCATTAGAATCAAAATGCTTGAAGTTTTCAAAACCAAATCGACGATATAGCCCTGGAGCCATACGACAAGCAATGGTTGCGGCTTCGATCACGATGGTGCCAGAACCACAGAAAGGATCGTACAGCGGTTTATCAGGAGTCCAGCCGGATAGACCGATAAGGCCTGCGGCGAGGTTTTCCTTCAATGGAGCCTCTCCTTTGTCTTTTCTCCAACCCCGCTTAAAGAGTGACTCTCCGGAAGTATCGAGATATAGTTTGCAGTTTTTTTCATCTACAAAAGCATAGATTCGAATTCTCGGATGGTATTTGTCAATGTTGGGACGCTCTTCTGAAAATTCACGGAAACGATCACATACCGCATCTTTTATGCGCAAAGTCAAAAAGTTGAGGCTTCGTAATGGAGACCGATGTGAAGAAACATCTACTTTGAATGTATCGATTGAATTGAAATAATCTTCCCATCTGATCGATTTAGTATATTGGTAGATATCTTCTTCATTTCGATAGGATTTTTCACCGATCTTTAATAGAATTCTTGAAGCATAACGCGTGTTTAAATTCACTCGCATCATATCTTCCATGGTGCCACCAAACCAGCAACCACCTTTTTCAACTCGAACTCGAGTAATACCTAACGCATTGAGTTCTTTTGCAAAAAGTTCTTCAAGAGATAAAGGAACAATGGCATAAAAAGGTTTTAAATTCACGTCCATAAATTAGCCTCTTAATTCGCCGTGACCATAAACAACATACTTTAAACTGGTTAAACCATTTAATCCAACAGGACCTCTGGCGTGAAGTTTATCCGTTGAAATACCGATTTCAGCTCCGAGTCCATATTCAAATCCATCAGCAAATCGAGTTGATGTATTTAACATAACAGAAGAAGAATCGACTTCTCTTAGGAAACGAGTAGAAGCAATAACATCCGTTGTAATAATCGCATCCGTATGATGAGAACCGTAATGATTGATATGTTTGATTGCTTCATCAATATTGGAAACTACTCGAATCGAAATAATCGGGGCATTGTACTCAGTACTCCAATCTTCTTCGTTGGCTTCTTTTACTTTAATGCTAGATAACGTAGAAAGAATCTCAAAGGATAGGGGATCACAACGCATTTCAATACCCTTTTGAGACCAAATAGCACCAATCTGAGACAAAAATTCCTTAGCGATTGCTTGATCTACTAATAATGTTTCAGTGGCATTACATGGAGAAAAACGCTGTGTTTTAGCATTATCGGTTACTTTAATCGCTAAAGCTAAATCTGCTGATTTTTCTACATAGGTATGGCAGATTCCATCTAAGTGTTTAATCGTAGGGACCGTCGCTTCTGATGCGATTAAAGAAGTGAGTTTTTTTCCACCACGAGGAACAATCACGTCAACATATTCTGGAGAGGTGATCATTGCTTTAACGATCGAGCGATCAGGATTTTGAATGACTTGAACCGCCGTGCGAGGAATTCCCGCTTGATCTAAAGCGCGTTGGATCAAAGAACCTAAAAAACGATTCGATTCAATCGCATCCGAACCACCTCGTAAAATTGTGGCGTTTCCACTTTTGATGCATAGAGCCGCGGCGTCAATCGTCACGTTCGGTCGAGATTCGTAAATAATCCCAATCACTCCTAATGGCACTCGCATCTGTCCAACCATAATTCCTGTTGGCTGTGATTTAATCCCAATTACTTCACCAATAGGATCAGGCAGGGACGCAATCTGTTTAAGACTATCGATCATCGAATCAAAAACCGTATCGCTAATACGAAGTCGATCTAAAAATGCATCCGATAAACCATATTTTTTGCCATTAGCTAAATCGATATCATTAGCTTGGCGGAGTTCTTCACGATTTTCTTTTAACAGCTGACATAAATTTAAAAGAACTGCATTTTTTTGTTTGGTTTCAGCACGAGCCATGTAAGATGAAGCATCTCGAGCTTGTTGACCAATCAATCTAAAATTTTCT
>CAZBHT010000150.1:0-2952 GCA_964491655.1 uncultured Burkholderiaceae bacterium
TAAACCAGTGGACCGTCAGTTAGGCCCTGTTCTCACAGCGGCCTGGCGCCAGCTTAACCTCTGGTGGGATAAGTTCGATGCGATGTTCCTCGCACCGGCATGGAAGTTGACAGAAAAAGCCAAGGAGTTTATGCCTTCGGCTGCCAACCTAATTAAGGCAATCGAAAAACGTCAAGCTATTGCCGGTCGGTGGAAATCTCGTGTTTCCGAAATTAACGATGCCTTCCAGCATCTAAAAGAAAATGAACGTAAAGAGGTAAACAAATACCTCATCGACTCCCAGATGAACGACAGCTGGGGTTACACGCCTACATGGATCACAAAGACGAACCGCGTTAATGTTTCTCCTGAAATGAAGGCTCGTTACGAGAAGTTCTCCCCAGCGGCTAAGAAAGTGATCGACGACGTGTTCAAATACGGCTGGGAAGCCCATAAGGAAAAGACGCGTCTTGTGGAAGATATCCACCATAAGATCGTTCTGCCGAACCTCGAAAAGGCCAAGGCACGCGTTGAGTCGTTGCAAAAAGAAGTCGAGCGTCTGAAAGCCGAAGGCTCTGATAAGTTAGAGAAACACCAAGAAGAACTCGATGTTGCCATCCGTTCACTGAAGATGCAACAGGACGCTGCCGACCAGTTCGACAAACATATGAAACACCTCGATAAGGCCGAAGTCCGACCTTACGCACCTTTACGTCGTATCGGTAATTACGCTGCGATTTATAAGTCCAAAAAGTTCGACGAACTCCAGAAATATATCGACAGTTTCAGCGACGAGTTGATGAGTCCAGAGGACCGTGCCTCACTCAAAGAAAAACAAGAAGAGCTTAAAAAGCTCATGGCAGACCCGAACCATTATCGAGTCAGTTTCCACGCTACGATGGCCGGCGCCGACCTTAAACGGGCTGAGTATCAGCGCATCTCAAAAGATGGTGTGACTTATGCGTTCGAGCGTGAACGAGCCAGTGAGTTAAAAGGCTTGAGCTTGGCAGAGCGTGCCGATATTGGCGAACGAGTCAAAGAGAAAGTCATCAATAGTGACTTAGGTCGTATGTGGTTCGGCTCTGATGAAACGGCTCTGAGAGCTTCTGATTATGTGATCGATACTTTGAACGAAGTATTTGAGGCTGCCACGAGAGAAACGGCTCGCCGTAGTGACCAGATGACGCGAAATAAAGTCTCTGGCTTTAACGAGAATATGATGGAGTCTTTCTTACAGCAGGGTAACATCGACGCTAAAGTTATTGCCAACTTGTCGAACTCTCGTGAAATCTCCGACCAGGTAAGAGCCTGTCGCCAGGAAGCTCAGAGAGCAACGCGCGAAGGACACGAACAGGCGATGTCTATCCTGAATGAAATCCTCGCACGACACGAAGCCAGTATTAAACGTGAAGTTCCCGGAGCCACAGACGAAGTCATTGACGCGATGCGTGCATACACCACGTTCACTCAGTTACTTTTGAGACCTGCATACTATATTCAGAATGCGACACAGCCGGCCATGATGACGTTCCCCGAACTCGCAGGTAAATTCGGTGGTGCCAAAGCCTATGAAGAACTCAAGGGTGCATACGAAAACTTATGGCAGTTGATGCAGAAAGACGCAGATAAGACCGGACACGGTATGTTTAAGACTGCCATGCGCCTATCCAGCGTGCTCCGCGAAGCGGATATGTCTAACCACCCTGGCAAAGTCAAAGAGATGCTCGAAGAGTTATCCAACACCGGCAAACTCGATATGGGTAAGGAAACGGAATTCGGTTCTGTAGTGGCTCGTGGAGTCGTTCGTCGCTCTGCTGCGAAGGCTATGAACCGCGTAACACAGGTCGCCCGAAGTGCTGAAATCGTAAACCGCTACGTCTCTGCGATCTCGGCATATAACCTGGCATACGCAGACGCTAAAGCCAAGGGTAAGGATGATAACACCGCCCACCAAATGGCAACGGATTACGCCATGCTCACAGTCGATAAGACTCAGGGTGACTATTCTGCGGTCAGCTCTCCACGAGTATTTAATACTCAGGTTGGTAAAGTAGCCTTACAGTTCCGCAAATTCCAGGTGTTCCAGTTCGCATGGTTTACCGGTATGCTGAGAAATAGTTTCTGGGCAAACGACGTAACCGCAGAGGAACGACAGGAAGCTCGCAGACAACTCGCTTGGGCACTCGCCGCTCACGGTTGTTTCGGTCTCAAAGGTCTCCCGGGTGCTGCGCTAGTCTTTGCGCTCATGGGTCTCTTCGGGGACGATGATGGTGAGGATACGGAAACGAAGATCCGCAGATACATTGGTGACTCTCAGACTGCCGACTTACTCTTAGAAGGTATTACGTCTTACGCCATCGGTCTTAATATGAGCGGTATGGTCGGTGCAGGCGAAATGTTGTCACTGACTCCATATGCCAAGAAAGACTTGAGTGAAGAGGGTGGTTTGATGGCGAACGCTGTGGCTATGATGGGGCCATTTGCCAACCGAATGTTTAGAGTTGGTGATGCGGTAGTCTCCGGTGATGTTTTAAGAATGATGGAAGCTGCGGGTCCGAACGGTCTCGGCTCTATGTTTAGAGCTGTGGCTGGGGATGGCTACCATAATCCGCGCACCGGCGATCAGATGCTGACAGATGCTGAGTTTGACGAAATGGACCGAGTCTATCAGTTCTTGGGATTCACACCGAAGCCAATAGAGAAAATGTGGACGAAACGTCGAGTTCTCCTGAAAGCCGAAAACTTCTTCAGCCAGAGAAAGAGTGACTTAGTGAAACGCTATATCGAAGCCCGCCAAGAGGGCAACGGTGCTGAAATTAATCAGATCACTCGTGAGTTCGGTGAATATAACCGCCAGAGAATTGCTCTTGGCTTGAAACCCTGGACTGCGAAAGACCTGATGAGCGCCGTTAAGCGTAAGAACACTGCCCAGCGACAGCTCTACCACGGAGTTAAGACGACGAAAAATAATTT
>CAZBHT010000151.1:0-2944 GCA_964491655.1 uncultured Burkholderiaceae bacterium
AAAATAAGGGCCAAAATGAGGAAAGGCCTTGCACAATTGAAATTTTTCAGTTAGTATAGCGTCCTCGTGTGGCCCGATGGTGAAATTGGTAGACACAAGGGACTTAAAATCCCTCGGCGATTAAAGCTGTGCCGGTTCAAGTCCGGCTCGGGCCACCACCATAAAATAGCTCCTGTGAGGAGCTTTTTTATTGCCCAAATTGTAGTGGTAATGGTTTATTGGACAACTGGAGTTCAAATGTCTATGCCATTTCACATCAAATATGAAAAAAATGAGAGGGGTCGCCTCTCACTTCTCGCTAACTTTTAGCTTATTTTATTTAGGTTCTGTACCGAACCACTTCTTATAGATACGAGCGTACTCGCCGTTAGCTTTTATCTTAGCAAGGGATTTATTGATCTGAGCAGTCAGTTCATCATTACCCTTCTTGATCGCAATACCGTAATCTTCAGCATCCATTTTCTTGCCGACCATTTTGCCTTTTTTATTCTGGCTTAGATAGTAAGCGACAACTGGATAGTCTTGGATAACAGCCTCTACACCACCGTTATCAAACTCAAGGAAGGTCTCGGAAGCGTTGGCAAAATTTACAACTGTTGCTCCCGGAATTTTTTCTGCCTTGAACATACCAGTAGTACCGATCTGGACTCCAATCTTTTTACCAACTAAGTCGTCAATGGACTTAATGGTTGTATTGTTTTCCTGAACCAAAACGATAAGGCCGGAGGTATAGTAAGGATATGAGAAGTTGATGGCCTTTTTTCTCGGTTCTGTGATCGACATGCCTGCGACAACGACATCAACGATACCGCTCTGAAGAGCAGGGATTGTAGCGTCGAAACCCATATTCTGAACAACGACTTTGTAACCGAGATCCTTGCCGATCGCCTTGATCATGTCAATATCAAAACCCACAAATTCATTCTCTTCAACGCTGAGGAACTCGAAGGGGGCAAAACTTGAGTCAGTACCAACTCGCAGAATTTTGTCGTCGATCGTCGGGGTCTTTGCTAAAGAGGGGAAAGAGCTGATAAGTAAAGTTGCAGAAACTGCTGCAAGCAGGGTTCTTTTAAACATTGATGTACTCCATATTCAATGGTGATCCCGAGAATTTCCCATCGGGATCTTGTGGGTTAAAAAAATCACAGGCTCAGTGTATGAGAAAAGATTAAGGAAACTAAAAATTTCAATACTGTTTTTAATATTTCGGAAATTGCAAGTAAATTCGAATTATTTCTATTTACGATAAGAGGGGGTTCATTCACAATTTCGTCGGAAAAATAAGAAGATTTAAGGCTGAGTCCTTACGTTAATTATGAGAGTAGAGTTCACTATGGTTTACGATCCTAAATCACGTGTTGCCGAAGAATTTATTAATCATGATGAAATTCTGGATACCCTTAGATATGCAGAAGATCATAAGAATGATCTTCAGCTGATTGAAAATATTTTGAAAAAGGCTGCTACTTTTAAGGGTATGACCCATCGTGAGGCTGCAGTTCTTATGGCTTGTACCGATCCTGAAGTCAATAAGCGCATCCGGGAAACGGCTATTCGTGTTAAAGAACATATCTATGGTTCCCGTATTGTTCTTTTTGCACCGCTTTATCTTTCCAACTACTGCGTCAACGGCTGTGTTTACTGTCCGTACCATGCTAAGAACAAGAATATCGTCCGTAAACGTCTAGAGCAGGACGAAGTTCATCGCGAAGTTGTTGCTCTCCAGGATCTAGGCCACAAACGCCTTCTTCTCGAGTTTGGCGAGCACCCAAAATATGCTCCGATTGAATACGTTCTTGATTGCATTAAGACCGTTTATTCCACCAAGCATAAGAATGGTGCTATTCGTCGTGTCAACATCAACATCGCTGCGACTACAGTAGAAAACTATCGCAAGCTACACGAAGCTGAAATCGGCACTTATCAACTCTTTCAGGAAACCTATCACAAGGAAAACTACGAAAAACTTCATCCGAAAGGACCTAAGTCTGACTACGCTTACCACACAGAAGCTCATGACCGTGCTATGGAAGGCGGTATCGATGACGTCGGTCTTGGCGTTCTCTTTGGTTTGAACTACTACCGTTACGATCTTGTCGGTCTTCTGATGCATGCTGAACACCTTGAAGCTGTCTGGGGTGTTGGTCCGCACACTATTTCTGTACCGCGTATCTGCCCAGCCGCTGACATTAACCCAGCTGAATTCACAAACGCTGTTCCAGATGAAACATTCCTGAAAATCGTTGCTCTGATTCGTCTTGCTGTTCCGTATACAGGCATGATTATGTCGACCCGCGAAAGTAGTCAAGTTCGTGCTGAAGCGTTAAAGCTCGGTATCTCTCAAATTTCTGGCGGTTCTAAGACAACAGTCGGAGGTTACTCTGCAACTGAATCTGAACCGCTAGAAAATACAGCTCAGTTTGATACTAGCGACAGACGTACTCTCGATGAAGTTGTTCAGTGGCTTCTTGAAAACAAGTATTTGCCGTCCTTTTGTACAGCCTGCTACCGAGCCGGTCGTACAGGTGATCGATTCATGGAGTACGCCAAAACAGGTGAAATTGCTATGTACTGTCAGGCCAACGCGGTGATGACTCTGAAGGAATACCTCTGTGATTACGCTTCTGAGAAGACTGTTCAGTCTGGTGAAAAGGTTATTGAACTTGAAATTCCAAAAATCAACCACGAAAAGGTTCGTCTCTCTTCTATCAAGCGTCTAAAGAGAATTGAAGAGGGGGAACGTGATTTCCGTTACTAATCCTCGGTGGACTATTTCCTTGTTGGAAATAGTCCAGAGATTTTTGTTGGGTTTCTTTTGAGATGTGTTTTTTATTTATGGAAATATCCTGTCAGTAGAAAAGGGGTATAGCTCATTTCTCAGTAATTTATTCAAATTATTTGTAAAACTTCCACTAGAGGTGAAATAAGTGGTTGTCTGTTTTTT
>CAZBHT010000152.1:0-2913 GCA_964491655.1 uncultured Burkholderiaceae bacterium
TCAAATTGAAATCACTCAAATGAAAATATTGAATCTGTAAATGGAAAATCCCCCACAACACCACAAGAAGTGTTGCAGGGGATCGAAAAGCTAATTTTCTAAACTAAATAGCTAAACCATTCAGATTAGAAGGAGTGACGCATACCAACGTAAACTTGGTAACCGTTGTAGTTAACTGTAGGTTCTTTACTCCATCCATCGGAACCATCAGCATAACCAGCATAGGTCTTGATAGCTGTTCTCTTGGAGAGAGGATAGATGTAAGCAGCACCAATGTTCCATGCGCTAACGTCTTGTTCAGTAGCCAAGTCTTTATTCTTTTCACCAGTGATATAACGAGCACCAACCAAAACATCACCACCAGCTACAGGAACTTTAGCTGAAAGACCAAACATGTGAGCATTCAAACCACCATCTTGTGTAGTGTACTGATAAGCAAACATTGGAGTCCAATCACCCAAGTTGTATTCGAGACCGAAGTTAACAACATAGGTTTTTTCTTTCGCTTCTTTAGCCTTTGTTACAATCTCGTTGCCCTGTGCTTCGAGACCAGCAGCCTTAACTACATCTTCACCAAGGAAATCGTTCAAAGTAACAGCAGCAGTTTCAGTACCCTTACCATCTGTAGCTTCGAAGATCAAGCTGGACTTAACAGCAGCTTCCTGGAACTTAACACCCAAGCCATAGTAGTGATTGTTTTCAGACCACTTATCTGTGTCACCAGACAAACCGTTGGAGTACATAGCGTGAACGGTGAAGCCATTGAACTTAGGAGTAACGTAAGAAATAACGTTATCAACACGACCGAAGTTTGTGCCAAGAGAAGACCAAGCACTCAAACCGAAGCCAGTACCGAGAGCCCAACCAGTTAAGATGTGTTGAGACTGAGCACCACTAGAGAGTGTACCTGTGCGACCGAAAGCCAAAGAGCCGAAACCACCCTTAACATTTAAGATGGATTCACGACGGAACTGCTTGTTAGCTTCAGAAGCTGTACCATCATCAGAGTTAAAGCCTTGTTCAAGGATGAAACCAACAGAGTAACCGTTACCAAGGTCTTCAGTACCTTTAATACCCCAACGAGGACCTTGGTCGAAACCAGATTTCATCTGGAATGTAGCGTCTTTCTGAGCAGAAGTACCTTCTGTAACTTTCTGTCCTAAAACACCAGTTTCGATAACACCGTAAAGAGTTACGTTAGAAGCAGCCACTGCCAAACCGGAAGTAGCACCGAGGACTGCTAAAGCGATTAATGATTTTTTCATTTGAGTTTTACTCCAATTGAAGTTTATGTTCGCTGAAAAGTCGAATTCCACAAGGCAAATGGAGATAACTAAGCGCAAATAGCGGAGACTTAAAAGTTAAATCTCAAATTTAAAAATTGATATTGGGACATTTCTACCGGATGGTTCACAATTGATATACAAAACTCATTCAATATAGAAATTGGGGATTTTTTTATACATATAGAGAAAGTTAATAGATCTCGCTTAAGAAATAGCTTTCTTGAAAAATCTCACAATTTTTGGGGAAATATGTTTGTTTCTATTAACAATTATCAGCAACAACTTGTCAATAAGGAGGAGCTGATAATGAGCCACAATATGAAAGACTGGAAACAGTTCAGAGAAAGATCTATTTATAAATTAACAGACGGAACCTATCGAATTGAAGAACTCGTATATCTTCGTGTTAGAGGAAATTGTAGGAGTTACTTTTTTCGATATACCGATGAAGAAGGTAAACAAAAAGACTGTGCTTTGGGGAGTGCTAAAACCCATTCTTTGAAGGAAATAAAACAAAAGGCTGCGTTTTTAAAAAGTGTTTATTTAATCGGTATAAATAAAATTCAGAAGCCTAAAAAATCAATAAAATTCAAAAATTTCGCAGAAAAAACAGTAGAAGTTTTAGCGAGGGTAAAACGCTGGAAAAACCCTTCACAAAAGCGTTCCTGGATTTCTTCTTTGTCCAAATATGCATTTCCAATTATTGGGGAAAAATTCACCGCTGAGATTACTCGAAAGGACATACTAAATATCTTATTGCCTATATGGGAGAAAAGAACGGCTACGGCGGCTAAATTAAGGGGGAGATTAGAGTTAATTTTCTCCTATGCCATCGCTGAAAACTTATATTTAGACGGGAATCCTGCAAGTTGGCGTGGAAATTTAGAAATGAATTTACCTCCAGTAAGAAAAGTCAGGTTAGGAAGACACTTTTCTTCCATTCAATATTCAGAACTACAAAAACGAATGGTAGATCTATCTTTAGATAGGGCTGCGGGACAAGCTGTGCTATTTGGAATACTGACGGCTACAAGAAGTTGTGAATTCTCACAAGCACAGTGGAAAGAAATAGACTTTAAAAACAAGATCTGGAACTGCCCACCAAATAGAAGAAAGGATGGTAAAGAAGAACCTTTTCGTGTACCTCTTTCAACACAGGCGATTAACCTATTAAAACGTATTGAAAAGAAGAGTTCTTATATTTTTACGATAAAAGGATGTTTCCCAATTGGAAGAGAAACTCCTAGGCAGTATGTTCATCGAATCTTTGGAAAGGAATATACGATGCATGGGATGAGGTCAACTTTCAGAGACTGGTGTGCCGAAAATAACATTGATGCTGTGTTAGCCGAAAAATCTCTAATGCATTCAACAGGTAACGATGTTGTTATGGCCTACCAGAGGAGCGATTTAATTGAACAAAGAAGAGAAGTTATGCAACGATGGGCTGACTATATCTGTGTAAATATTTGTTTCAAATAGGTAACGTAAAGGACATAAAAGCAACATGGTTGTGCTTATTTGCAACAAATTAATAAGTATTTACACTTATAAATCATCATATGTTGCTTTTTTGTTTGAAGCAAAATGTCTGAATATTGCAAAATAGCCACGCAGGAAACGATTC
>CAZBHT010000153.1:0-2898 GCA_964491655.1 uncultured Burkholderiaceae bacterium
TAGTTTTGTTCGTAAGATGCTTTATGTCTCGATTTCATTGTTGTTCTTAACACTCTTATATCGTTTTTTTATCGCCAATTAGTTAGAAACCGGATTCGATAATTCAATCAAATTTTGATCTGGGTCTCGGATATAAATAGAAAGTAATGCTGTTTGGGCTCCGGTCCTTTTTACAGGACCTTTTTCTATAGGCACATGAATAATTTCAAAGTAACGAATTACTTCATCTATCGGTGTTGTTACTAAAAAACATAAGTCCGCAGACCCTGGCGTTGGATGCTTTGCTTTTGGTTCGAATTCATGACCCTTTTGATGTAGATTAATTTTTTGATTTCCAAATTTCAAAGCCCAACGATTTTCCCCAAAAGCTTCAGCCTGCATCCCTAGGACGATCGAATAAAAATCAATTGACCGTTTAATATCCGATACGGTCAATACCAAATGATCTAAGCTTTGAATTTGAATCGCCATTGCTTATGTTTTCCCGTTAATAATGATGATGTTCCAACGTACCAAAGAAATGAGTATGTTCATGCTGATGAACCTGAGGAGCCACCATTTCTTGAAACTGGCATTGTTCAATCGTAATAAAACGATTGCAAGTCTCCGATAAAAGAGCCGGATCATGACTGACTAAAATCCAAGGAACTGAAAGCTCTTTAAGTAGATTGATAACGCAAAGTCGAGTTTGAACATCAAGTCCTGCTGTCGGTTCATCCAATAGAAGCATTTTAGGCTCCATGGCTAAAACACTTGCCAAAGCTACCATTTTTTTCTGACCACCAGACAATTCACTTGAAATGGCATGTTTTAAATGTTGTAAATGGAGCTGTTCGAGTATCTCTTCTGCTTTTTTCAGTGCTTCTTGACGAGAAAATCCCTGATTTAAAGGACCGAATGCAACATCTTCAATCACCTCAGGAAAAAAAAGTTGATCCTCTGAGTGTTGTAAAACAAAGCCAAGGTTTAATCGTAAATCATGAAATGATTTTTCACTTTGTCTTTCTTTTCCATTAAAAACAATACGACCGGAATCTGGTTTTAATAATCCAGTAATTATTTTTAAAAAGGTGGTTTTACCTGTTCCATTCATAGCCCAAAGACCCACCCGATCACTTTGATGAATCCTTACAGAGGCCTCATTAAAGATCATATGATCTGCGGAATAACCAAAGGTTAATGAATCAACAGAAAGAACCGTCATTTTAGTAATAGCTCCAAAAGACGAACAAAAAGCAGATTAATGCCATGACCAGGACAAAAATCGTATCAATGGTATGCCAAGGGGCCACCTTTAACACATGAATTTTCCCATTAAATCCCCTAAGGAGCATAGCCTGTTGCATTATTTCAGCTCTTTTAAAGGCTCTGACAAAAACAATCGCAATTAAAGAAGCTTGTATTTTCCAAGTTCGAAAATTACTTCCAGCCTTAAAACCTCGCAGTTTTACTGCTTCTTGTAAGCACTTGAATTGTTCCTCAAAAATAGAAATACCCCGCACCGTAAAGAGAATTAAAGCAGATAATTTATCGGGAAAATGTAATTTGGTTAGAGAGGCTGAAACTTCAGTAAAGCTTTGAGAGGAAATACATAAAATAAAGAAAAAGAATAAAGCATTTACCTTCATAGAGACCAACAACGCCATCAAAACACCGGAATCTGTAATGTGGAACGGACCAATAGTCCATAAAGATTCGCCAGGAGTCGTCCAAGGCGTAATGAGCCATATAAAAAGAACAAATACATTGATCGCCAAAAAACGCTTTAACAAAGCGATCTTAGGTGGTTTTGCAAACCATACCGTCAAAAAAGCGAACACTAAAGCAACGAAAGCAACCTGAATACAATTTACAACCGAAATCGCTAACGCGAACATCAAAGAAGCAACAAACCGCGAAGCCGGACTGATCCGACTTATCGGTGCATTAAGCGATGCGGTTGCAAAAATCTGCTTCACTTTCTCTTCCTTGAACGCCACCAAGCACCAATTCCAAATAGACCGAGTATCCAGCCCACGCCACCAATAATTTCTGTAATGCTAGGACCGGCAGAGGCTTGCATCACTAATTGGCGCTTAAGGGGCGCAATTTCGTTTTGTTGTATTTCAATCCGGGTGTTATCAACCGCTTCTTTTATAAACTGCTTGACCTCTTCTTCTGTATAAAGAGGACTTGGATTCGATACTAGAGCTTTCTGAATTAGAGGTGTTGGCAGTTTCTTTTCTTCATATTTTTTTTTTGCAGGAAAATCAGAAGGGTGAATCTGCCAAGTTGCTCGATGTCCCTCACCGGCATCTAAAACAATAGTCAACAATTGAGGTTCTAGTTGAGATGGAAGCTGAAAAATCTACTTTCCTTTTTCGTCCGTATGACCCTTTTTAATCACTTGACCGGTTGCTGATTTAAGAGTTACCAAAGAATGTTTAGCAGGAGTTCCCCCCGAAAACGAAGTTTCAACATTCACGATATCTTGATCTAACCAAGCAAAAACGGTCACTTTATGAGCATAAGGTGCTGATGCTATAAACATCGATATCAGTAAAGTACAAACTGTTCTAATCATCACTTTTATCCCTCTGCTGATAAAGAAGGCGGGGTTCTGTTTTACTAATATAAAGGATGATAAAGATTGTAACGAACCCTTCAATCACCATGATAGGTAAATTAGAAAGAAAAATCGTCATCGCAACAATTTGAAAACTTTCATGACTGACCGCTAAGGCTACTGCCGTTAGTAAGCCAGAAATCAACACTGCGGAGAATCCTGCTATAAAAGAAGCGATACAAAGAGTTCTTTTCTTCTGGGATGAAGATTTAATAATCTGATGAAATAGATATCCTGCCAATACAGATCCGATTCCCATCGTTGCCGTATTAACACCTAAAACCGTTAATCCA
>CAZBHT010000154.1:0-2871 GCA_964491655.1 uncultured Burkholderiaceae bacterium
AGGCTTGAGTAAATTCTTTCAAGCTATAGCGTCTTTGGGCTTCCCACAGTCGCATCCGGCAAGAAAAAGCCGGAATCGATTTGGTGTTGGATGCAAAAGGAAGACGCATCAAGCGCGTTGTCGGGCCACTAGCTCCCGGGTCACTTAAACCTTTTTTAATGATGGCTTTACTTAATGCATCGGCCACAGCAGGATCTGTGATAGGTTCACTCAAAATGTAGCCTGCTTGATAATTCCCTTGAGAGGTTTCTAAAACCCAGGAAGGGGCGAGTTTAATTTTGTCGCAAGCGATTTGCGCCTTGGTTTTATCAGCCTCTACTTGATTTACGACATCATCAAAAGCAATGACATATTGCCCTGCAAATTGAGTTTTCTTTCTTCGATAGGATCCTTGTTCATCAGGACGGAATGCGGAAATTGAAAAGTATGAATTCCAATCTTGGTTCTTAGGTTCGTTTGAAAAATCCCAAGCGGATCCATTCCAATCGGAATGAGAGGCTAGAGATGGAGAATTCTTAAACGAAACCAAAATGGGACGAGGACTCGATGAATCCAAGCCAAAGATACTTTCAAGAAACTCGTGATTGGATACATCAACTTTCTTTGAAAGAAGAGTTTCAGGTAAGAAGGTAAAAGTGGAATTGGCCATATTACATACCTCCTTGTAATTTGATTCGGTCTTTGACTAATTGAGTAATGAGGGCTCGGATTTCGTCATCACTTTTACCTAAGACGCGAGCTACATTGACCGCATTGATTTCGCTATCGACCCAACCGACACTACGGGCACCGAGTTGAATGGCAGGAGGCAGTAACCCCTTACTGATTTGAGAATAGAAACTGGATCTAGGTAATCCGGTGAGTTCTTGAGCTTTAGAGGCTCGTAAGATTTTTAAAGCCATGTTTAGACTCCTTATAAGTAATTAAACATGGCTCTATTAAATCTACGGTAATTTACTGTCGGTAGATACTTTTATGAACCCAGTATTGACGGGCTTTTCAGAGGTTATTTTTATTTTTTTACTGTGAGGACTGATGTCTATCGAGCATATCTTTTAAATAAACTTTACTTAGCTCAACAACAGCGCGATCCTGCCTAGCCACTTTGAGTTCATTTTCAATGGTAGTTTTTTTAATGCCTTCTTGCTCTGCAATGTATTCGTATATGGCTTTACCGGTCGTAATAATTGGAAATGTTTTACAAAGATTAACGGTGGCCAAAAGTCTGGCTCTTCGCAGATCGCGTGGTTCGTCTGATTTTTCAGCAGTTAATAGATACTCTTTTTGGGCTGACTGCAAAACATAACTTTCACCATCAAAACCGAATAGATCATTAAGACATAACTCATTTCCGCCACTTTCAATGATCCACTTTAAATTTCGATAGGATAGTTTGGGAACGAGTCGCAATTTTCCAGAATGCACTACGCCAATGATGAATGAATCAGAAGATTCCTGAGAGTTAGAAATGTAAGGCTGACAATTAAAAAGTTGAAACAGGTAATCTTTTAATGCCTCAATAGAAAAGCAGTAGCTTTGCATCTGACTCTCTGAAACGGGAATCCGATTCACGTCATCTCTATTTTCACAAAGAATCCAATAACGATCACCTCGTCGAATGACTGGCAATCCTGCGCATTGCAATTCACAACGATCGCATTGAATTTCTCTTAATGGAATCGATTCAGTCAGGAGTCCACTAGTCAAAAGAGCTTTGTACTTTGCCGGATCCCATCCTTTTGTTTCGTATTGGCTAATCGTTATTGAGGTAGTGTCCGAAGTGATTAAAGCCAATAGCGATCGTAAAGGATCATCTTCAAGTAAAGGTTGAATAATCTTCTTTTTAGGTCGGGCCATCGTCAGTAGGCTCCTGAGGTTCTAAGCCGGATTCAATCAGCATTTGTCGGAGCATGGCATGCACACCTTCCCGATGTAAATTGCATAAATTAGGAGTCGTTAATCTTATCGTCTCTGTAACCTCTTTGTTGTCGTCATTAAGTACGATCACCTTGATTTCAGCTTGAGAGACAACATAGCTTTCCAATGGATAGCCTTTAGAAAAATCATTGAGGAGTTCGTAAATCTTTTCGGGTTGCTTTTTCCATTGAGGTGATTCTAAAACCACGCGACTATCCCACAAATGCTTCTGTGACAATCGGATCTTTGAAATGGCTATTTGCTGAATAACTGAAGTAGGAGAATATTTAAACTTAAAGTCCGAATGAAGTAAAGGGCTTAAATCATAAATCCGATTGTCCTTTTCGCTTTCCGGTAGAGATTCCACACCTAAAATTGACTGTGCAAAGATTTCTTGAATATCGTTAATTCGGTCTTTGTTCCCTTTGCAGAGTAGGTCGAGTGTTCCTTCTTCTTGAACGTAAATAAAAATCAAACAATAAGCCTGCTTTGCAACTCTTGGAGTCAGTGTGTTTTGATTCCATTCTAGGATTTCTCTGGAATAGTCTTCTGGATAAGCAAAGAAATAATCTTGATTTCTGCGCTTTAAGACTTCTACTCGACAGTTTCTTCCTTTTCCATCATGCTCAAAAAAGTAATCTCCTAATCTTTGAGCAAATGCATTGATGGCTTCTGGACTCACGTCTGGTTTTAAATGACCAAAACCTTTACGCTTTTTCCATAGATTTTGAGGCAGTGTGTCGGAATGATGAAATAAACGAGCTTGTTTCCAAAGCTCTGAACGATTCAAAAAGGTGTAAAAGACTCGGCGATTAATGGGAAAATCCTGCCATTCATTGAGAAGTTTTTCTCGACCTCCAATATGCCAATCGGCTTCATCCAATATAGCAATGATGCCGGCTTCATCAGACATATTGTTGATTTCGATGAAGTCTCTTTCGGTAGCAGATCTTA
>CAZBHT010000155.1:0-2861 GCA_964491655.1 uncultured Burkholderiaceae bacterium
ACTTCCATTTCTTGTTCAGCAAGTGCACCTAATATCATTCCAGACCGTGGTCAGATGATTTTAGACATTCGAGCTTCAACCAATCCACTTATGAAAGAGCTTTTAGCAAAGGTGGAAGCTGCGATTAAAAGCGCAACCTCGATTGTTGGCGTAGAGGCTACCGTTTCGCTCCCTGGTGGCGTTATCCCCGCTGCAGAGTACGATGAAGCACTCGTTGATGAAATGCGTACGGTCATCAAAGAAACTTTAGGTGAAGATAAATTAGCTAATGACTGTGGCGGTGGCGGTGAAGACTTCCACTACTTCGTACAGACAAAGGCGGATATCCACCCGGTTTATATCGGAGTTGGTGCTGGTGCTACTCCTGGTCTTCATCACCCACAAATGACTTTAGATGCCGAACAACTGAGAGTTGGCGTTAAAGTACTTGAAGCCTTCTTAACGAAAAAATTAAGTTAACCAGGCAAACAAAAAGACGGATACAAATCCATCTTAAATACTAATATGGGGCGATTAAATCGCCCCATTCTTTTAGTTCATCGCTTTAGGTGTATTAAAACGATATTCTGATTTTAGAATTTCTAATTGATAGACTTTCTTTAAAGCATCGTAGTACGCAAGCTCTTCACCTAAAGACTGACGAGTCTGGATTTCTCTTTGCAAAAGTTTGCTATTTTCATCTTCAACTTTTGGCATTTGAGAACGCATGATATACGAAATCACATAAGAACCATTCTGATCTTGATGTCCAACATAAGCAGGTAACTTATCTGCAGGTGCTTCCATTTCCGTTTGAACTAAACCGAGTGACTGACCATTTGGATTCAAACGAGACACCGTCAATTCACGACTAAAGCCTTCAAGGTTAGTCTTAGATTGGAGTGCCTTTAGCTTTTCTTCTCCAGCTTGTAAAGCTAATTTACTTGCCTTCTCGTTCTCTAAGATCTGACGAATTTCAGTTGAGACTTCAGCTAAAGACTCTTGGTGCTCAGGAATGTGTTTGGTAACACGAGCAGAAACCAAAGTATTCGTTGCAACTTCTAAAGCTTGAGTATTACGTTTTTCATCCAAGCTTTCAGATGAAAAGATTTCTTCGATGATGCGACGATTAATGTATGGACTATTGTTTCTTTGATCCATAAATCCAGTTCGAGTCAAACCATCGACTTTCACAATCTTCAGACCAAATTTTTCTGCCACAGGTTCTAAAGAATCACTTTGTTCATAAACCATATTGGAGAAATTATCAGCATTTTCTGCGAAATTGCTTTGCTTTTGCTGAGCAACCCACATTTGTGTAATTTCAGGTAGTACTTCTTTATAAGCTTTTACTCGAGCTGGAGAGATGTCTGTTACTTTAATAATGTGATAACCATAATCTGTTTTCACTGGACCAACTAGATCACCTTTTTTAGCCTCGAATACAGCCTTTTCGAATTCAGGAACCATCTGACCACGGGCAAAGAAGTCAACGTCACCACCGTGCTCAGCAGAACCTAAATCGGCACTTTCTTTCTTAGCAAGTTCAGCAAATCGAGATGGATTTGTCTTTAATTGCTTCATTAATTTTTCAGCACGTTGCTTTGCTACTTCGTTAGCCTTCTGAGCATCTTTTTCAGCACTGTTGATTTCAATCAAAATGTGCGATGCTCGACGAGTTTCGTCTTGACCAAAGCGAGCTTTATTATTTTCATAAAATTGCTTAAGAATTTCTTCATTAGGCTTTTCAGAAACGATAATCGTATCTGGAGACAAAACAATGTATTCAATATTGACGGTCTCTGGCGCACGGAATTCACTCTTATGAGCTTCGTAATATGCTTTGATTTCATCTTCTGTGATCTTTACTTGATCCATATAGGAAGCTGGATCAAAAGTTAAAGTTCTAACCGTACGCTCTTCACGCATGATGTTATTGAAATGAGTCTGAACCGCCTTAGGCAATAATGTTGTTGCCTTAACACCGTTAATAAGCATTTCACGAGCTAAAGAACCGCGAAGTTCGTATACAAACTGTTGATCCGATTTTCCGCGAGAAGCCAAGAAATTTTCATACAGTTGTGGATCAAACTTTCCATCTTTCTGGAACGCTTCAGCTTGCTTGATCACATTGATCGCATCGGCTTCACTAACATTCATATAACGATGAGCCAATTCTGCATTTAAAGCACGCTCTGTGATCAAATTATTTAAGATTGCCTGATTCACTTCTGGTGTATCAAACTCAGAAACATCAATAGACTGACCGAAACGAGCTCTTTGGCTTTCAATAAACTGTCGCTTGGCATGTTCAAATTCTTCTGGTTGAATGCCCTTACCATCTACTTTAGCAATTGCATTAGCATCTGGATTCAAACGACTATAGCCACTAACACCAATAAAAACAAAGGCTGGAATGATCAGAATCATGGCAATAAGCATTAACCATCTTTTCTGATTTCTAAACGATTGAAGCATGTATTCCCCATCCCTGAAAATTCAGGTCTATACAAATAAAGACTCTCGAATTATCTCGCATTTTTTACCGATTCGGTTAATTCATTTTTCTTTATCTGTAAATCTTTGAGAAATAAATCCGAAAACTGTCTTCTAAAAGCCTAGACTTTCAAAAATTTAACCAATAATTCAAAAACATGATGACTTAAATTAATACATGTTAAGCTTATTTATTTCAACTACGAAATATGTAAATCCTATTTAGGACACATAACACAAACCATTTCGATTCTCATCTCACTACTCGAAAGGAATATCTTTATTAAATTAATCGACTTCTTTTCCAAAACAAATAAAAAACTTTCAATTCCTTAATCCTAATTCATGGTCTACATAAAATAGCAACGTCCATCCTCACCATGGAG
>CAZBHT010000156.1:0-2843 GCA_964491655.1 uncultured Burkholderiaceae bacterium
GGTAAAAGGAAGTGGATTAGCGTTAATCTTGTTTTGGAATAAACATGATTGTTCTTTTGCAACGCGTAGCTAAGGCGTCTTGTACATCAGATGGGACGCCTTGTGGCTCGATTACTCGAGGCTTGGTCCTGTTAACCTGTGTTCAACGGGACGACACAGAAATTGACGCTAAGAAATTAGCCAATAAAGTTTTGTCTTATCGCGTCTTTTCAGACCAAAATGACAAAATGAATCTTAGTGTCAAAGATATTGATGGTGAGATTCTCGTCGTTCCTCAGTTCACCCTAGGAGCAGATACCAATAGTGGTACCAGACCTAGTTTTTCTCCGGTAGCCCCACCTGCGCTAGGACAACAACTATTTGACAGTTTTGTAAATGAATTGAAAAAAAGTCATCTCAAAATAGAAACGGGTGTCTTTGGGACTTATATGCAAGTCTCTTTAGTTAATGATGGGCCTGTGACTTTTTGGTTACAACAACCAAAATCATCAAAGGAGTAATTATGGAAAGTATCTTTCGAGTATGGAGTGACTCTTTTGTTGACGGACAAAGAATTCCGGAAGGATTTGCTTTTGCCAAAATAGATTTAACCGGAAAAAACAAAACGGTTCCTGCTGGTAACAGAAATCCTCAGATTTCATGGTCAAATCCTCCTCGTGGTACCAAGTCTTTAGTTTTACTTTGTGAAGATTTTGACGTACCTGCTGATTTTTCTCTTGCCAACCGAGAAGACATCTCGATTCCCGTAGATGCACCACGAACAAATTTTACACATTGGATTCTCGTAGACATTGCACCGGATGAACCCTGTATCGATGCTGGATTCCTTTCCAAAGGGATTGTTAATCATGGTAAGAAAGGGCCTGCATGTGCAAATGGTATGAGACAGGGATTAAACGACTATACACTTGCTTCTCAGGGCGACCCAGAAAGTAGTGGTTATTATTTTGGTTACGATGGCCCTTGTCCCCCGTGGAATGACGAACGTATTCACCACTACGTCTTTACGGTCTACGCCGTAGACTTTGCGTTAATGCCGTTAGAAGGACGTTTTAATTGCGAAGACGTAAAGACTGCTATGCAAGGCCATATTCTTGCAAGTAGTAGTATTACAGGAACATATTCCTTAAATCGTCAACTCCTAGGGTAACCAGTTCCAATTAGTCAAATAGCTGAAATCCATCTCAGATTTCAGCTATTTTGTTATAGGGTCAATGGTTTATTAAGGAACTAAAGCAATACCGGTTAAACCAGTATTTTCAGGTAGATTGGCCAAAATATTCATTGCCTGAATTGCCTGTCCAGAAGCACCTTTAACCAAATTATCCTCAACGACTAAAATTTCTAGAATATTACCCTGTCGCTTACTTAAAGCAATACGTAAATAATTAGAGCCTCTCACCATGCGGGTCTCTGGAATCGCTCCTGCAGGCATAACGTCTACAAAATATTCATTCGCATAACTCTTTTCGTAAAGCGCTTGAAGGTCAGTATTGCATCCCTTATCTGTCAACCGAATGTAAATGGTAGAAAAGATCCCTCTAATGGTGGGTAATAAATGAGGTTGAAAAATAAATGGTACTGTCTCTCCAGCCATTTCAGAAAGTTGCTGAACAATTTCTGGTTCATGGCGATGACCTCTAACAGCATAGGCTTTAAAATTGTCATACGTTTCAGCACAAATTAAAGATACATCCGCCTTACGACCCGCGCCACTAATACCTGACTTACAATCCGCAATAATAGGAGTTGAAAAATCAACAATTTGTCCTTCATTCTTATGAAGATTTAACAATGGCATTAACCCGAGTTGGATACTAGTTGGATAACAACCTGCCATACCCAGAATACGAGCATTTTTCATCTGCTCTCTTTTAGATTCAGGTTGTCCATAGACGGCTTCTTCGAGTAAATCGGGACAAACATGATCTATTTTGTACCATTGTTTGAAAATATCTTTATCTTTAATTCGAAAATCTGCGGCTAAGTCGATAACTTTCACATCATGTTTAAGCAACTCTCTAGCCATAGACATTGCCACACCATGAGGAGTTGCAAAGAAAACAAAATCACATTCTTTTAAAAGTGGTGTATCTGGAGATGAAAAATTTAGATTTACTCGTCCTCGTAAAGACGGATACATTTGTTCGACAGGAGTTCCTTCATCCTTACGACTTGTAATCGTTACAATTTCAACACAAGGATGTTGACTCAAAAGACGCAGTAATTCAATCCCCGTATAACCAGTCCCACCAACGATACCGACTTTAAACTTATTCGTCATTTCCCTAATCCAAATTTTTCTAAATGTATAGAAGTATTTTTTCTTATTCAGAAACATAAAAAGGTCGCATTTAGCGACCTTTTTATCATACCGAGATCTTCCGATCTCGGGCATTCTCTTAATAGAAAATTAACGCTTAGAGAACTGTTTACGACGACGAGCCTTGCGAAGACCGACCTTCTTACGTTCTACTTCGCGAGCATCACGAGTAACCAATCCAGCAGCGGACAACACTGGCTTCAAACCAGCATCGTAATCGATCAAAGCACGAGTGATACCATGACGGATTGCACCAGCCTGACCGGATTCACCACCACCCTGAACGTTTACCATGATGTCGAATGTTTCAGCATTCTGAGTGAGTTCTAATGGCTGACGAACAACCATACGACCTGTTTCACGGTGGATATATTCTTCTAAAGAACGACCGTTAACAGTAATCTTACCTGTACCGCGCTTAATAAAAACACGTGCAACAGACCTCTTACGACGGCCTGTACCGTAATTATAGATACCAATCATTATTAAATCTCGAGCTGTTTAGGTTGCTGGGCGGCAT
>CAZBHT010000157.1:0-2801 GCA_964491655.1 uncultured Burkholderiaceae bacterium
TTATGCTCTGAAAAAGGCTAGACGCTAAGAAATTTGTAAATTTAGCCTTGACAGGTCGGAGTGATCCACAGATTCTATTAAAGTTTGGTTCTTTTTAGAGAAAGACAGGCGATTTAATTCAATATTTTTTTTCTAGAAGGGAAAAACGATTTATCTTGTAAGTTTTCTTCGTTTTCGCTGTCATTAGAACATGAAAGAGATTGGTCGAGAAACTTATTCTGACAGGTACTATCTGACAAATGAACCCATTCGTTGTAATAATTTAACCAAAGTTTTTTACTGCATTTAGCGCAAGTTACATCACTAGTCCAATCTAAGTGACAATTTATGTTGCAAATTCCTAAATCTTCTAAGATTTGAATAATCTCTTCTAGAGTGTTATCGGATAAATCAGATTCTGAGAGTTTTAATTCAGTACCATCTAAGACTTCATTTTTTTTGTTTTCAGTGGTTACACTCATCCTTAGGTAACAATTTTCATCATCTGTTTGTAGAGAGTTTTCCTTGAGGTACAGCGTGATGTAAATATTTTCTATGGTTTTAAATTGAGACTGATGTTTGTTAACAAATTTAGAAATGAAGTTTGAAATATGTTGTTTTTGTTCTAAAGCTTCTTTAGAAAACATTGCATCTAAATAGTGGTTAGGTGGCAATGTAGAGATAGTTCCAAATTGTTTCGATAAAAGATTGTTTATTTTTTGAATAAGTGCCTCTTTTTCTGCAGAAAGATCTTTTCTAAGATTCATGAAAGTTTGGAAGAAAGACGAATCCATCGGTCGAGTATCAATTCTTGCTAAATAAAGCAAATAATACAAACCGTTATCTGACTCTTCAGCTATGGTCCGTTTTGTCGAATAATCTTCTTTGACATTATTTAATCTAAAGATATCCTGAGTAAGTTTCTTGAGTGAATGAATATTCAAGGGCAATTCTGAAGAAGAGAAAAGTCTTGGATGAATTCGGATTTCTGGCAAAGGTCGGTCACGAAGTGATGATGAGATTTGTTTTAAAGAAGAAATGAGTTCATTTTGTTCGCAACCAAAAGAAAGATCTAATGCGACTTTTCCAAAGGTATTTGGATTAGAAATCATTATTGGAAGAGCCATTAGTGTCCAGTATGTCTGATCGTTTTCGTAAATACGGCTTGAGGCAAGATAGATCAGAGTTTGGTAATCCTTAATGTCGTTCGGTTTGTAAGATGAATTTTCATCGATCATCTTATCGAGCATTTCTGAGTAAGACTCTAGATTCGGTTGCTCGCAAAGGATTCTTATGATGGCATCATTCAATATCTGAAATTCCTCTTCTGTCGTCGCTGTGTTAGCAAGATCTAACCAAGAACTGTATTGATCAAGAAAATCAAAATGACGTTGTTTCTTTGCCATAGGAATCCTAAATTTATGCTTCTTGGAAGAGTCTAGAGCCTTTTTTTGAATCGTGCTATTCAAAATCGTTTAAAGACCAACAATAAGAGCGAGATTAAAAAAATGTAGCGATACAATACAGAAAAAGAGGGTGCAAGATGCAATCAAAAGTTCCAAATCAAGATCGATACCATGACATCGAGGCTATATTTTTAGTTTCAATTGCACATGCAAGTTCACATTTCTATCACTTAGTTATTCCGTCATTGTTTCCGTGGATCATGCCAGCCTTTGGGATGGATTTTGTCAATGCGGGATTTCTGATGACGGTCTTCTTTGTTGCCAGTGCATTGGGTCAATCAGCAAGTGGTTTTTTTGTTGATAAAGTCGGTCCAAAGTCAGGTATGTATGGTGGGCTTCTGTTATTAATTGCCTCTTCTCTTGTCTTAGCTTTAGCGACAAACTATTTTATGTTGCTTTTAGCTGCGATTCTAGCTGGTCTTGGTAATAGTGTTTTTCACCCAGTTGATTACAGTTTGATGAACTACAACATTGGTCCGAAATACTTAGGACATGCTTTTGCATGGCACAACGTTACCGGAAATATTGGTTGGGCTATTTGTCCTTTATTCATGGTAACTCTGGCTAGTTGTTTTGGCTGGCGCATCGCAGCCTTTAGTGCAATGAGTGTGGCTGTTATCGTATTAATTATTGAATACGTTAGACGTTCTGTTTTTACTTTTGATCAAACAAATGATCAAGAACTTCAGCAAACAAAACAAGAAGGATCTAGTTTTAATTTTCTAAAAGAACCCGCTGTCTGGTTGTGTTTTCTTTTCTTCATGACGACCTCGATGGCTTTTAGTGTTTTACAAAGCTACAGTCCTACTATATTTAAAAACACATATGATTTAGATCTGACATCTGCTTCTTCTGCATTGACCGCATATTTGATTGGAGCGGGAGGAGGTGCCTTAGTTGGAGGATTTCTTACGAATCTCAAGAAAATTTCAACCGATAAGGTGGTTGGTCTGGCGCTAGCCTTCGCCGCGTTGATGGCTTTATTCTTAGCATTGCAGATTTGTGGTGCACTTTGGGTGATTCCTATTATGGCTGTAATGGGATTTGGTGTTGGTCTTGCCGCTCCGAGTCGAGACATTATGATTCGAAGATCCACCGTTAATCGTCTTGGTATGAGCTCTCTAGGGCGTGTATATGGTTTTGTTTACTGTGGAATGGACGTAGGACAGTCAATTTCTCCACTAATTTTTGGTTATTTTTTGGACAGAGGACAATTTACGATTACATTGATCGGTATTGCTATCTGTCAGGTTTTCGCTGTTATAACGGCACTTAAAGTGGGAAACCCTCAGGATAAAAAATTAGATGAAAATCCTACTTAGAGAGTCGTGATATTAGAAGTTTTTTAAAAATAAG
>CAZBHT010000158.1:0-2745 GCA_964491655.1 uncultured Burkholderiaceae bacterium
GTTTACTCATCGGCGCGCGATATACGTTCGAAACTAGGTGTATGGGTTCGTCCAGCTATTAGTGCTGGCCTGTTTTTGCAGGTATATTTGATCTATGAGGCATTGTTTACCCACGGAACGCCTTATTTTGGATTGGCTTTAGCGTTATCGATTACGCTTTTTGCATGTACTCTCATTCTTTTGATTGAATCCTTCTTTTCTAGAGTTGAGAGCTTGTTGGTGTTTATTCTTCCGATAGCTGCGATCGGAACTTTATTTCCGATATTCTTACCAGGAACTCCATTAGAACCAGAAACCGCGTCCTTTTCATTCCGTGTACATCTTTTATCAGCGATTCTGGCTTATAGCCTAATGACAATTGCTCTGATCCAGGCATTGGTTCTTATGGCACTACATAATTGGCTTCGCGAAGGCAAGGCTGGAAAAGCTTTTGGACGGGAAAAAGACGGAAGTATTATCCAAAATGCGCCGAGCGTTATGGATATGGAAAAAATGTTATTCCGTTTGTTATGGTCGGGTTTTCTGATCCTTTCCGCTGCGATTGTTTTCGGAAGTGCTTATACCCATGGATTATTTGGGGTGTTCTTTAGATTCGATCATAAGACGGTAACGACTCTTTTAGCTTGGCTTGTTTTTGCAGTTCTATTATGGGGACATCATCTGAGAGGATGGCGTGGACGATTCGCCGCCCGCTGGGTGGTCGTTGGTTTTTGTATGTTGATGATTGCCTACATTGGATTACGTTTAGTCATAGAGGTGGGTCGATAAGATGTCAAAGATTCTATTTTTCCTCTTGATATTTATTGCTGTTTATTTGGGTTGGAGATCATTCCGAATAAAACAAATTGATTCAAAAAAGAAAGAACAAACATCTAAACAAGATTTTGTTATGGTTTCTTGCGCTCGTTGCGGTGTTTATGTACCTCAATCAGAAGCCTATGAAGACAACGGCCAATATTATTGTTGCAAAGAACATTGTCACTCTAACCAAAGTAAGGATCAATAATGTGGATTGATGAAAATGGGTGGTGTTCTCAGATACAAAAAGTACCTTCTCTCCATTTTAATGATCGACCCTTGAACGAAAAGATCACAATGATTGTGATCCACAGCATCAGTCTACCTGCTGGTTGTTTTGGAACTTGCTGTGTAAAAGACCTTTTTTTAGGTTGCCTGGATTGTTCTTATGATTCTAGTTTCGTGGATTTAAAGGATCTGAAAGTTTCGTCACATTTCTATATTGATCGGAAAGGATTGATATCTCAATTTGTTTCATGCCAAAAGCGAGCTTGGCATGCCGGGGTTTCATCCTTTCGGAATCGACAAAACTGTAATGATTTTTCAATAGGTATCGAGCTTGAAGGGACTGATTTTGTTGCTTTTGAACCCGTGCAATATCAAAAATTATCAGAATTGTGTAAAGTTCTTTCAACGCATTATCCGATTACTTCGATTGTGGGACACAGTGATATAGCACCGGGTCGTAAAACAGATCCGGGTCCCTTCTTTAATTGGAAGGAATTGAAACACTTGGGGCCTACAGATGCTCATTTATACCCATTTCAGGTAGATGATTAATACGAGGCATAGAAGAGGGTGGTGTCTTTTTGTTTAAAACTATAAAATCAGCAATTAGTTTGGCGTTTCTAAACTTTAAAATGCTAATCCGATAATTTGGATGATTGCTTTGGATAGGAATACATATGATTTCTGGAGTTTTTCTTTTCACGATCAGGTTGCTTTGTACTGTTTTTGGTTGCTTGCTGTTACTAAGAGCCTATATGAGATTTTTGGGAACTCCAAGTAATGATCCTTTGAGTCAATTTTCCTATCAGTTGACTCAGTGGGCCGTGCATCCGGCCTCGTCATTTATTCCTCGGTATAGAAATATCGATTTTCCTTGTATTTTTGTAGCCTATTTAAGTGCGCTGATTTACGTGTTCTTCCTATGGTTAGTTACAGGAGGGACTATTGGATTCCTTTATTTGTTTATATCTTCTTTTGCACTTGTGATCTCATGGATCGTTGAGATGGCGATGTGGGTTGCTTTGATCTACTGTATCTTTTCTTGGGTTAATCCGATATCCCGTTACTATCGAACTTTGGGTTATCTTTCCGATCCGTTTTTAGCTCCCTTCCGTAGAGTTATTCCGGTATGGAGAAACATTGATTTTTCGGCCATAGTCTTCTTTTTACTGGCTAGTTTGATTAATGGTTTTCTATCCCAATTCATTTAGTATCAGATAAGTTTTCCGAAAAGTTCAGATAGGTATACCCTGCTTTAATACTAGGACTTAAAGTTTTTGTATTTTCTTAGGGTTATCTATAGATGTGCATGTAAAAAAATGTAATACAATCGCACATGTTCTAACAAGAATATTTTTGGAGAACTTTTAATGAGTATTTACTTTTGGTTTCAATTTGCACTGCTTCTAGTGATTTTGTTCTTCGGAGCAAAGAAGGGCAGTATTTATTTGGGTTTGATCGGTGGTATCGGTTTGATTCTTTTCATCTTCGGTCCACAGCCTTGGTTAGGTCTTAAGCCAGGCAAACCCCCTGTCGATGTTATTTTGACGATTATTGCAGTTGTGGCTGCTGGTGCTACTTTACAGGCTTCCGGTGGTTTGGACTGCTTGCTTCAGGTTGCTGAACGCGTATTGCGTAACAATCCGAAGTTCGTTACATATTTAGCTCCAATGTGTAGCTTCGTATTGACTATCCTCTGTGGTACAGGTCATACCGTTT
>CAZBHT010000159.1:0-2692 GCA_964491655.1 uncultured Burkholderiaceae bacterium
GACCATTCTGACCAGTTTGGCCATATTAAGTGGATGTGCGACAGAACAGGACTACTTTATAAAGGATTCTTTTCCCTATGAAGAAGTTTGTTTGGTTGACAATAAAAATGTTCCAGCCTCTTTCTTCTTTTATTTGAAAAAGGCATTGATCGATAAGGGACTTAATATTCGCACAGTTTCTTCTGTGGACATGAAGTCAAAGACTTGTTCTGCTTATGTTCTTTATGAAGCGGAGTACAAGAAAAAAGCCGCTCAGAATTACTTAGCCTCAGCTAAGATTCTCCTTTTCAGTCAGAAAGAAGGTTTATTAAGTGTTGAAATGAAAAAGAACCGGGATGCACCCGATTCTTTGTTGGATGAAATGATCGATCCGGAACCAACCGTTAGACGCTTAGTGAATCGACTTCTTCCGAGAAACTCGCCGTGGTAGTGAGTTAACTTATAACAGCAGTAGCTTCAATTTCTACTAATGCACCTTTAGGTAGGCCAGAAATCTGTACACAGCTTCGTGCAGGGTAGGGAGCTTTGAAGATTTCACTCATAATACGGTTTACTGTAGCAAAGTTGCTTAAATCAGTTAAATAAATAGTCTGACGAACAATGTCATTAGGAGTGGCGCCAGCAGATTCAAGCACAGCAAATACATTACGGAAAGCTTGGCGACATTGAGCTTCAAATCCCATTAATAAATTTCCACCTCTAGGATCAATACCAATTTGACCAGAACAGTAAATTGTATTGCCAGCTTTAACGGCAACAGAGTAGGTACCTACCGCAGCGGGTGCATTTGGGCAAACGATCGTTTGTTTCATAACGATAGAACTCCTTTAATGAATTGATGAATCTAAAAATAAGAAATTCATTATTAAATTTATGAAATGATCCGTGGGTATATTTATAAAAACGTAACTTATCGGTATCATTCATCCATAAAACTAAATTTTAAGTTGGAATTCAAATGATTTGTAATCAGTACGAAACTTTCATGCGTCATGTATATACGCATGGAGTCCCTAAATCTGATCGTACGGGTACAGGAACACGTAGTGTTTTTGGTTACCAGATGAGATTTAATCTTCAAGAAGGCTTTCCACTTGTAACGACAAAGAAAGTACATCTTCGGTCGATTATTCATGAATTGCTTTGGTTTTTAAGAGGTGACTCAAATATTCGTTACCTTCATGACAATAAAGTCACTATTTGGGATGAATGGGCTGACGAAAATGGAGAATTGGGTCCTGTTTACGGTGTTCAATGGAGAAGTTGGCCAACAGCGGACGGTGAAACAGTTGATCAGATCACAAACTTGATTCAGGAAATCAAAACCAATCCAGATTCTCGTCGTTTAGTTGTTTCGGCGTGGAATGTAGGTGAAGTTCCCAAGATGCATTTGCCACCGTGCCACATGTTTTTCCAATTTTATGTGGCTCAAGGTAAGTTGTCTTGTCAGCTCTATCAGAGAAGTTGCGATATTTTTCTCGGTGTTCCTTTTAATATTGCTAGTTATTCATTGTTGACTCATATGATTGCTCAACAATGTGATCTAGAAGTGGGCGAATTTATTTGGACTGGGGGTGATTGTCATATTTATGATAATCATGTTGAACAATGTGAACTACAGTTGTCACGAGAACCTCGCCCTTATCCACAATTAGTGATTAAACGTCGTCCTGCATCTATTTTTGATTATCAGTTTGAAGATTTTGAGATCGTGAATTACGACCCCTGGCCCACAATTAAGGCGCCTGTAGCGGTCTAAACTAAGAATAAATATATGAAACCTCACATTAGTATTATTGTTGCTCGTGCCTCAAATGGAGTAATCGGAAATCAGGGGCAAATTCCCTGGAGATTGGCTGAAGATCTGCAATTCTTCAAACAAAATACCATGGGCAAACCCATCATTATGGGACGTAAGACGTGGGAGTCGATTGGCCGACCACTACCAGGAAGACGTAACATTGTTTTGAGTCGAAATACAGATTTCAAACCTGAAGGGGCGGAAGTATTTGAATCGTTGGTTTCTGCGTTATCTCAATTTAGTAGTTCTGACGAAGTTATGATCATCGGAGGTGGAGCCCTTTACCAAGAAGCAATCCCTCTAGCGGATACTGCCTGGGTAACACAAATTGATGAAGAGTTTGAAGGAGATGCTTATTTCCCGGAATTAGACTCGACTGAATGGATGCGAGTTTGGGTTGAGGAACATGCACCTTCTGAACAACATTCTTTTAATTATCGATATCAAAGATTTGATCGAATTCGACATAGCCGTATGGACCTTGACGGAAATGCCTAAAAATATTCGAAATATCGACTAAGGGAGATAAAAATGTCGATGGAAGTAATGTCTATCACCGTAGATTCAGAATTGAAAAGACAATTTACGGAAAGCGTTCAGCGTTTTTATTCGGATAAAACTTTGGAAGAAGGCATTATCGATTTAATGCGTATCTATGTAGAGCGCGCTAATGGGGTGCCACATCAAACAGAACTTCGTAAAACAATTCATGAGCATGTTTTGACAGGAGATCAAGGTGGTGGTCCTCGTAGTGTAGAAATTGAAAAAATGCTTCTTAATAAAACAGACGAAGAAATCGAAGCGAATCGTTTATAAAAATAAACGACAAATCACAAAACACAACCAACTGAAATAAGCGATTGAAATCTTAAGGGAAATTGGGATTAATCA
>CAZBHT010000160.1:0-2518 GCA_964491655.1 uncultured Burkholderiaceae bacterium
CTGATCGAAGAGTTGCAATGGCAAGAGTATGTAGCATGATTCGTCGTTCAGCCCGTGGCGTAAGAGAAAGCATGCGTTATGGTCTTGCCTTCTACGAATTAGAAGGACCTTTGTTTGCTTTAGAATCATCTGAAAAGCAAATGACACTCTTTGTGGCAGAACCCTCCATCATTGAGCAACACTCTGCCAATCTCAAAGGTGTTATCAAAGAACGTAGTGCGATTGAATTTAAGGATTTAAATCGTATTCCGTTGGATTGTCTCGAACGTATTGTCCGTGATTCTGTTGTGGCTCGTCGTGAACGTCTTAAGAACGGCAAGGCTCCGACACAAGCTGAGTTACTTCAGTTGTGGAAAATCACCGAAGAAGATGCTAAGGCACCTCCTCCCATCGTACGCATCCCGATGGGTCGCGAAGAAGAAGCTGAGGTCGTTGAAGAACCAGTGGTTGAAGAACCAAAAGAACCTGTAGTTATTTTGAGAGCTCCAACATTTAAGGATCCTTCGATGACTGCAACAAGTCAGCCTAAAAATGTAAAGGCTGGTGCTGAAGAAAAAGCTACAGCAGAAAAAACGACAAAAAAGAGAACGACAAGAAGAACGACAAAGGCTAAAACAACTGACTTAGCCTAAAAGTTAGTACTTACTTCGTATTAATCCAAGTCTTTTTGTGAATGTTTAGACCAAAGCCCTCTTCGGAGGGTTTTGTCGTTTATGAAGCGTTTCTAACGTTTATCAAACATCCATACCCCTTTTTTGATCCCTTATTTCAGCGACGATTGTTTGACCGTGTCAAATAAAGACGTGGTATGGTAGACAATAGTAGGCTGAAGAAATTTACAACAACAAAATACCTTTTTGGGGACGAAAGGAATTGCGATGGTAGATAACAAGAAAGAACAAGAACGTGCAGAACTTCATCGAACGATTTGGAGTATTGCTAATGATTTGCGCGGTAGTGTTGACGGTTGGGATTTCAAGAACTACGTTTTAGGAGCACTCTTTTATCGTTACATTTCTGAAAATCTTTGTGCCTACATTAATCAGATTGAGAAAGACTCCGGTAATGATGATTTTGATTACGCATTAATGAATGATGAAGATGCGGAAGCGGCTCGTGAAGATATCGTTCAAATCAAAGGCTTCTTCTTATTACCGAGTGAATTATTTGTCAATGTTTTAAAGAAAGCTCCTGCAGATGAAAACCTCAATGAAACACTTGAGAAAGTCTTTAAACACATTGAATCCTCCGCTCAGGGTTGCGAGAGTGAAGATGATTTGAAAGGCTTGTTTGATGACTTTGATGTCAATAGCAACAAGCTTGGTGGCACGGTAGCCGAACGTAATAAACGTTTACTTTGTTTGCTCAACGGTGTTTCATCGATGGATTTGAGGGGGGGTTAACTGAGAATACTATTGATGCGTTTGGTGATGCCTATGAATTCTTAATGGGCATGTATGCTTCTAACGCAGGCAAAAGTGGTGGTGAATACTTCACACCGCAAGAAGTTTCCGAACTATTAACGCACCTAACCATTGTAGGCAAGACGGAAGTCGGTAAAGTCTACGACCCCGCTTGTGGTTCCGGTTCCTTACTACTCAAATTCGCCAAGATCCTCGGAAAAGAAAATGTTCGACAAGGTTTCTATGGTCAAGAAATCAACATCACAACCTATAACCTCTGTCGCATCAACATGTTCTTGCATGACATCCCTTATGACAAATTCCATATTGCCCATGGAGATACATTAGTTAGCCCCTCACTAGATCATTGGGAAGATGAACCTTTCGAAGCCATCGTTTCCAATCCTCCGTATTCCATCAAGTGGGATGGCGATGCTAATCCTATCTTGATTAATGATCCTCGGTTTTCTCCTGCAGGTGTTTTAGCACCAAACTCTAAAGCTGACTTAGCCTTTGTAATGCATTGTTTGTCTTGGTTAGCAACAAATGGTGTGGCTGCTATTGTTTGTTTCCCAGGCATCATGTATCGCGGTGGTAAAGAAAAGAAAATTCGTCAGTACCTCATCGATAATAACTATGTGGACTGCGTGATTCAGTTACCCGATAACTTATTCTTTGGAACCAGCATTGCTACCTGCATCATGGTTTTGAAAAAATCCAAGAGTGATAACAACACGCTCTTTATTGATGCATCTAAGGAATGCGTCAAGGTTACGAATAACAACAAGTTAAAGCCCGATAACATTGCAAATATTTTGAAGATCTTCACGGATCGTCAAGACATCGACTATGTAGCCAAGCTTGTTTCCAATGATGAAATCGCTAAGCAAGATTACAACCTATCGGTAAGCTCTTACGTTGAAAAAGAAGATACCCGTGAAGTCATTGATATCGTCAAGCTCAATGCCGATATTGAGAGAATCGTAGCTCGAGAAAATGAACTTCGTGCTGCCATTGCTGAAATCATCCGAGATTTGGAGGGTGAGCAATGAGTCGAATTGATCAATTGATAGCGGAGCTTTGTCCGAATGGAGTTTCATTTAAGCATCTTAAAG
>CAZBHT010000161.1:0-2472 GCA_964491655.1 uncultured Burkholderiaceae bacterium
TACCTTATGAACTTGTCATCCGTCACAGTTCTGTTTTAGGAAAAAACGAGAACTTAAGGGATTAATGAAGGATAAACATGGCAGAAGATATCGCAAAAATTTCCACAGCTACTCATTCGACCGAACAACTGTTGTCCGGCGACACGAATATTCTAGATCAATTGATCTTAACCTTTGAAAAAGGGCTCAATATGCCGATCGTTTACTGGCAATTAGCCTGTATCGTTTTTTCTTTGGGCTTAGGATGGATCATTACTTTAGGAATCTTACGTTGGCTCAAAGATAAGCAATTTATTCAGAAAGTCGAAGATATTGTTGATACGACTCCTCCGAAAGACCTCGATCAGGAAGCTCATGATGTATCTTTGAAAAAACATAAAGAATATCCTTTCTCAAAGCTATTTTTACAAATCAGCTGGGCTTGTTTCAGTATGCTCTTTTTAGCTTTATCCGCATACTGTGCACGACTCTTTAACCTTTTACCCTCACATAGCTTACCGCTTGAGGCTATTACTTGGTTAATCTGTGAAGCCTATATCGTCGTTCGAACCGTTGTTTTCATTTTGCATCGTTCGATTAAAGGTATTGCGCTATCCGGTAGCGTTATGAACATCATTGCACTGTCCATTTGGACCATGGTGGCTTTGCAAATTATCGGTGTACTACCTAAATTAGTTAATTTTTTAAGTACAACTCGAGTTCCTATCGGAAAAGAAAATATCACGCTTTGGTCCATTGGTATGGCAATTTTTACCATCGCTTTAGCATTACTCGTAGCTAAATGGATTGGTCAAATCTTAGAAAGCTGGATTTGGTCTTTACCTAAAGTAGAAACCAACGTTAGACTCGTATTCATTCGTATTACCAAAATCTTTTTAGTCTTCATTGCCATTCTGATTGGTCTATCCAGCGTTGGTATTGATGTCACCATCTTAGGTGTGTTCGGTGGTGCGATCGGTGTTGGTCTAGGTTTTGGTTTACAAAAAATTGCTAGTAACTACGTGAGTGGTTTCATTATTCTTTTAGAACGTAGTATCAAGATTGGTGATGTGGTTTCTGTTGCCGGTATTGAAGGTACCGTCCAAGACATTAAAACTCGTTATACCGTAATTCGTCAGTTCAATGGATCGGTTACGATTATTCCAAATGAATCTTTTGTTACTGGTAATGTTTCTAATACTTCATACCTACAGGGACCTGGTCGTGCAAGTGTCACAATGAGTGTTGACTATGCCTCTGATCTGGACGCTGTTATGAAGTTGATGACCGATATCGTTAAGAGTCAACCTCGAGTTTTAGAAAACCCAGCTCCATCTACTGTTTTGAGTAACTTCGGTAACGATGGCATTGATTTAACCACCTATTTTTGGGTTGCAGATCCTTCGAATGGCACGGGATCCTTGCGTTCCAATATTTCTAAAATCATGCTTCAAGAATTTGATAAAGCTGGTATTGTTATTCCTTACCAGCAAAGAGAAATTCGTATTTTGTCGGTTCCTGATATTGTCTGTAAAGTAGAAACCGGTTCAGATAATAAGCCCCGAAACTCATAAACTGAAAACGGTAGAGGAATTTCAAAAGTTCCTCTACCGCTTCTTTTTGCGTGTAGATTGTATTGACTACACTAACAACTTAAAGTCTTTACCTTAAGAGCCTTAGAACGCATAACGCAATCCAACATTAGCACGCCAATCTTCATCAATCTTCGCACCGCTTGTTCGTTCTACATCAGCGTAGATGTAAGTGCTCTTATTGATGTTGTATTGAGTACCAATAGCGTATTCGATCCAAGTGTCTTTACCATCTGCTTTAACCGGAACTGCTTCGGCATTGCCATACCAAGAACGCATTGTGGTATCGCCCATGAATTCGTGGACAATAGCAGCACGAACATAGATGTCTCCTTTGTTCTTCGGACACTTGAAGCCGGCTGCAAAGCCTGCGCGACCAACCAAGGAGTCCGTTGCTTCGAGTTTATAGGTACCAGCGCCCATAGTAAACTTGTCAGCATCCGTGTACGTGTACGTTGCTTCTACAGACGGTTCGATGAAGAAGGAATCCTTCACGTTAAAGCGCCAACCGAATTCACCAGATAAGCTCAAAGCAATGTTGTCCATCTTACCCTTGAGACCGACATTGACCATTTCCGTGTCCATCGTAGCCATACGACCAATCACGTCAACGAACATACCGTTGTCGTACATCTTCGTACCGTAGACAGCGAGGCTATAGGCATCCATATCCGTCGTACCGAAACCATCCTCAGCTTCAGATTTAGCATAGCTAAATGCTACACCAAAGCGCGGAGCACCAACTTCCGGAACCGTATCGATACCAACTTGAATCATATGGAAGTCGTTGTCGATACCTTGACCAGACATTTCACCGCCGTTGTAGCGAACCCATGCACCGTGCGTACCTTCACCTGCACGGATGTCACCCATGCGCTTGCGGAGGTCGTTCATCATGATG
>CAZBHT010000162.1:0-2464 GCA_964491655.1 uncultured Burkholderiaceae bacterium
AACATCCATCTCACGCAAGATCTCCCTACGGTACTCCTCTAATTCCTCCGCTGTACGACAAACTCTGTCAATCTCAATTATTTGCCCATTCACTATTCGGATATTTTCCTCATTAGCAGTAAAAATATTATCTTCTTCGTACGGATTCTTGATTTTCTTCTTTTCTAGCATAATTCGGTATTCGCCATATATGTGTTGTATATCGGTTGATTAAAATTTCACTACTGCATTGAAGCATTCAGATCATTACCTAACACTTCAAAAATTCTTTCTCTAACAGAAAGATCTGGATGCTGTAAATAGTGGTGAATTAACTGATTTGCTTGAGGATGATCTTCAACAGACTGAATCCAATCAAATATGACTTTGATTAGTTCTGGCTGTTCATCTGCTGATTCAATCAATTCATCGGCACTCATACGAGTAATGTTTTCAGGTTGATTCAGAATATTCCAGCGAACCTTATAACTAAGATCCAACGATAGTTTTTTTAAAGATTGGTCAGAAATATTAGAACTAAGTGCTACGAGTTCTCGAATTTCGCTGTTATAGGATTGAGCTAATTCGTCTATGAAATCATCATTTTCCGATTCAGATAAATCTAAACTATCTAGGACTTCCATGATTTGTCGATCAGAAAGATTCATTGCTTTGCCATTACAAACTAATTGCATGTCGATTCTGTCTTTACTAGCCATTTTCATTTCTCTTATAAAGCAACTTTCGATAAATAAAGTGTAACGTTTAATGCGTCAGCGTATGTCGTTAACAATGCGGGGCAAGGAAATAACATCAAAAAAAGAATTAGTTACGATAAGTAGTTCAATATGGATTACATCTTCTACGTCTACCTAAAAAACGTCTTCTTGGATGATTAATAAAATCAGATACTCGTTTCTTGATACAAGGATCGGAAGACTGTGAATAATAGTGAGCTAATTGTTCACTTCCCGGATGATTTTCAGAAAAGCCGATTGAATCAAAAATTATTTTTATCAGTTCTGATTGTCCATTTGCAGATTCAATGAGTTCTTCTGCGCTTAATCGATAAACGCTTTCTTCTTGATCCAAAACATTTTTACGGACTGCATACATTGGATCCAAAGATAATTTCTTCAAAACTTCTTCTGAAATATTGGCGTGACTCGCAACTCTTTCACGGATCTCACTATTGGGCGATTCTGCCAAATCATTTAATAAATCATAATATTCTGATCCAGATAGATCTGCATAATCTAGTAAATCTATGATTTGATTACTAGATAACTCTAACTTTTTGCCATTACAAACTAATTGCACGTTAATTCGATCTTGATCCATTTTTAATTTCCATGGAAAACTTTTCTAATACCGAAATCATAAATTCAAATACGACAAAATAAGTCGCAATACGTATTACTCTATGAATTAAACGAAAATGGAGAAAAGAAAATGTTCGATGATAAAAATTTAATTCAGGAAAAAACGCCTGACTTTTCAAACCTTAAGATCAAGGGAGAACGTCCATTAATCGTTTTTTTAACTGGAGCTGGTCTATCTGCTGAAAGTGGAGTAGCGACATTTAGGGATGAGGACGGGCTTTGGGAAAAGTTCGATTTTAATGAAGTAGATACTAAAAAAGCGATCCAAAAAACACCTCAAAAAGTTTTTGAGTTTATGAATTATCGAATTCGTAAACTCATGGGATGTAACCCAAACGAGGCTCATCTTGCGATTGCTAAATTTACTAAAAATGTGGCACCGTTTGTAGACGTTGTCCATATTACTCAGAATGTGGATGATTTATTAGAAAAAGCGGGCACACCTTTTGTACATCACCTGCATGGAAAGTTTTCTGAAAGCAAATGCAGTAGTTGTAACTCGCATTTTCCTCGAATCGATTTTTACAAGGAAGGAAATGCTTGCCCTGTATGTGGAGCTAAAAAATTCAATGTTCGTCCCTCTGTTGTACTTTTTGGTGAAACGCCCTATGGAATAGACTGGATCCGTGACGTATTGAATAGGGCAGATATTTTCATGGCTATCGGCACATCTGGAAGCGTGTACCCTGCGGCGGATTTTGTGTCATGGGCAGACTTTGGTGGTTGTTCTTATCGAATTTTGCTTACCAAAGATCCGATGAATAATAGCTATGATTTTTCCCATTTTGTACAGGGGAAAGCTACCGTTGTAGTTCCTAATCTGTTAGATAAATTACAAAATGAGCTTGAAAAATTCAGCCAAAGCTAATTTGCTCCTACTACAACATCTGTTGTATGAAAATAACAGCAGATGTTGTTCTTTCTTTTCCTGAAAGTATCAAAAGATATACTTAAATAGCTCAGAAAAATCACCCTGCATAAACCTTTCTAGGATTTCACCAACTTTTATACTCACTGATCGTGGTGAACTACTACAGTTATAGTCACAAAAAGCATTCGCAAACCACACCGAACTGTTTTTTAAATCACTTTCCGACACCATC
>CAZBHT010000163.1:0-2427 GCA_964491655.1 uncultured Burkholderiaceae bacterium
GCATTAGCACGATGTATTTTGACGGTTTGTTCTGCGATACCCAGATCAAAAGCAATTTGTTTATTTAGTTCTCCTTTAGCAATTTTTCTAAGCGTATCTTTTTCCCGATCCGTTAGTGAATTAAAAATTGTACGTAAACGTTTTAATTCTTCTAATTCTTTACGTTTCGCTAGATTTTGTTCAATATTCCGTCTGACAATTTCTTGCAATATTTGAGGCTTTACTGGTTTTTGAAGAAAATCGCAAGCGCCATTTTTTAAAGCGTATACAGCGGTATCAACGGTTCCATGTCCTGTTAAAAAGATGATAGGAAGATCGCATCTTCTTTCAATTAATTCCTGTTGTGATTCAAGACCGTTCATACCTTCCATTCGAAGATCTGAGACGATACACCCAGGACGTGAAAAATCATCGTGGGTTAAAAAATCAGTTGCACTTTCAAAACATACGGAATCCAATCCGATGATGCGAAAGATAAAATTTTCGGAATTTCGCACGCTTTCTTCATCATCAATAATTCGAACTAAAGGAAGTGAATTCATGTTTATTCCATACTTAAGATTTATGAAAAATAGGTAATAACAAGGTTACAACAAGTCCTGTAGGTTGATTTTTTTCAAAGCGTAAACTTCCTCCATGAGCTTCAGCAATCACTCTACAAATGGAAAGTCCAAGTCCTAATCCCTCTTTATGATTACTAACAGTAGGGTGAGAAAGTATCGAAATCATTTGGTCTGATACCAAGCGACCATTGTCTGCTATTGATAGAGCCCAAAAAGTTCGTTCTATTTGAAGAGTGATTGTAATAATTTTTTCAACTTGATCAGTTAGAGCAGTGCCGGCATTCCTTAAGATATTGACTAAAAGTAGTTCAATTTCTAAAGAATCCATATTTACAGTAGCAACCATATTATTAAGATTACAAACTATATTAACGCCGGATGACTTAGAACTTCTTTTGAAGGTTTCTAAAGATTTTTGAAGTACAACATTTAACCTCTCAGGTTTACGAGTATGTTTATTTTGTTGGGCGTAAGAACGTACTCGATTGATGATTTGTGATAAACGTTCTGCTTGCGAGGAAATCTCTGTAACAGCTTCTTCTATTAAATGATCCTTAGATTTAGTCTGCAAATACATTTTTAGGCCTTCTGCATAATTAATCAGAGAAGCAATTGGTTGTTGAGCTTCATGGGCGAACATGGAAGATAATCCGGTAACGATTCCCGCTTTTTCCAACTGAAATAATTGTTCTCGACTCTTTCTTGCAAGATCCTCAGCTCGGTTTCGTTCTTCCAAAGCTAACCTTAGGTCTTGTGTACGCAGACGAACGATTCTTTTGACTGAAAGCGTGTATAAAAAAGAAACGATAACCAATCCTAAAATGATCATCAGTTCAAATCGATAGCGATAGATGATGGCTTTAGGTGTATTTTCTCTCAAATATTCATAAGGTCCAATTTGAAGGTTTTTGTAAAGTTGCGTAACACGACTGAAGTCATTAGTAATACTCCAACTATCTCCATTAGAAGTTTCAGGCATAGTTAAAAGGTAAATTGAAACCTCTTTTATCAAACTCGATGTTGCTTTAGGTAGTGAAGCAAACACAACATCTGGATATAAATCTGTAGATACTTTGCACTGTAATTCTGAATTGTTTTTTTCATTAAGAACCTTTAACGATCCTGCCTGTATAGAACCATTGTTTTCAAGCATTTCGAGTTCACATGCTTTTAAAATACCGATATCAGCACCATGATTTAAAACAATAGTGGCAACATCAGGAAGTCCGTAACCAATAAACAGAGTAGAACCAAAAAAGTGTTCGATATCATGGGTAATTTTATATAACTCACCTGTTGCAGTAATCCAGCCGTCAAAAGCGTTTGGAGAAGTGGCTACAACTCGAGATCCTTTAATATGTTCTAGTTGTGAATAGCGAGAATCATCTGAACGAGCAACAAAGACAGATCCCACGGAAGAACCAGGATCATTAGCTAGTTTTCTGTGGCGAGTAGCAATATGCCGAGCTCCGCTTGATTCCTCTACAAAGGTTAAAAATCCACTTGGAGCAATGAAAAAATCTAAACTTCCTTTGGATACAGCTTCTTTAAGTTCTTCAAAAGATAGTTCAGTGGTTTCAATTTTCCTATCGTGAATCTCGGCTCTCAAATATTCCATGGTTGGACCAAATGTTTGAACGTAAAACCAAGGATCAATAGTGTCGAGAATGCCAATTTTAATCGGTGTTGCCCCGACAATAGGATGGCATAAACCGATAGATAGAAAAATCCCGAGAATGTATCTGAGCATAGCTTCCATCAATGACAATTTAGTTCTTATTCTTATAGTTCATTATAAAAATGGATGATTGGCGAGTCACGAAACTTCTGGAAGAAAAGCTATTGCGATAAATAGATTTGATGG
>CAZBHT010000164.1:0-2425 GCA_964491655.1 uncultured Burkholderiaceae bacterium
TACGTGGTGTGGGAGGACGCTAGTGGGACTAATCCACTAGCTCCTACCCGATTTTGCCTTCAATCACAAAAAAAGAGTTCTATTTATTCTTTTGACTAGTAAAATGTAGGGCAATTTATTTTGAAAGGTCCGTTATGGAATTTGAACTTTGGTACCTTATCTTAGTCCCCATCTTATTTGGGGCGGGTTGGTATGCTCACTCGTTTGATCAAAAAGAAAAAAAGAGTACATCGGACGAAACTAAAACCTTATATCGTGGACTCGATTTACTCCTGAGTAATAAAAAGGATCAGGCGATCGATTCGTTCATTAATCTAGTCAAAATAGATCCCGATACGATCGAAATGCATTATTCATTAGGTGCATTGTTCCGTCGTCGTGGAGAATTTGATCGAGCTATTCGCATTCACAATCACTTGGCAAATCGTGGTGATTTACCGAAAAAAGAACATAATCGAGCCATTTTTGAGTTAGGAGAAGATTATCTAAAAGCAGGTCTTTGGGACCGTGCTGAAGCCACCTTTGTGAAGTTAACAGAAAAGGAATCCTCGTATCAGGCACTAGCTGCTCGTAAATTAATCTTCATTTACGAAAGTGAAAAAGAGTGGCAAAAAGCGATCCACGCCGCTCAGATGCTCGAAAAGATTTCTTCAGAAATGATGCCAAGTCGTATCGGTCACTTGTATTGTGAACTAGCTGAGCAGTGCCTACATCGTGGTAAGGCAGAGGAAGCTGTTTCTTATATCAACGAAGCTTTAAAGGTTGATTCCCACCATAAGCGTGCCTTATTTATGTTGGGGAATCTGCAGGAAAAATCTGGTAAATTGGCCGAAGCTATTGAAACTTGGTTGCGCTTAGGTGAAATCAATCCAGACTATGAGACGCTGGTTGTCTCTCGAATTGCTAATGGTTTAATTACTTTGGGTGACAAGGAACGTGCTTTGCAATATCTAACTCATATCGTTGAAAAGGGTAAGAATATTGATGAACTGGACTCCGCAGTACAAGTCATCAGCAAAGTAAAGAGTCCCGAAGAAGCAATCGAATTAATTCAAAAGAGCTTAGAAAAACGTCCTTCTTTGATGGGATTTCAGCGTCTTTTAGAATTAAGTCAAGCGAACGAACCTGAAAATAAACAAATTGCAGAGTTATCTCGCTTACTTAAACAACAAGTCGACAAAGTTGCTCGTTATCAATGTACTAAATGTGGTTTTGCCACGACTCGATTCCAGTGGTTATGCCCTGGTTGTCGTCAGTGGGAGAGCATGCCTCCAATTCGTAGTGAAAAGGTGGTTGCTCGGTAACAAAAAGCTAACATTTGATACAAAAATAACCTTGATAATGCGCACAGTCGCTTAGATATAATCGATAATTATCTATTCCTGAACAGTAATCACTTTTTCGAAAATAAGTATGTTAAAAAGAATTGGTTTATTTATCCTTACTAACCTCGCTGTCTTGATTGTTCTCGGCGTGGTAATGAACATCGTTTCCGCTGTTTTCGGCGTTAACTTTAGCCAAGTCGCTGGAGGTAACCAGAGCTACGGTACGTTACTTATTTTTGCAGCGATTGTGGGTTTCTCTGGCTCCATCATGTCTTTACTCATGAGTAAGACCATTGCCAAGAGTACTATGGGTGTGCAGATGATCGATCGTCCTAGCAACAAGCTTGAAGCTTGGTTGGTCGATACCGTTCGTTCGCATGCTGAAAAAGCAGGTATTCCGATGCCTGAAGTTGGTATCTATGAAGGTGAAGCAAATGCTTTTGCAACCGGTGCCTCTAAGCGTAATGCTATGGTTGCTGTTTCTACCGGATTGTTATCCAGCATGAACCGAGAAGAAGTTGAAGCCGTATTGGCACACGAAATTGCTCACGTTGCTAACGGTGATATGGTGACATTAACCTTGATCCAAGGTGTTACTAATACTTTCGTTGTATTCCTGTCTCGAGTCATTGGTAATTTTGTAGACCGTGTTGTCTTACGTAATGAAGATGATGCTCCAGGCGCTGGTTACTACATTACCTCTTTGGTTTTGGATATTGTTTTAGGTATTTTGGCTTCTGCGATCGTGATGTATTTTTCTCGTGTGCGTGAGTTCCGTGCCGATGAGGGCGCCGCTCGTATCATGGGAAGCTCTCGTCCAATGATTAACGCTTTAGCCCGTTTAGGTGGTGTTCCAACCGACGAGTTGGCTCCTGCCGTTAAGGGATTTGGTATCGCAGGTGGTATGGGTTCTTTATTTGCTAGCCACCCAACCATCGAAGAACGTATCGATGCTTTACAGCGCTTACGTTAATTCACTTCATTATTAAGTGATGGCTCTGTTTATACAGAGTATCGTTTAAGATGTTTTAATAAAGCCACTCTGTGAACTCTACCCCGTAGAGTAGACCAGTTAAGGTCACTGATTTTGGGTTATTTGA
>CAZBHT010000165.1:0-2408 GCA_964491655.1 uncultured Burkholderiaceae bacterium
TTCATAATATTGCCAACAGATAGAAAAAGTTTTCTACTGTTTTTCTTGAAAATTTATTAAAACGACCTCCTATTTGGCGAAATCATACGAAAACTCTTATCTATAAGTCTTAGATCGTGCGAAAATAAGGAATTCATGTTTTTTAACCGAATTTCTTTGATTCATGTGCGAAACTAATAAAGAAGAGCTCGCTAAGAGCTATGAACCGGCAAGTATCGAAGCCAAGTGGTATCCAATTTGGGAAAAGAGAGGTTACTTTACAGCTGGCGCTGACAAAAACAAGCCCTCATTCTCGATTCAGCTACCTCCTCCTAACATTACCGGCATCCTTCATATGGGCCACGCCTTTAACCAAACCGTTATGGATACGTTAACTCGTTTCCATCGTATGGATGGTTACAACACAATGTGGTTGCCTGGTACCGACCACGCTGGTATTGCTACTCAGATCGTTGTAGAACGTCAGCTTGAAAAGGAAGGTAAATCTCGTCGTGATCTCTCTCGTGATGAGTTTGTTGCTCGCATTTGGGATTGGCAAAAGTTCTCTGGCGGTACGATTCTGAATCAAATGCGTTGTATTGGCGACTCGGTTGATTGGGATAAGTTGTACTTCACAATGAATCCAAATCTATCCAAGGTTGTAACCGAATGCTTTGTTCAGCTCTATGAAGCTGGTCTTATCTATCGCGGACGTCGTCTTGTTAACTGGGATCCAACTCTACAAAGCGCTGTTTCTGATCTTGAAGTAGAAACAGAAGAAGCTGATGGCAAATTATGGGAAATTCGCTATCCTGCTTCTGATGGTGGCCCTGGTATTGTTGTTGCAACGACTCGTCCAGAAACACTCTTTGGGGATATGGCGGTTGCTGTTCACCCTGAAGACGAACGCTATCGTGATTTAGTTGGTAAAACTCTTAAGTTACCATTAACGGATCGTGAAATTCCGGTTATTGCCGACAGTTACGTTGATAAAGAATTCGGTACCGGTGCTGTTAAGATCACTCCAGCACACGACTTCAATGACTTTGAAATGGGACGTCGCCATAACCTCAAGCAATTGAGCGTATTAGACAAGACGGCTCACATGAACGAAAACGTACCAGAAAAATATCGTGGTATGGATCGTTACGTTGCTCGCAAGGCCGCCCTTGCTGACCTTGAAGCTCTTAGTTTATTGGTTAATACCAAGAACATCAAACACATGGTGCCACGCGTTGCCCGTACCGGACAGGTCGTTGAACCAATGCTTTCTGAACAGTGGTACTTAGCCATGAGTAAACCTGCTCCAGAAGGTTGCCGTTTCCCAGGCAAGAGCTTAGGTGAATTAGGTTTAGAAGCTGTAAATGAGCAGTTAGTAAACATTTTCCCGGAACAGTGGCAAAAGGTTTACCGCGAATGGTTATCTAACATTCAAGACTGGTGTTTGTCTCGTCAGTTGTGGTGGGGCCATCAGATTCCTGCTTGGTATGACGATAAAGGTAACGTTTACGTTGCTCGTAGCGAAGAAGAAGCTCAAAAACAAGCTGGTGAAAACGTTAAATTAACTCGCGATGAAGACGTTTTAGACACTTGGTTCTCTTCTGGATTAGTCCCCTTCTCTACTTTAGGTTGGCCTGCTCCAGAAACTGAAGAAGCTAAGACACAATACGATCTTTATCTTCCGTCTTCTGTTTTAGTAACGGGTTACGATATTCTTTTCTTCTGGGTTGCCCGAATGATTATGTTGACTCGCTTCTTTACCGGACGCATTCCATTTAAAGATGTGTACATCCACGGTTTAGTCCGCGATGCTGAAGGCAAGAAGATGAGTAAGTCTGAAGGCAATACTTTAGACCCATTGGACATCATTCAAAGTATTGGTTTAGAAGATCTTATTGTTAAGAATACCCGTGGCTTACGTAAACCAGAAAAAGCACCTCAGATCGCTGAAAAATTACGTAAAACTTATCCTAACGGTATTACAGCTCACGGTGCTGATGCTTTGCGCTTTACGATGGCTGCCTACGCAACACTGGGTCGCAACGTCAACTTTGACCTGAAGCGAGCTGAGGGCTACCGTAATTTCTGTAACAAACTCTGGAATGCTACCCGCTTTGTTTTAATGAATGTTGAAGGCAAAGATTGCGGTTTAGGTAATGCTGAAAAGAGCTTCTCCGTTGTCGATCGTTGGATTCAGAGTTCCTTCATGAGAGTAGTCAAAGAAGTGCGTCAAGCCTATAAGGACTACCGCCTAGACAACGCCGCTAACGCCATCTACAGCTTCATCTGGAATGAATACTGTGACTGGTATGTTGAAATTGCAAAGGTTCAACTCGCTGAAGGTACTCCGGAACAACAACGCGCTACTCGCTTTACACTCGTTCGTATTTTAGAAGCGATTTTACGTTTAGCTCATCCAATCATTCCGT
>CAZBHT010000166.1:0-2337 GCA_964491655.1 uncultured Burkholderiaceae bacterium
AAAGTGAAGCTTTAGCGATGAGTGGTGGCATTGCTGTTCTCGAAAGAGGTCGAGTTCTGCAGTTAGGTTCACCTAAAGAAATTTATGAAAAGCCGTCATGTCTTTTTGTATCTGAATTTTTTGGTTGTAATCGCTTTGATATCGTAGAAGATTGTGGGGCTTGCGATAATCAAAGAAAATTAAAATTACGTGGTGGAAGCGTTCTTACTGATGATTCGAAAGAATTTGCTCCAGGAATGAAGTTATCGGTTCGTCCAACCGATATCGATGTACAAGCTCGACAATCTGGAGCGAATAATCGAATTCCGGGAGTTGTAAATCAGGTGGAATATCGCGGAGCTACCGTCGAATATATTATTGAAACTGAAGAAGGTAAGTTCCATGCCGAAGTACCGTCGGATCGCCCTATTTTCATATTGGGAGATTTGGTAGATATGGTGCTCCCTACTAATGGACGATTAGTGGGAGTAGAGCCGTGAATAACTTTTTAGGAAAATTAAGAACGGATCCTTCGTGGTTAGTGCTGTGCATTTTGGCACTCATTTTCCTCGTAGTATTCTTGTTGTGGCCTCTTTCAACCGTTTTACATTATTCGTTTTTAGATGAAAGCGGGAATTTCTCCTTTTCTGGCTACACGCGCTTCTTTTCAGAGCATCAGTACCGTGAAAGTTTAGCGAACACTTTGATTTTAGGTGTTTCGGTTACTTTTTTCTCACTATTAGTCGGTAGTGGTTTAGCGTTACTGGTTTCTCGGCTTGAATTTAAGATGGCCGCCCTTGTCAGTATGCTACCCCTTATTACTCTAGTGGTACCTGATGTGGTCGTCGCAGCTGCTTGGATCCTCCTACTCGGTAAACAAGGGATCATCACGGGGTGGCTTTCTCATATTGGCATTATGGTTCCCTCTCTATATTCATGGTGGGGAATGATTTTTGTCATGACCTTGAATTCCTATGTCTATGCCTTTGTCATCATGCTGGGTGCCTTTAAGCTGATGGATCGAAGCCTGGAGGAAGCCGCCTTGGGACTCGGGCGTCCAATGCCTCGAGTTTTAACGGGTATTACGATGCCATTGATGCTCCCTTCTCTACTTTCAGCCATGTTGATTGTCTTTACGCATGTGATTGGAAGTTTTGGTATTCCTGCGATTTTGGGTGCTCGTACTCCAGTATTGGCGGTTAAAGCTTATAACGAATTTGTATCGGAAATGGGCGGAAATCCCCTGATGCAAACCACGATGGCAGCGATTCTCATCGGTCTAGGCATCTTAGTCTTAATCGTTCAAAAGATCTGGGTTGAGAAAAAACAAGTTCAAATGGAGTCGGGACGTGCTCCTGAAAAGATCCGATTAACGGGGCTAAAACGTTTAGCTGCGGATTCAACCGTTATTTCCATCTTATTTATTTCTTTATTGCCCGCTCTAGTCGTTATCGTTACAGCCTTTACTAAGACGATTGGTCCAGTACTTTATTACGGTACCTTTACTTTAAAGAATATTAAATATGCTCTTTTAAGAGCCCCGGATCCATTGTATAACTCGATTTTCTTGGCTTCTGTAGCGACAATTGCCGGCGTTATTTTCTCGATTGTTTGTGCGTATCTAATTGTGAAACGTCGTTGTTGGCTAACGAACCTTCTTGATTTAGTGGTGATGTTGCCATTGACGATTGCTGGAACCGTTCTTGGTATTGCGTTAATTAATACGTTTAATACGGGACCCCTGGTTCTGACTGGAACGTGGATCATTATGTCAATGGCCTATTTCTTACGCCGTACGCCACTCAGTGTACGAGCTGCGGTCGGTCCCCTACATAACCTGAAAGATTCCGTAGAAGAAGCCTCAATTAGTCTAGGTGTTCCTTCTTTGAAGACCTTCTTTAAAGTGGTTCTTCCGGTTATGTGGCCTTCGGTTTCCTCCGCTGCGGTTCTCATGTGGGTCACTAGTTTGTCGGAATTGTCCGCTACGATTGTGCTCTACTATGGTGGTATGAATACGATGCCGATCGAAATTTTCCAACAAGTGGATAGTGGTCGATTGGCGATTGCTAGTGCTTACAGTGTGTTGTTATTGATCTGTATTTTTGTGCCACTATTAATTGCGCAAAAAGTCTTTAAGTTGAAGCTATCTTAATCAAAATAATGCAGTAGATAAAAATTTGAGCTCCGATTCAAAGTTAGAAACGGAGCTCAAATTGTATTTACAACTTTGGATTAGTACTGATCAAAGTTCTTTTGGATCGCCTTAGGATCTTTGGTTTGTGTCCAAGAGAGCATCAAGAGTACGCGAGCTTTCTGAGGATTCAAAGAACCAGAAGAAACGAAACCGTATTTAGCATC
>CAZBHT010000167.1:0-2330 GCA_964491655.1 uncultured Burkholderiaceae bacterium
GCGAAATTTTTAACATATCAATTCTTGCAAAACTATTACAAGATTTATTACAAGGAAAGTGAGGTGTTCTGTAAGTGCTTGATTTAAAAGGAGTCTTGGCGGAAGGAGAGGGATTTGAACCCTCGATACGGTATAACCGTATACCGGATTTCGAGTCCGGCGCATTCGACCACTCTGCCATCCTTCCAACCTAATCCGAACTATAAAGGTCCGAATCTTTTAATTCTATCATTAATCATTGATTTCGTGTTAGTGCTCAGATGTTTTTATACAGTTTCCTGAGAGCAAATGATTTATAGCAATCAGAATTGATATTAGATAAGAAATATTGACAGACACTAAGATTAAATGAATAATGATAAGCAATATCATTTACGTTTACTCCAATTGTTTAATACGGATCAACCATGAAACCATTAAAACTTGCATTGTCTGTTTCAGCATTCTTTTTAGCTTCTGTAGCATATTCTGCAGATTTTCCTAAGGAAATTAATGTTGTTTATGTTAAGGCTCCTTTTAATCTTCAGAATATGGTGATGAAGGATCAGAAACTTTTAGAGAAAGAGTTTGAAAAAGATGGCATTAAAGTTAATTGGAAAACAATTACTTCTGGAGCAAAACAAGGACAGGCATTAGCTTCTGGCGCAGTTGATATTTCAGCGGTTATGAATACTTCGTCACTTCTTATGACGAACGCAGCGGGGAATCCGGTTTATGTCGCTACAGGCGTATCTCATCCTGCCGATACTTTTGCGATCGTTGGAAAACCAGGAAGTCAATTAAATGTTAAGGATTTAAAGGGTAAGAAAGTTGCTGGTCCTCGTGGTACGGTTTTGCATCAGTTGCTCTTAGCGGCTTTGGCTAAAGAAGGTATGCAAGCTAGCGATGTTGAATTCCTATCTATGGATCAACCAACTGCATTGACTGCTTTGGTATCAGGAAAGGTCGATGCTGCGCTACTCGCTGCGAGTGGCGTGATCAAAGCTGAAAAGGCTGGTGCTCAAGTTATTACTACGGCAAAAAATCTTGTTAAAGTTAACTTAGTGACAACCGTACGTAAAGAATTTGCAGATAAGCATCCTGAATTATTGGACCGAGTCGTAAAAGTTCAAAGAGATTCTTTAACTTGGATTAAAGGACACTGGGATGAGGCCGTAGCATTAGGTGCAAAAGAACACGGTATCAGCCAGGAAGATGCTAAAAAGTTAGCTTCTTGGTCCAATTATTACAATACGCTTACTCCAGTGGATCTCCAAGGTATGGAAGAAGACCAAGAGTTTTTGGTCAATAATGGAATTATGAAGACTAAAGTTGATATTAAATCCATCGTTCTTCCTTCTGCTTTGAAATAATTGTTATGTTTTTTATACCTCCAACCACACTGGTTGTTCAGGACCGAGAAGGGCTTCTTTCTTATACTCGAGATGATCTAATCAAGTATGCGGGTCATGAGCGATTAATTGCAAGTGCTGTGGTAATGAGGTTGTTCTACGAGGCTTTTAAAGATCTTTCTCCTCTTGAACCTCCTTATCGGGATGAGATTTATATTATTTCTTCTTATCCTGGTAAGGGTGTGAGGGATTGTATTGAAATGGTGACTCGTTCTGTAACGGAGGGGCGCTATGAATATCTTCCTGACATTGCGCCCGAATCAGCACCTAGAACACCGATCGGTGGAGCAATGTACTTTAGAGTGAGTTACCGAGGTAAGGCTTTTTCTTATACTTTTTCAAGTGATATTTTGAACTCTAAGTGGTGTTCTGAGGTTATAGAAAATCAGGAAGGTAGTGCTTCGATAGAACAGCACGCCACTTATATGAATTACAAATTTAAGGTGGTAGCGGATCTTCTTACACGACCAGATGCAGTTCTATCTACTCGATTATTAGATAATCAAGAAGGTATCTAAATGTAGTACTCATCCATTACTTGTTAGAACAAAAGGGATTCTTGGTATTTCAATTTAATATCGGGTAATCCCTTTTTATTATGCTGTCAACGGTTTTATTAAAAAGTTCAATAAGTTTCAGGTAAATGTTGAAGACGAACCATGAACACAAAAGTCAATCAATAAAAAGGAAGATAAAGAATAGAAGATTGGTAGCGGGGACAGGATTTGAACCTATGACCTTCGGGTTATGAGCCCGACGAGCTACCAGACTGCTCCACCCCGCAGTAACCTCACCGAAGAACTCGGTGAACAACGAATAAAAATAATTTTATCAAGATATTTTATCTTGTGCAAGTCGATGTCTTGTTTTTTTCTAGTTTGTTTCACTACTGTCCAAAATAAATTAGCTTTTAAAAAGTGAATTCAGTAAAACCAATAA
>CAZBHT010000168.1:0-2310 GCA_964491655.1 uncultured Burkholderiaceae bacterium
TCAAATTTTTGATGGAGAAAAAGAAGTTCAAGTTGTTTGTGGTGCACCGAATGTTGCAACTGGCGTTAAAGTACCTTGTGCTAAGGTTGGTGCTGTACTTCCAGGTGACTTTAAGATTAAAAAAGCCAAACTGCGTGGTGTTGAAAGCAGTGGTATGTTGTGCTCATCAAGAGAACTTGGAATTGACGAAGATCACAAGGGGCTGTGGTTGTTACCTGAAGATGCTCCTGTGGGTGAGGACATTCGCAAGTACGCTCGTTTAGATGACAAAAGAATTGAAGTTAAATTAACACCTAATCGTGGTGATGCATTAAGCGTTATCGGTATTGGTAGAGATTTAAGAGCCATGACGGGTGCTGAGCTTAAGATGCCTGATTTTTCAGCAGTAGCTCCTACCTGTCAGTGTACTCATCAAGTTAATATCGAAGCCCCTGAACTGTGTGGTCGCTTTGCCGGTCGTGTTGTACGTGGTTTAAATGCTAAGGCTCCAACTCCATTGTGGATGAAGGAAAGATTGGAACGTTCCGGTCAGAGATCTATTTCTGCTTTAGTCGATATTTCTAACTATGTTATGTTGGAAGTAGGTCGTCCTTCCCATATTTTTGATTTAGCAAAATTAAATGGACCGTTGACCGTTCGTTGGGGTAAGGCAGGCGAAAAGGCTGAATTACTTAACGGTCAAACCGTTGATATTGATGAGATGATTGGTGTAATTGCCGATGATTCAGGTATTGAGGCAATTGCCGGTATCATGGGTGGAGATCACGCTTCGGTTTCTTTAGATACAAACGAAATCTTTATCGAAGCAGCCTTCTGGTGGCCAACTGCAATTCAAGGTCGTACTCGTAAGTTGAATTTCTCAACCGACGCGGCTCACCGCTTCGAACGTGGCGTTGACTTCGCAAGTAATGTGGAACACATCGAATACATTACTCGTTTGATTGTTGATATTTGTGGCACACCTGACACTAAGATCGGCCCCGTAGTAGATCAAGTACTTTCTTTACCAGAAAGAAAGCCCGTTACTATGAGAGCTGATCGTTGTTGCAAAGTCATCGGTATGCAAATCCCAGTTGAAAAGATGTCTGAATGCTTTACTCATTTAGGCTTTACTTTTGAATTGAAGGATGGCGTTTTCAGCGTAGTACCACCAAGCTATCGTTTCGATATTGAAATTGAAGAAGATCTTATTGAAGAAGTAGCTCGTCTGTATGGCTATCAGAATCTGCCAGAAGTACCTCCAGTTTCTACTTTAGCGATGATGGAGCAACCCGAAGGCCGTCGTGATCGTCATGATCTTAGAAAGAAATTGGCTCTTTTGGGTTTCCAGGAACTCGTTAATTTCTCATTTGTAGAAAGAAAGTGGGAAGAAGATTTTGCTGGTAATACCGATCCAATTACCGTATTGAACCCGATTGCTTCTCAAATGGGCGTAATGCGTTCTCAGATTATTGGTAATTTGGTTGATATCCTTAAATTTAACCTGAATCGCAAGGCTGAAAGAGTCAATGTTTTTGAACTTGGAAGAATTTTCCGTCGTGATCCTTCTGTTAAGGGTTCTGATAGTTCGGTTCAGGGAATTAACCAACCGTTGCATATCGCTGCGCTCTCCTATGGTACTTCTGCTCCTCAACAATGGGGTGTTGCAAGCCGTCAGGTAGATTTTTACGATTTGAAAGGTGTATTAGAGGAAATGATCGCTCCTTTAACAGCACGTTTTGAACCGATCAATCATCCTGCATTGCATCCAGGTCGTTCTGCTAAGGTGATTCTGTCCGGAGAAGAAATTGGTTTCATCGGTGAGTTGCATCCTCGTTTAATGAACGAATACGATTTACCTCATGCTCCGATTGTCTTTGAATTAGATGTTGAACCATTACTGAATATCGATGTCCCTAGCTACAAGCCAGTATCAAAATTCCAGCCTGTAAGCCGTGACGTTGCCGTATTAGTAGAGGATAAGAAACCGGTTCAGGATCTTTTAGATGCAATTAAGCGTGCACGTAAGACCGATCCTAGACTTCTTTCTTTAGTTAGCTTCGATTTGTTTGACGTATATCGAATGAAAGAAGGTAACGATGCTGGAATGAAGAGCTTAGCATTTACTGCTAAACTTCAGCGCCTTGATCAGGCCATCAATGATGAAGAAGCAGATACGGTTATGAAGACCATTCTTGAAGTTTTAGCTTCTTGTGGCGCAACACTAAGAAAATAAGGAATAAGAATGTTTCTAGCAAAGGTAATGAGTGAAGCAGAACTTGTTGCAGATTTGGTTCCACCTGGACAGAGCTTAACTAAGGCTCATATCGC
>CAZBHT010000169.1:0-2285 GCA_964491655.1 uncultured Burkholderiaceae bacterium
AGGGTACAGTGAGACCTTGTTTAGATGATCCGATGGTCATTCGGGATTTATTACGTGCTCATGCTATGGCAGTCTCTCAGCGCTTAGCAGAAGCTAGCCATAAAAATGTTCCTAGAGATGAAGTCATTATGGCGGATCGCAGAGCATCGGCGTTTATTGCTTCGACTCTTTTAGGGCTTAATCCAGCTTATGAAAAAGCGCAAGTGAATACACCTCAAAAAATTGAAGCGAATCTACGAAAAGCACTTACAGACGATCTGAAACAGTATGAAATCGATGAAAAAGAGGTTAAGGAAGCAAGTGTTTTTGTGCAATTTTCGATGTTTGTGTTTACCAATCATATTCACGAACTGATCAATGATCTAAAAAAGAATCCTGAGAATATTGAAGCTGAGGGAGCTCAGAGACTCGCAGCTTTGATTGACTGTTGGTTTGAAAGAATTGCTGGTACTTTATGAGTAAATGTCGTCTAAGTTGTGGTCGAAGCTCTCGCGGGTGTTGTGGCCATGATCATGGTTCTAAAGCTGTACAGAAACCTTCTTTAGTAGATATTGAAGTTGTTCGTAATATCTTTAGCCAGGCGATGAAAAATATGTTTTCCCGAGCATTATCTTGTGCTCGAGGTGAGCTTTCTAAAGAAGATTTAATCGACAAAGATGAGTATCTATCCCAATGGTTAACTGAAACATTTTGTGGACACAATAAACACTTTGAAGAAGGACCTGAGTGCTGGAATCCAACTGGATTGGCTGAATCGATTCGTCAAATGCCTCTTGTGAGGATAAAACAAGAGGTTGATGATGAAGCAGTTGTTTTTAAGGCAATCTCAGTTTTTATAGATGAATCACACAGAATCATTGCAACTCAATTGACTCAAGAAGATTTATCGGAGGATAACAAATTGAAGCTAGAAAATATAGAACGTTTTATTGAATATTGGACGTTACTGTTTTCTGGAGCCCCTTCATCGATCCTTGGTTTTGAGTGATTTTATTTTGTGTGTTCACTTATTAAAACAACGAATTCTGCAACTTTTTTGTAATGCTTGACGAGTTTGGTCTAGATCATCAAATTGAGAAAAGGGAACGTATATGAATAATTTTGAATACTTTAACGCCACACGTCTTTTTTTTGGTCGTGGTGAAGAAAATCGTATCGGCGAGTTAATCCTTCCTAAACTTGCTGAAAACAAAACGGTTTTAGTCGTTTATGGCGGAGGTAGTGTTAAACGTTCAGGCCTTTTAGATCGAGTTATTACATCGTTAGAGAAGAATAATTTAAAAGTGGTTGAATTTGGTGGTGCTCAAGCCAATCCTACGATGGAACATGTTCGTCTCGGAATTCAATTGGCTCGAGAAGAAAATGTTGCCTTAGTACTGGCTGTTGGTGGTGGTAGCGTGATTGATACTGCTAAAGCAATTGCGATGGGTGTGCCATACGAAGGGGATGCTTGGGACTTTTTTGCCTGTGGCGTTATGCCCAAGACGGCATTACCTGTGGCGTGTGTTTTAACGTTACCGGCGGCAGGTAGTGAACAAAGTATTCGTGTCGTAATTTCTCATCAAGGAAGAAAACTGGGTGCTGGTTGTGGTGTTGTGCGTCCTTATTTGAGTGTGATCAATCCGGAACTATTCTTTACGTTGCCTGAAAAACAAATTCGAGCCGGTGTGATTGACATGATGAGCCATATCATGGAACGCTACTTTACTCAGACCGAAGGCGTTGATTTTGTTTCTGGTCAGGCAGAAGCAGCGTTGCGTTCCATTATGAAGAACGGTCTTCTTGTTAAAGAAAATCCACAGAATTATGATGCCTGGTCACAAATTGGTCTTGCAGGATCCTTTGCACACAATGGTTTCTATGGTTTAGGTCATGTTGAAGATTGGGCCTGTCATGCCATGGAACACGAATTAAGTGCTTGGGATGAATCTATTACACATGGCGAAGGTTTGGCAGTTGTAACGCCATCCTGGATGAAGCATGTCTGGAAAGAAAATCCAGCACGATTTGTTCGCTTTGCAAAAGAGGTTATGGGAGTTGATCTAGAAGGAGATACGGAAGCAATCGTACTTGAAGGAATTCGTCGTCTCGAGCAATTCTTTATCAATATGGGAGCACCTGTAACGCTACAACAATTGAAGGCTGAAAAAGCTCCAGTCGCAATGTTAGCTGAACGAGTGACGGCTAAGGGACCAATTGGAAACTTTAAAAAGTTATATGCCAGTGACGTGCTTCAAATCTATCAATTGGCTCTATAAATGGATATAAAAATGGTCGCAATAGCG
>CAZBHT010000170.1:0-2282 GCA_964491655.1 uncultured Burkholderiaceae bacterium
TGTCAGCAAAAATAGATGCCGTCCAATTATTGGGTTCTTGAGCATAAATTTCATAACGTGTCGTTTCTGGACGTTCTCCTGCTTGAATGTCAATACTCAAGTGGATGTCGTTTGTCATATTGAAACGAACTAAACGTTCATACATGTCTCGGTAATTGGCGACCTTTCCGACAGGCATATCAAAAGCTCGAAGTACATAAGAGTCTTTCGTATGATTTAGATTGTTAACGGTTACTGTATCGGTTTTTCCCTCGATCAAGGTAATGGTCAAGTTTCCGTTACGAATTCGCTGAGGACGTAGAGCTGCTTGGCAAACGGCATAGCCTTTTTCTCTATAGAGTTGGTTGATTGCTTCGATTAATTGACCTAATTCTGAAGCACCGACGATTTTGTTAATCCACGGAGCTGTTATCCGAGCAATTTCTTCATCCGTGAGAATTTCAGAGGCGGTATAAGAAACTTTTTTTAGAACAAATTGAAAATTTCCTGTTGGTAATTTTGTACGCGTGGCAGGTTGTTCTTGGCTGGGGGAACGGGCTTCACGCATCGTATCAAGTTCATGCTTTAGGACTTTGCGTTCACGTTCTTGTTCTAACTGTTCTAAGTTTCGGTTAACAATGGAAACTTGTGCTGTTGCTGGAATAGATATACCAAGTAAACATGCAACAAGCAAGATGGCTTTAGTTACCGATGGGGTGGGCATAATTTTGTTCCGAAAATCATAGTACGGTAGTCAATATTTTACGTAAAAACGTATGATTTTTTAGCCTTGAATGCCTTAAACGTAATACTTTTATTTTCAAAATTGCGGATAATATTTTCTAATTTGAATCTTGTTTATTTAATTCGACTTTGGTTTCTGGTTCAGTTTTATTCCTTGTATCTGAAGACGTGTTTTGAGTTTGAGTTGCGGATCGAGCGACCTCAGCCATGGTCTGAATAATTTCCATCATTGATGCGATCATGACACGAATCTGTTCTAACCATCCTGTAATCTGATTAGAACAAAATGAAGCAATGGTTCTTATTTCTTTCGGGTTTAAAACATAGGCTGTTAAAACAACGACAAATAGAACCGTTAATAGACCAAATAAAACTGCAAATGAAAAGCACATTACAGCAATGCAGGCACAGCTAAATATAAGAAGGGCAATAGTGCGACCGATTCGAGACAAAATTGGCATGAAATGATTCCTTTTATAAAACTCGACGGTGTTGATATAAATGAATTATTAAAAAGGCACTAAATGCATAACCCAAAGTGGCATGCCAACGAGTATTCAATGCAATCGATGCAATACTCGCCGTTGCAAGTCCTAACATTAAGCGATTTTGCACTACCCGACGAGAACGGCGTAAAGAACCACTATTGGGCGCCATGATAGGAGCGATGCAATCCATACTCTTTTCATAAATTTTTTGAATAGTATTTCTTGCATTTTGGCAGTTAGTATCCATTTTTTTAGAAGATATATTGGTCACCGTACGTGACGGTATGGATGTCTGAGTCTGAATCGTGGAAAACCAAAGTACTAGGTAATTTTCAATTTCTTGGCGAGTTAACTGATGTTTGTCCCAAAGCAACAATAGGCTACCAACTTTAGGATTAATTTCTAAAGTCTGGATTCCTTTAATGCACAAAGCTTTTTCTTTGAATGTGGTAACAGTCGTAACATCAAGCTTCTTTAGTAATGGATTGCGAATGCGAATACGTCCATCGATATAGGATCGAATCCAAAGATTTATTTCCATATTCATGACTCGATACCTCGTTGTGTTTAGTGACCTTAATCCGTTTGGGAGGTTAATGTTAGTGCTTGAACTACTTGTTCATACCAGGAAGCAGAAGTAACTGGCATGGGCGAACGCATGGCATTTAGACAAACTCCAATGGTAGTCATGTTGTGTAATACGGCCCCTGTTGCAGGCATTAACAATCCAGTTAAACCACCCAACATAAAAATAGAATTTAAACCAACTGAAAGGGTGAAATTGGTTTTGATTCGTTTCATTGTCATACGACTTAAATCAATGGCAACAGGTAAATCTTTCAATGAATTTTTCGTCAATACTACGTCAGCAACCTCTTGTGCGATCGCTGAGCCATCTTGTAACGTTATTCCTACATCAGAACATGAAAGTGCTGGACTGTCGTTAATGCCGTCACCAACCATCAGAACTTTTGCACCTTGTTCTTTCAACATTTGTACATATTCTGCCTTTTCAGAGGGAAGTACTTGAGCTCGATAATCATCAATTCCAAGCTTTGAGGCAACCGTTTT
>CAZBHT010000171.1:0-2250 GCA_964491655.1 uncultured Burkholderiaceae bacterium
CAGTTCTCGGTACAGCTTCTAGCTTCGCAATGGCTGCTTCTAACGTTACGCTTTATGGTAAGGTTTCCGAAGGTGCTATCGTTTCTAAAGTTAAGGGCGGTGACACAATCACTCAGATGAAGTCAGGCTTTGATGGTGGTTCTCGCTGGGGTATCAAGGGTGTTGAAGACCTCGGTAACGGTTACCAAGCTGGTTTCGTTCTCGAACAGGGCTTTAATGCTGATGATGGTTCTTCTAGCAACAGCTCCAATCAGTTCCATCGTGAAAGCCAGCTTTATGTTGCTGGTGACTTCGGTAAGATCGGCTTCGGTCGCTTCGGTGCCTTAGCTTCCGGTACCGGTTCTTATTCCATCCTTGGCGGTTGGGCTCTCGGTACAAGCTATACCAATGGTTCTTTCAACAACATTGATGGTACATTGCGTATCAACAACGGTGTTGTTTACGTCGCTCCAGCTGTTGGTGGTTTGACTGTTTCTGCTATGTACTCTAACGCTCTTACAGACGATTCTAAGGCTGAATGGTCTGACAACAACCACTACTATGGTATCGGTGCTAAGTACAAGGCTGGCGCTCTTGCTGCAAACCTCATTTTCGAAGCACGCGACAACAAGGCTGCTGCTGATACTGAAGCATTGTACCAAGTTGACTTCGGTGTTTCTTACGACTGTGGCGAAATCACTCCAATGTTCGCATACCGTTATCAGACTCAGGATGACGCAAAAGAAGTTCATGTGTTTGCTTTGAGTGCTAAGGCCGCTGTTGCCGGTGGTACAGCTAAGGTTGGTGCACGTTATCGTATTGAAAAACTTGACGGTGCTAAGAAGGCCGCTGCTGAAGGTGCTGATGATGGTTCCGTATGGGCAATCAACGCTGCTTATGAATACAAGCTCTCCAAGAGAACTACTCTTTGGACATACGGTGGATATGCTGAAGGCGACGATATGCTCGATAAAAAGGCTAAGGCTGATGTCAACTACAATGGTTGGTCTGTTGGTTTAGGTCTTACTCACAACTTCTAATCTAGCCTAGTTTAGAAAAGAGTCCTACATCCCTCAAGGTTAGTCCCTTGGGGGATTTTCTATTTCTGGATCAATCAATCGAGCCTATAAACAGAGCTATAAGAAAAGCGACCGCTCGTCATAAAATGTTCCCTAACGATGAGGTCGCTCTAAAGGTAGTTCATTTGGCGATCGGCACTACAACCTAATAATGGATCACACCGGTTCCACATTGGCATTTGGCTTTAAACCGTTTTAGTATTGAGATCAGAAAGTTACATAAACATATTTAAAGCCCCGATCGCTTTTTTTCAATTTCTCTTCGTTTTACTTCCAACCATAGAATTCTTTTGCCACTTTCCAAGCTATGCTCTGTAAGTGTTTAGCATCCTTTTCACTAATGGGTTTTTCACATCCACCAAGGAATTTGAACCCTTCAGGGCTCTTTTTGAAAAGAAGAGAATAAATCATGGCACCATAGAGGTAAGAACCTGCAGCACTCGGATGGCGCTTATCTGGAGCGTGCAAAATGAGATCTGGTCTTACTTTCAAACTTTCAGCAAAAGCCAAACCTACTGGTAATACAACAACATCGTATTTATTTGCTTCTATAATAGTAGCGTCTGCTAAGGCCTTGGTTTGTTCGGGTTTATCCTGAAGAGCCCATGTGGCAACGGCGATGGGTTCAGAACCAGCGGCTCGGATCGTTTTTACGTGCTTTGCAAAAGCTTCACGGAAATTTTCTGCAGCTTTAGGATTAATCGGTTCTGTAGACTGTCCTTGTAAGAATACGACATCAAATTTAGGGGTATTCTTGTCATAATTATCTTTAGGTTTCTTAGACAAGTATTCTTCAACAGGATGATAGCTCAGGCGACCTGCAGAAATTGTGATCATACGAGCGGTCCAGTCTCTTTCTTCTTCTTTTGTAAATCCGCGAACATAACCATTTACACCACAGTTATAGTATGTAAATGAATTACCAACGTAAAGCCCCGTTTTAGGATTTTCGGTTTTTAAAGAAGTAACTTTAGGAGAAACCGTATTTTCAAGTGCTAATACATTGGTTGCTAAACCTAAAGCAGCTACTAACGTAAGTATTTTTTTCATAAAGACTCTCCTTATTTCCACCCATACCATTCTTTTGCAGTATCCCAAGCAACACTATGAAGCTTTTCTCGAACAGCAGGATCAATTGGTTTTTCACAACCTCCTGCAAATCCTTTAGCTTCAATTGGATTACGTTTGTAAA
>CAZBHT010000172.1:0-2250 GCA_964491655.1 uncultured Burkholderiaceae bacterium
CTTACTAGTGATTGTATTTGAGAATCAAAATTCCGCAAAGGCATCCTACTTACATCTTGCATCGTCTGCCCAGCGTTTGCGTTGAGTTTCCGTAAACTGGATTTCTTTGAGTTTTTCCTAAATTAACTTACGGCGATCTCGCTCCATCACTTCGAACGTCCCACACCAACCTTTGCCGATTTCTGCACGCTTACCTCCGCTCTTTCGTCTTTCTTCTGCGGCGCGTTCTTCTTTTTCGTAGGCAACAACCAAACCATCAATGATCTTTTGGGAGAATTCTTTTCCGGGCTGCCGTCTAGCTAGACCTTCTCGGATTATTTGTTCTCTAATCTTACGATATGTTTTTATTATTCCTTCCATTTAGTTACCTCGTTAGAACTAAGAACATTACAGTAATAAGGGCGGCGAGTATTAGGGCGATAACGTTACCTCTTAGATCAGAGACTTTCTTGTTAGTTTCTTCTAACTTGGCAACCAAGTCCGCATTTCGCTGTTCGCTTTCTTCTAATTTGATAGCTAACTCGTCTATACGGGCGTGTATACCTTCTACATATCTTGCGTGGGAATTAAGTGTTTTGTAGGCCTCTGTTACATCATCCTCAATTTCGGAAACGCTTTCCTTCATCGGTTCTACGAGCTTAAAGAGGTCGCCAATGTTGCCATAGATCTGCTTATAGTTCTTTTCGCATTCTTCTTCGATTTCGTGTACGTGTATCCTAAAGTCTAGGTTGTCTAAAATCTCACTGTCAGAGAGGATGTAGTTTATGAGGTGGTCGATCCTTTTTCTGTCTATCTCACTTTGCCTACTTAGAGAATCTTCAATACTACGCGTCAGAAAATACCGTTGATCCTCCCAGTCTAGCTTTTCATTTATTTTCTTAAGTTCTTTGTTAGTTTTATCCATGAAGTCCAGAATATCTGGCGTCTCAGGTTTTCGGATCACAGGGGGCGCCTCTGGTTCTGGTGTGGGTTCTAAGTGCTTAGGCTCTTCTGCTTTTGGAATGTTGGCAACGACAATAGGTTTAGATTTTTGGGTCTCAACAGGTGCTATATTTTTGTTGTCAGTAGTGGATACACTAGGGTTGAGGGGGGCAGTTTTCTCTATCGCTGCCCAGTTAACGTATTCGACCCCATCTTTTCGTCTGTAGCTTTCTTTATAAAGACTTTCAGCGAACTCTTCAGCTGTAGTATCGTAGGGCTTAGGAGTGCCATCGCGCCCGTATTCTTCGTCTGCGAAAGACTCATATATCCAAGAGGGGGCGTCGTCGCCGAACTTTTCAACGTTCTCAATAATGAGTTGTATTCTTCTAATGGCACCTTCTCTGCGAGGCACGCAGGACAGAGCGGTCTCGACCCCACTTGGGCTTAAATGAAGGTATGTTTTCCTTTTTAATTCGAAGGTGGCAATAAGTTCTCCTTGGCTGTCAATTTCTGGCTCACTGGAATTACGTATTTTGAAGAAATAGTATGGCAGCTCCCGCTGATCGTAATATTCATACAACCTAATTACCTTCATGCCTACCCCTACAACCTTTACTTAACGAGTTAATCTTGGGAGCTTTCCTTCGGCAATGAGCTTTTCAGCTTCTTCGCGACTAATAGGGTTTAGTTTCCAGCCGAAGTAAGAGTACAAGTGCTGGATAGATTCATTTGGTTTAATGGAGAATTTGACATCCATAAGATAGACAGAGCCAACTGCGGAGCGCGCAGCACCTCGGTTGCATTCAACTCGATATTCCGGATAGAACTCTCCTTGACCCGCTAAAGGACGGACTCTGTGGTTTTGGCCGGAGTTCTCACCCCATTCTGTGTCAATAACCTCAACAGCGATTGTGTAATAAGTTCCGCTTGCCATATTTCTTCCTCCTACGCATCTTTAGATACTACGCCACCTCAAGAGTAAAATATAGGAAAGATAAAAGTGGTTACCTGTAGAGAAATTACTGATGTCCCATCAATTCCCTATCAAAAACTAATTCTCCGAATAACATATGGGTAGAACCACTTTAATCAAAGCAGTTCTACCCTAAATTTTTATTTGAAATTAGAATCCTACAATTGTTTTTGACGACAACCTTTCTTTTTCAAGAATTTCGTGAAGCTTATTCTCAATTCGTTTTTTAACTTTTTCGAGCATAAAATCTGGTAAATCCTCAATTAATTCTGTACCAATTTCATAATAAAAATCATTTATACAGTTCATCAAAGAACAGTTACCAGCCTTTTGGTTGCAGTATCCAAACAAAACCT
>CAZBHT010000173.1:0-2238 GCA_964491655.1 uncultured Burkholderiaceae bacterium
CAACTTTCAACTGCTACTAAAATCCTTTCTGGTGCTCCCCGTGCATTCGGTTCCGAACCTAATACACAAGCTTGTCCTATAGATTTAGCTGTACCTGGTTGTTTACCGGTTTTAAACAGAGAAGCAGTTGATAAGGCAATTCGTTTTGGTATCGCAGTTGATGCAAAGATTGCAAATCAATCTGTATTTGCCCGTAAAAATTACTTTTATCCGGATCTTCCAAAAGGCTATCAGATCAGCCAATTCGAACATCCTGTTGTTGTTGGAGGACATCTATCCTTCCCTGTGGAAGCCAGCGATGGAACCGTCTATACAAAAACAGTAAGACTTACTCGTGCCCATCTTGAAGAAGACGCCGGAAAGAGTATTCACGGAGTTATTCACGGAAAAACCGGAATTGACTTGAATCGTGCTGGTACTCCTTTGCTTGAAATTGTTACAGAACCAGACATCAGAAGTGCAGAAGAAGCAGTAGCTTATGCCAAAGCTCTTCATGACTTAGTTGTTTGGATCGGCATTAGTGATGGCGATATGCAAAAAGGGAACTTCAGATGTGATGCGAACATTTCGATTCGCCCGAAGGGCCAACAAGAATTCGGTACACGAACTGAAGTAAAAAACCTCAATAGTTTCCGCTTCCTGCAAGCTGCGATTGAGTACGAAGTCCAACGTCAAATTGAAGTGATTTCTGATGGACAAAAAGTCATACAAGCAACCATGCTTTATGATCCAGATCAGAATGAAACTCGTCAGATGCGTTCGAAAGAAGATTCTATGGATTATCGCTATTTCCCAGATCCTGATCTTCTCCCATTGAATATCTCTGACTGTTGGATTGAATCTGTTCGTCAGAACATGCCCGAGCCACCTCAAGCCATGCGTAGTCGATTAATCCAAGAATATGGCTTAAAAGATTCAGATGCTCATCAGTTAACTTCAGATCGAGAGTTAGCAACCTATTTTGCAACGGTGGCTGATACGATTAAAGATCCTAAAATTGCATCAAATTGGATCCGTGGCGAGTTACTCGCTGCGCTCAATGAGGCAGAATTACACATCAGCCAAAGTCCTGTATCTGCGGGACAATTCGCTCAAATTTTGAAACGATTTATTGATGGTACCTTGAATCAGAAGGGAGCCAAAACCGTATTTACTGAAATTTGGAACCACGATGGAGACGATGTAGACCAAATTATTGAGGCTAAGGGGTTAAAACAAATTTCTGATACGGGGGCAATCGAGGCTGCTATCGATCAAGTTCTTCTTGAAAATCAGAAGATGGTAGATGAATATAAATCCGGTAAGGACAAAGCCTTCAACGCATTGGTAGGTCGAGTTATGCGAGCTACTAAAGGAAAGGCAAATCCGGCTCAAGTAAATGAAATTCTGAAGCAAAAACTTGGATAATCATCCATTGATTGCAGATGAAGATCCTTTATAGAAGCAAACCCCGTTCAATTGAACGGGGTTTGCTTAATAGTCACAAGGTAAATAACATCCTTTTTTTCCTTGTTTTTTTCTTATCGAGACACTCCGTAACGCTGACGATAGTCTTCAATAGCAGAGCTAAAGGCAGAAATCATTGGATCTTCTGCATTCTGTAAATACAAAAGAAGATCGCTCAAAGATGCAATCGCAATTACTGGCATTTTGTATTTATTTTGTACATCTTCTACTGCTGACACACGTTCAACGTTTTCGGCAGTACCTGCACATTCCATACGATCTAACGCAATCAACACACCTGCAGGATTGGCACCGTTGGAGTGAATGATCTCAACGGATTCACGCACGGATGTTCCCGCAGAGATCACGTCATCAATAATTACAACATCACCTTTTAATGGGGCTCCGACAACTGTTCCACCCTCGCCGTGATCTTTCTTTTCTTTACGGTTATAAGCAAAAGGAACATCACATCCTAACTCTGATAAACGAATTGCAACAGCTGCGGCTAAAGGGATTCCCTTGTAAGCCGGACCAAAAATCATGTCAAACTTAATGGCTCCACTCTCTTTGGCTTTGAGTAAAGTTCGTGCATAAAAATCTGCTAATTGCCCCAATGTGCTTCCTGTATAAAACAAGCCTGCATTGAAAAAATAAGGCGATAGTCTTCCAGCTTTTGTTTTAAACTCTCCGAATCGAAGAACATTGGTCTTAATTGAAAATTCGATAAACTGTTGTTCTAATGTTGACATATCAATCCCTGTTGTCAGAATATTGGCATATTCTGTTATT
>CAZBHT010000174.1:0-2217 GCA_964491655.1 uncultured Burkholderiaceae bacterium
CAGTTCTCGGTACAGCTTCTAGCTTCGCAATGGCTGCTTCTAACGTTACGCTTTACGGTCGTATGGATACTGGCGTAGTGGCTGGTGATGCTAAGCACGCAGATTCAAAAGTTGACATGAAATCTGGCTTCCGCACAGGTTCTCGTTGGGGTATCAAGGGTACAGAAGACCTAGGTAATGGCTACCAGGTTGGTTTCATTCTTGAACAGGGTTTTGATTCCGATACAGGTAACGCATCTGATTCAGCAAAACAGTTCCGTCGTGAATCTGTTTTGAGCGTTAAGGGCGACTTCGGTTCTTTAGCTTTTGGCCGTACTGGTGCTCTCGGTTTTGCTCAGTCTCAGGCAATTTTAACTGGCTGGGCATTTGGTACAAGTTGGGGTAATGGTGCTTGGACTTCCATCGGTAAGAGCTTTAGCCGTATGGATAACGTAATTTCTTACGCAACTCCAAAGATGGGCGGTTTCACAGTTCATGCTATGTATTCCAATGGCACAGATACTGATGATTCTAAGGCACAATGGTCTGATAATGATCACTACTATGGTTTAGGTGTTAAGTATCAGGAAGGAGCTATCAAGTCCAGTTTGATTTTCGAAATGACTGATAATAAAAATGAGAAAGACGCTAAAGCCGAAAATCAATACATAATCAACTATGGTTTGGAATACAACCTTGGTGACTGGACCCCGATGTTTGCTTACCAATACAACTGGCAGGACGGTGGTGATAAGAACCACATCGTAGGTTTGTCTGCCAAGGCTAAGGCTGCTGGTGGTACAGTCATGTTCGGTGCTCGTTATTTATTCGGTGAAAACGATGGTGTTGATGCTGGAGAAGATAAGCAACGTGCATGGACTGTTAGCGCAGCCTATGAATATCCTCTTTCCAAGAGAACAACTCTTTGGGCCTATGGCGGATATGCTGATGGCTCCAAGTTGTATGATGCCGACCTTAAGAATACAGATGGTGACTATGTTAACAACAATGTTAATAAGAACGGTTATCAGGTTGGTTTCGGTTTATCCCACAACTTCTAATCTGAGATTTAGTTTAGACTGAGTCCTACGTCCCTCAAGGTAATCCCTTGGGGGATTTCTATTTTGTAAGAATCATTCATAATTCATACTTAACTATGATTTTCTAAAACGATTTATTTATGTTTTTACTTTTACCATCGCTTATTCTCATTATTTATGCCATAACCCGTGGCATCCTTCCTTTACGAATAGCGAAGTGGAAAAAGTTCCTTTTGTCGATCGTTATTATTTTTTGTGGTCTGAAATATCAAATTTATGGATTAGGAGAGGGCTCTTTAATTCAGCCTTCTGTTTCAAGAAGTGCTCAACTAGTTTTAGAAACGCTTTATGGATCTTTGATTTTTTTTGTTGGTTTTCTTTTCTTAAAGGATTTCTACCTTTTACTCCAAAAGAGTAAAAAAGCGTTGAATTTATCTAATACCTCAAAATCAACCGTTTCAGGAAAATGGATTCTCTCTTTTGCAATTATTTCTTTAGTGAGTAGCACTATTGCAACTTATGAAGCAATAAAAGTTCCCGAAGTGACTTCCGTTCAAATTCGAATTCCCTCATTAAGTTCTTCTTGGCAAGGTCTTCGTATTGTTCAGTTAAGTGACCTTCATATCGGGGCAATTCAAAAAAAAGAATGGCTTACCAAAGTAGTCAAAAAGGTAAATGCCTTAAATCCAGACTTAGTCGTTATTACCGGAGATTTTGTCGATGGTTCTGTCAAAAAACTCTATCCAGAGTTGACTCCTTTAAAAGAAATCAAAGCGCCTTATGGGGTTTACGGGATTGTGGGTAACCACGAATATTATTCTGGATATCAAGACTGGGTGGATACCTTACGTACATTAAACATCACAATGCTTGAAAACAAAAGTGTCGTTCTAGAAAGAAATGGTGCCTCCTTAGTGTTAGGAGGTACAACAGACTTTGGCGCTTATCGCTTTAATATGCCCGATCCTGATTTGAAAAAGACTTTTCAAGGAACTCCTGTAGCACCTCGTATTTTATTAACCCATCAACCTAAGACGACTTATCGCAGTACAGAACCCTTTGATTTACAACTTTCGGGACATACGCACGGAGCCCACTTGTTCTTCTTATATCCTTTAGTTGGTTGGTTTAATGATTGGCTGGTAAGTGGTCATTACAAAAGAGGAGATAGACAAATTTATGTTAATCGAGGTACGGG
>CAZBHT010000175.1:0-2179 GCA_964491655.1 uncultured Burkholderiaceae bacterium
CCTACGATGACTTTTTCCTTGACGAAGATGAAATCGAATCGGACAATTCAGAATCTAATTTCCGATTTGAATTAAATCAGGATGCCATGGCTAGCGAAAAATTAGCGGAAGGGATCCGACTCTTTGTAGACGATACGGTAGAACTTTTTGGACTGCTGACGGATATTTCGTGGAGCCACGCGGATACGGATGACCAGAATAAAGTAATTTTTAGGTAAATCGGTAATAGTTTCCTGAACTGTTAATTTTTAAATTATTTTGCTGTAATGGCTGAACACTAAGTTCAGCCATTTTGATTTTCTGATAAGAAAACTTTCCGTTAAGCGGAAATATTTTTGATGAAGACTTAATTCACTTTATCGATCGACACAACCAAACAACCCCACTGAATCATTGCGTCATTTTATTTCGCACCCCTTGCTATTCTGAACGCAAACAAAGATTTGCTTTAGTGACTCCTTTACAAATCAAACTTAAATGGAGTACGAAAAATGCCACAACTCGTTATTAACATTAACGAATACTTCTACGAGTACCGAAAAGACCTCTATTTCATTAATTTCTGTTCTGATGAAGAAAAGCAGAAAGACTTTAGTCTCTTTTTACGAAACATCGATTCAGAACCTGAAGGAAAGGCTGATATTGAAACTTGGATTGCAAAGAACTTACCTCATACAACCATTATTCCTCTTCTTCCTTCCACTTACGATTCAGGTGTGTTTCAAGTCCCTTACAATGGAACGATTGCTTTACTTTGGGATGAAGAAGATCGCAAAAAGTTTGAGTCTATTTGGGAAGATGAAAATGGGAAGAGTAAAGATTCTCGCTTTCAACTTTATGCCTATCCATTAGAACAATATAAGAAACGGTGCGACGGCGAAATTCCAAATCCTTCAGCATTAATGGATGATTTCTAGACCCATAAAAAGTAGTCAATTGATAGCGATTTTGGGAATAATCGATGGAAGAATATGAATAATCAAACTATGCTTAAGTATCCATACAGTCCGATATCCAACCAAGCCATTCTTTCTGAAGTCGGCGTTGGTATTGCCTCAACATCTGAGTCATACATCGCTCCTATCGGAGAATTAGTCCAAGAAGCACTCAATTGGCTTAAAAAACATCCTCAATTAGACGAAAAAGAACGATTCAAAACATTTCACTTGATGCAGTTCTATGCCGAAAGTCAGCCAATTGAACTTGCTGGAGCTCTATTAGCCGATTTATCCGAAAAAGCTGATTTAACTGAGATCAATCCTTTCATTAAAGCAACAGCAAAGAATTATTCCGAACACTTCGACGCAAAGTCGATTGAACAAGAAACCTCTGAAGTTTCTTGTTTAACCTATCGGATCTTTAGGACTTTAGCGGAATTAGACTGCGCCATCGATGATGTTAACTATTCTCATGCTGTTCCACATCGTCCTATAAGAGAAACCTTGATTCGCCGTTGGAAGGCGATTGCACAAAGCATGAGACAAAAACCGCTTCCTTTTAGAGCTTATGCAGAGGAGTTACTTAATAGACTCTATTGGTTTGAGTTCCAATTCTTTACCGCAAAGGCTCCGGTTTATCGTCTTAGCGCCCAAAAACAAGTATTAGATCAGTTCAGTGAACACTTCTCGGATTATCTTTTACTTCATGAAATAAGAGCAGACGACAGTACACTCTATATCCGTCAACCTATATTTACCGTACCCGTGATAACTCGGTTAATTGATGGTTTGTCTTTTGTATTTCGTGATTCTATTCATTTTGAATTGGCTCAAAACTTTAAAGATGTTTTTCCTTACATCCCTCATGAACATGAGGAATACATGAGAGTCGATACGATTGCTGAATTACTATCTAACGCTTTCATCATTCGACCCGTGGATTATCTTTTATCGAAAAACAGATGCCACGATAATAGAGACGAAATTAAGCGTCTTTCTCGACTGGCTACAGGAGAAGCATGGGATCCTTGGGAACACGTCGAAAATCCAGATACACTGTTTACTGAAGAACAAATCCGATTAAAGGAACTCGCACCCGAATCATTTATCAACTCCCTCACATGGTTTAAACAACATCCAAAAGAAGATCTGTATTTCTTAGGCTTTAATCTACAGACCAATAAAATGAACTCTACCCCGTAGAGTAGACCAGTTAAGGTCACTGATTTTGGGTTATTTGA
>CAZBHT010000176.1:0-2158 GCA_964491655.1 uncultured Burkholderiaceae bacterium
GATCTTTAACAATTTGAACAAAGCGAAAGAGAAAAGCGTTTATGAAAAGACGGATTTCCGCGAGATGAAAGAGTCTTGTGGGATGAAGAGGAAAAGTAAACGGGTGTGATTGAAGAAATCAGCAAAAACAACTTTGCGAGAAATCTTGAATAGCGAAGAGACATACAGCATATGGGAAAACAGCGTTAAGGTTACTTGGTAGCCGTGGTGCGAGTAAAAGGGCATCAGGGTTATGGGATCAAGTGACTAAGTGCATGTGGTGGATGCCTTGGCGATCACAGGCGAAGAAGGACGTGGCAGCCTGCGAAAAGCTACGGGGAGTTGGCAAACGAACGTTGAACCGTAGATATCCGAATGGGGGAACCCCTCTAGCAATAGAGATCCCGCACTGAATACATAGGTGTGAGGAGGCGAACGGAGTGAACTGAAACATCTAAGTAACTCTAGGAAAAGAAATCAAAAGAGATTCCGGCAGTAGCGGCGAGCGACCCCGGAGCAGCCTGTTAGTGATAGTAGCGATAGTAGAAGAAAGGGATGGAAAGCCCTGCCAGAGAAGGTGATAGCCCTGTATTTAAAACTGTTGTTACGGTACTAAGCTAACGAGAAGTAGGGCGGGACACGTGGAATCCTGTCTGAAGGTGGGTGGACCATCATCCAAGGCTAAATACTCGTGATCGACCGATAGTGAACCAGTACCGTGAGGGAAAGGCGAAAAGAACCCCGGGAGGGGAGTGAAATAGAACCTGAAACCGCATGCATACAAACAGTAGGAGCCCGCAAGGGTGACTGCGTACCTTTTGCATAATGGGTCAGCGACTTACATTCTGTGGCAAGCTTAACCGAGTAGGGGAGGCGTAGCGAAAGCGAGTTCGAAATGAGCGTTTAGTCGCAGGGTGTAGACCCGAAACCAGATGAGCTATCCATGGCCAGGTTGAAGTTGTGGTAACACACAATGGAGGACCGAACCGACTAGTGTTGCAAAATTAGCGGATGAGCTGTGGATAGGGGTGAAAGGCCAAACAAATCTGGAGATAGCTGGTTCTCCCCGAAAACTATTGAGGTAGTGCCTCGTGTATTGCTCCAGGGGGTAGAGCACTGTTTTGGCTAGGGGGACATGGAGTCTTACCAAACCAAGGCAAACTCCGAATACCTGGAAGTAAGAGCACGGGAGACAGAGCACCGGGTGCTAACGTCCGGACTCAAAAGGGAAACAACCCAGACCGCCGTCTAAGGTCCCAAATAGTAGCTAAGTGGAAAACGAGGTGGAAAGGCCTTGACAACCAGGAAGTTGGCTTAGAAGCAGCCATCCTTCAAAGAAAGCGTAATAGCTCACTGGTCGAGTCTTTCTGCGCGGAAGATGTAACGGGGCTAAGCTACTAACCGAAGGCGCGGATTTGTGAATAAGATTCACAAGTGGTAGGGGAGCGTTCTGTAAGCCTGAGAAGATAGGTTGTGAAGCCTGTTGGAGGTATCAGAAGTGCGAATGCTGACATGAGTAACGTTAAAGCGGGTGAAAAGCCCGCTCGCCGAAAGCCCAAGGATTCCTGCTCTACGTTCATCGGAGCAGGGTGAGTCGGCCCCTAAGGTGAGGCTGAAAAGCGTAATTGATGGGAAGCAGGTTAATATTCCTGCACCAGATATAGATGCGAAGGAGGGACGGAGCGTTGAAGGTCATCCGGGTGTTGGAAGTCCCGGTATCTGAGCGTAGGAGTTCTGTAGGAAAATCCGCAGAAGGATCTCCGAGACGAAGGATCGTGCTACTACGGTAGCGAAGTGATTGGATGTGCTTCCAGGAAAAGCTTCTAAGCGTCAGTCTATATCTGACCGTACCGCAAACCGACACTGGTGGGCGAGCTGAATATGCTCAGGCGCTTGAGAGAACTCGGGAGAAGGAACTCGGCAAATTGACACCGTAACTTCGGAAGAAGGTGTGCCTTTGTAGCGTGTGTACAGAGACTGTACTAGCGTGAAGAGGTCTCAGAGAATAGGTGGCTGCGACTGTTTATTAAAAACACAGCACTCTGCTAAGTCGAAAGACGACGTATAGGGTGTGATGCCTGCCCGGTGCTGGAAGATTAATTGATGGGGTGAGAGCCCTTGATCGAAGTCCCAGTAAACGGCGGCCGTAACTATAACGGTCCTAAGGTAGCGAAATTCC
>CAZBHT010000177.1:0-2111 GCA_964491655.1 uncultured Burkholderiaceae bacterium
CCCCCTCTGTGAATCTCTTAAGAACTCTCCCACAATCTTTTATAGGAGAAGAGAATCCGTATTATTTTTCTACACCTTTAAGCATAGGAACTGTACTGGCGTTGCCACCAATAAGACCAGCCTTAGTATAGATACCCAATTTATCGCGTGTATCCACGATATCAAGGTTACGCATAGTTAACTGACCGATACGATCCGCAGCAGTAAAGAGTGAATCACCCTTTTCCATTGTCAAACGTTCTGGAGCGTAAGTTAAGTTTGGAGATTGAGTATCAAGAATGGTGTAATCATTTCCACGACGAAGCTCTAATGTAACTTCACCAGTGATAGCCTTAGCCACCCACTTCTGGCTAGCTTCACGGAGCATAATAGCCTGTGGATCAAACCAACGACCTTGGTAGAGCAAACGGCCTAAACGCAAACCATTAATACGATACTGTTCAATCGTATCTTCATTGTGAATGCCTGTAACCAAACGTTCATAGGCGATATGCAACAAAGCCATACCCGGGGCTTCATAAATACCACGGCTCTTAGCTTCAATGATACGATTTTCGATCTGATCGCTCATACCCAAACCGTGGCGACCGCCAATACGGTTTGCTTCAAGCATAAGTTCAACCTTGTCAGCATATTCCTTGCCATTTAATGCAACAGGAACACCTTCTTCGAAGCGAACGGTAACGGTTTCAGGCTTAATTTCAACATCTTCGCGCCAGAAAGCAACACCCATGATTGGTTCAACAATCTTCATGGAACTGTGAAGTTCTTCCAAGTCCTTTGCTTCGTGAGTTGCACCCAACATATTAGAGTCAGTTGAATAAGCCTTCTCCTTACTCATCTTATAGGCAAAGCCATTATCGATAAGGAACTGGCTCATTTCAGCACGACCACCCAGTTCTGTAATGAAATTGACGTCAAGCCATGGCTTGTAAATTCTCAATTCAGGATTTGCAATAAGACCATAACGGTAGAAACGTTCAATATCATTGCCCTTATAAGTGGAACCATCACCCCAGATGTTCACACCATCTTCACGCATAGCGTTTACAAGCATCGTACCGGTTACAGCACGACCAAGTGGTGTGGTATTGAAATATGTCACCCCACCAGTCTGAACGTGGAAAGCATTGCATTGAATTGCTGAGATACCTTCAGAAACCAACTGATCGCGACAATCAACTAAGCGAGCAATCGAGGCACCAAATTCCATTGCCTTGCGAGGAATGGCTTCATAGTCGTTTTCGTCAGGCTGACCAAGATTGGCTGTATAAGCACAAGGCATAGCACCTTTTTTCTTCATCCACAAAAGGGCTGCACTAGTGTCGAGACCGCCGGAAAAAGCGATACCAACCTTTTCACCAACGGGTAGTGTCTTAAGAATTGTTTCCATTTGAACTTATTCTACAAATGTTGATTAATATGACCTTCGTTCAACTCGGAGTCAGGAGAAAGTCGATCCTGTACCCGCCGAACTTAATCAGCAATTATGAATCATCTACAACTTTTATGCACGAACAAATTTAACTTTTCATCAATTACGGGAAAACACCAAGAGTGTATTTAAATACTCTTTAATGTAGATAATGAAATCAAAAAAAATATTTTCTCCAGAGAAACCTTCTCTTTGCTAAGATTTCCGTTATGAGTGAACTGTCCATCCATACCAATGTTACGCAACCCGTGTTGCATGCCTGTAAGGTTCTAAATAAAGCCCATCAGGTAGGCATGCGTGTTGCTGTGCTTTTTGATAACGAAATAGCCATGGATGCGTTTGACCGTACTTTGTGGACTTTTAATGATGCTTGTTTCATTCCCCATGCTACCGTTGGTTCACCTGGAGCTAAAAGAAGCAAAATCCTATTATCGACTCACGCTGAAAAATTAGTTGGTGCAGAAATTTTGCTCCTTATGTGTACAACCGCTCCACACAATATTGATCAGCTATACAACAATTTTCCTAAGATCATCGATATTGTTGGGGCTAATGATCCATTTCTGACCGAAGGTCGAAAACGTTTCGTCGTCTACCGAAAGGCTGGCATTACGCCGGTGATTCATAATATTGCCAACAGATAGAAAAAGTTTTCTACTGTTTTTCTTGAAAATTT
>CAZBHT010000178.1:0-2108 GCA_964491655.1 uncultured Burkholderiaceae bacterium
AAAAGACCCGTCGCGATATCGCTCGAGTCCGTACGATCTTAGCTCAGAAGGCGGCCACGAAATGACAGAAAAGACTGAAAAACTGCAGCGCACTCTAGTCGGTAAGGCTACTAGCGTTAAGATGGATAAGACCGTTACGGTTTTAGTCGAACGCCGTGTTAAGCATCCGATTGGAAAGTTCGTCGTTAAGAGCAAGAAGTATCACGCTCATGACGAAAACAATGACGTTAAACTCGGCGATATCGTCGAAATCCAAGAAACACGTCCTATTTCACGTACAAAATCTTGGACCGTTTCCCGCATTGTTGAACGTGCCGTGATCATCTAAACTGATATCACACAAAAAAACACAGAGGACTTGCAAGTTGTCTAATTTCTAGATATACTTGCGGTCCTCTTTGCTTTGAGTAGTTTTACGCAAAGTAAAGATGTTATCTGGGGTTCCCGGTTCGGTTGATCAACCTGCAGCTCGCAGGCCTCTGTGAGGCTGAACAGGAAACTCTTCTCCCGGACGGGACCAATACTATCCGATGGACATAAGGTCGGAATCGGAATAAGTTGGGAATATTTAAACCATGATTCAAATGCAATCCAATCTGGATGTCGCCGACAACACCGGCGCTCGTTCAGTGCAGTGTATTAAAGTGTTGGGCGGCTCTAAGCGCCGCTATGCGAATATTGGCGACATCATTAAGGTGACCGTCAAAGAAGCTACTCCACGTGGCCGCGTAAAGAAAGGCGAAGTCTACAGTGCTGTAGTTGTTAGAACAGCTAAGGGTGTTCGTCGCCCTGATGGTTCTTCCATCTGTTTTGATAACAACGCCGCTGTCCTGCTTAACAATAAACTTGAGCCTATTGGAACTCGTATCTTCGGACCAGTTACGCGTGAATTGCGTACAGAGCGTTTCATGAAGATTGTTTCTTTGGCTCCTGAAGTTCTGTAAGGAGAACAGAATGCAACGTATTCGCAAAGGCGATGAAGTTATCGTCATCACCGGCCGTGATAAAGGTAAAAAAGGTACTGTTGTTCAGGTACATGCCGACGGTAAGGTGTCTGTTGAGGGTATTAACCTCGTTAAGAAGCACGTCAAGCCAAATCCTATGCTCGGTCAGGCTGGCGGAATTGTAGACAAGACGCTTCCGATTGACGCCTCCAATGTAATGCTCCTCAATCCTAAGACTGGTAAGGGTGATCGCGTTGGTTTCCAGGTAGTGGACGGTAAAAAAGTCCGTGTCTTCAAGAGTGATGGCGCCGTAGTTGGCGTTAAGGCATAAGGGAGCCGAAGAGATGTCTCGTTTTTTAAAGCAGTACCATGATGAAGTGGTGCCAGCATTGACCAAGCAGTTCGGTTACAAGACTGTTATGGAAGTGCCTCGTATTACCAAGATCACCCTTAACATGGGTATTGGTGATGCTGTTAGCGATAAGAAGCTTATTGATCACGCTGTCGAAGATATGACTAAGATCGCTGGTCAGAAGCCTGTTGTTACTAAAACACGTAAAGCTATTGCTAACTTTAAGATCCGTGAAAATATGCCAATTGGTTGTATGGTTACTCTTCGCGGTGAACGTATGTATGAATTCTTAGATCGTTTGGTTACGATTGCTTTCCCACGTGTACGTGACTTCCGTGGTGTTAGCCCACGTGCTTTCGATGGTCGTGGTAACTACAACATCGGTCTTAAAGAGCAGATTATCTTCCCGGAAATTGAATACGATAAGATCGACAAGGTCCGTGGTATGAATATCAGCATTACGACAACTGCCAAAACGGATGAAGAAGCCAAGGCTTTATTGGCTGCCTTCAAATTCCCGTTCCGCAACTAAGCGAGGTGATGAATTGGCAAAGCTCGCATTAATTAATCGCGAACTCAAGCGTGAAAAGACAGCTCAGAAGTTCGCCGCAAAACGTGCCGCTCTTAAGGCGGTTATTAACGATGCTACCCGCTCGATGGAAGAACGTATGGACGCTCGCATTGCACTTCAGGCTCTGCCTCGTGATGCAAGTCCTTGCCGTCAGCGTAATCGCTGCGGTATCACTGGTCGTCCACGCGGTACTTTCCGCAAATTTGGCTTGTGCCGCACGAAGGTTCGTGAAGCGGCCATG
>CAZBHT010000179.1:0-2105 GCA_964491655.1 uncultured Burkholderiaceae bacterium
TTGATTATTCCCCTTGGACTGATTTTGAGCCCGGACAAGCTATCCTAAAATCCGGACTTTGGAAATGGTCTTTTCCCGCTTATTCCTGAAGAACCTTGTTTTTTTCTTCATTGATTATCTTCTTATATGAATTCTTAGCTAATAGGAACTAAGAAAAATGAAATAATCCATGCCAAGGGATGGGGTAAGGTCGGGCATTGTAACATGAGGGATATAAGTAAAAAATCCCTAAAATTTTCAATTTAAAACGTTTTATCTAACTCAACATAATAGTAGTTATGTTGAGTTAAGTGTATTTTTTAGTTGAAAATCAAGAAATTTCTTTTCTTAATCAATTAGATATTTTGTGTTTAGTCTTTTTATATCAGATTATGAAAATATCTTTGACATAAAGTAAATGTGAAATTTTATTTCATAAAAACTTTAAAAATCGAATGGAAGCCATGTAAACTCAAAGACAGTTAGTTATTGAGTTTATCTTTCGGAGAAATAATGATGAGAAAGTTTGCACGCACTCTTTTGGTTTCGGCTTTGGGTTTGGCTTGCTTCGCAGCCATTGCTGCGGATAAGGTCGTCCTTTATTCTTCGAATAATGTGGATACCCTCAATATTATTAAAGATACTTTTGAAGAAAAGTATCCTGATATCAATATCTCCGTTGTTCGTGCGGGTTCCGGTTCCTTAATGCAACGTATTAAGGCTGAGGCTCAAAATCCAATGGGTGATATTTTCTGGTCTGGTGGCCTATCCACAATTAATCAGTACACAGAATATCAGGAACCCTATAAAAACAAGAATTCAGAACTTGTTGATCCAAAATTTAAGGATCCAAATCATCATTGGTTAGGAACCAATACTCATGTGGCAATTTTGATGGTCAACACAAAACAACTTCCTCAAGGTGTTGCGATTCCGAAGACCTGGAAGGAGTTGGCTGATCCTAAGTGGAAGGGTTTAGTCATTAGTCCAGATCCAGCTCGTTCCGGTACAGCTTACTCTACCCTTTATGGTTTACGTGAAGTGGTGGGTCTAGAGGTCTATCGTAACATTGTTAAAAATCTTGTGATTGCTGGTACTTCCGCCGGAGCCTTTGAAGGTCCTGCTCGTGGTGAATTCCCAGTCGGTATCACGATGGAATATGCTGCGAGTGAATACAAGGAAGGTGGTTTACCTAATATCGAAATCGTCTATCCAGCAGAAGGAACAATGACCATGCCGGAAGGTATGTTCATTATTAAAAATGCAAAGAACATGGACGCAGCGAAGAAACTCTATGACTTCCTCTCTTCCAAGGAAGCTCAAGAAACCTTATTTGCTCATACATTCCGTCGTTCATTGCGTGCTGACGTCGATCCAAGTAAGTACTCTCAGTTACCAAAACTGGAAACGATCAAGATTCATGATGTCGATCCAAAGGCAAGTGGCGACAGAAGAAATGAATTCTTGAAGGAATTTAATGAAATTCGTTCAGAAGTGAAGTAAACAATCAGTATTAAATATCAAGTGGGCGGATCCGAATGCAAGTTACTCTTCAGAATATTAACCAAAGCTATGGTGGTCAGAGACTTTTCAATGATTTGAATCTCGAAATTCCGAGTGGAAAGTTCTTCTCTCTACTTGGACCATCTGGTTGTGGTAAAACGACTATTCTTAGAATGCTTGCTGGTTTCATCCGCCCTGATTCTGGGAAAGTTCTATTCGGTACACGGGATATGACCCATGTGCCGGTTCATAAACGTAATATTGGCATAGTCTTTCAAGACTATGCCCTATTTCCGGATCGTTCTGTTTTAGATAATGTGTGCTACGGCTTATTGGCCCGCGGTGTATCAAAAAGCGAAGCAAGAAAGAATTCACTTGCGATGCTTGAACAAGTAGGCTTAGGGGAATTTGCATTCCGTATGCCCCCTCAACTATCTGGTGGTCAGAAGCAACGTGTGGCGATGGCCCGAGCTCTAGTCATTGGTCCTGAGCTTTTATTACTGGATGAACCCTTATCTGCTCTAGATGTAAAGCTTCGTTTGGAATTACGTCTTTTGATTCGTCGCCTGCAAATTAAGAGCGGTATTACGACTTTATTTGTTACACACGATCAAAGTGAAGCT
>CAZBHT010000180.1:0-2071 GCA_964491655.1 uncultured Burkholderiaceae bacterium
GAAATCTGCAATCGTTGGTGGTGTTCCTCGTGCTCGAGTTAGCTCTCAATGTTGGAAGCGTCAAGTTCGTTTGGCTTTGCAAGATTTTGGTATCAAACTTGCTGTTCGAACGAAGCATATTGCCTCTTTGCTGAAAGAGGCTTGTTTGACTAAGGGTGCAGATGAAGAAAAAGCCATTGCTGTGGCGAATTTGATTAGCGAAACTTTAGCAAAAGATACCCTGCTTTTTATTGCCCAGGGTGAAATCGATGCTTATGCACAATACGCAAGCGAGCACGGGTTTAATTTATCTGAAGTAAAAGAGAAAGCACTGATAAAGGATTTATCGAAAATTTCCAAAAAATACCGAATTCCGGTTGCAAACGGCCTCGATATCGCACTTTTTGGTCGTATGGTTGCCAAGGCAATGGATATGAATATCGAAGCGGCCGCGAGTTTCTCTCATGCAATCTCGACTCATAAAGTGAATTCTGAAGTTGAGTTTTTCACGGCACTTGACGATTTCCAAGCAGAAGATGAAGAAGGCTCGTCTCACATGGGTTCTTTGGAATTTAACTCGGCGACGTACTACCGATATGTTTGCCTCGATTTGGGTCAATTGGCTCAAACGTTAGGTGCTGAAGATGATGAAGAGTTAAAGGCGGATCTCAAACTTGCTATCGAAGCTTTTGTTAAAGCTTTGTATATTGCAGTGCCTTCTGCCCGCCAAAGTACTCAAGCTGGTCAATGTGGTTGGGATTATGCTCGGGTCGTTGTTCGTAAGGGACAACCGTTGCAATTCTCTTGCGAGCAACCGGTTAAGGTTGATCGAGTCGTTGGTGGTTATCTTGAACCTAGCCGTAAAGCGTTGGATGCTTTCTTGACATCCAAAGAACGTATGTCCGGAAGCCTCTACGGTAAGTTGTCTGAATATACATTGTCTGCCGAAGAAGGCACTCTTGATGAATTAGTTTCTCAACTTCAGAAAATTGTCTTAAGTATAGGCTAATCATGAGTGATAAGTATTTATTGTTGTGGTTAGAAGCTCCATTTCAGTCTTGGGGAGATGATTCTCGTTATGGTCGTAGAGAGTCTCTTCCGTTTCTTACGAAATCCGGTGTTTTCGGTTTGATTTGTGCTGCTCGCGGAGCAGAGGGATCTCAGGAAGATTGGCTTGCAGAGCATCGGAATGTCGAAATGATAGTGTTAGCTTATTCTCGAAACGAAAAAGATAAAAGTACGAAACAACTTCGAGATTTTCATACGGTAGGCAATGGGTATGATGATTCCGATCCGTTCCAGTTGCTTTTCATTCCCAAAACGAGTGAAGGTAAAGCGGCTGTCGGTGGTGGTACAAAAATCACCTACCGCTATTATCTTCAGGAAGCTTGTTTTGCAGTTGTCTTGAAAATGGAAACCGAACAATGTTCTTCAATCGCGAAGGCCATTCAACAACCCGTTTGGTTTACGAGTTTAGGCCGTAAAAATTGTGTACCGTCGGAATGGCTTTATCAGGGGGAATTTGATTCTTATGCTGAAGCATTCTCTCAAGCAAAAGATTTGGCAAAGTCGAAAACTCGTTCTCTTGCAATCACCGTAAAGGAGGGAGCGTTTCCAGAAGATGGATCAGTGCAAGTTGTTAATGATGTTCCGATTAGTTTCGGGAGTCAAAAAAAATATAGTGAGCGGTATGTAACGATTATTTCGGAGTATTAAGTGACCGGTAGCCGACTATTAATCAAGATTGGAAAAGACTTACTTACCCCAATAAAAGATAGGTATCCGTTTATTTATCTTGAACATGGTCGGCTCGAAGTTGATGACAGTAGTGTGCGCTGGATTTCTTCTAATGGTTCGATTATCTCATTACCTATTGCCACTATTCAATGTGTTCTTTTAGGACCAGGGACATCGATCACACATGAAGCAATTAAGATATTGGCTCAGACAAATTGTCTTGTTGCTTGGGTAGGGGAGGATAGTTTTCTTTTTTATGCCAGCGGATGCGCTCCTACATCTAACACCAGAAATTTGATCAAACAAATTACCAAAGCATGTAATCAAGAAGAAAAAGTTAAAGTTGCTAGGCGAC
>CAZBHT010000181.1:0-2069 GCA_964491655.1 uncultured Burkholderiaceae bacterium
TGTGGCAGGATCGACCATAAAGCCATGGTTTTGGCTGGTAATGTAAACTCGTTTTGTATCCAAATCGACTACAGGATGGTTAGCGCCATGATGACCAAACTTCATCTTTTGAGTCTGAGCACCGCAAGCCAAACCAAGAATCTGATGTCCTAAACAAATACCAAACAAAGGAATCTTAGCTTCGATCGCCTTCTTTGCTACTTCAATTGCATAGGTACAAGGAGCCGGATCCCCTGGGCCATTCGAAAGGAATAGACCATCTGGATTCAGTTCCATTGCCTGTTCGTAAGTAGTAGAAGCAGGAACAACAGCGACACGAATGCCACGATCTGACATTAATCTTAAGATATTTTCTTTAATGCCAAAGTCCCAAGCGACTACGGTATATAGGAATTCTTCCGGGTGATTCATACCAGGACGACCCGTTTCATTACTCATACTCCAGGTACCTTCAGACCATTCATAGCGGTACTTCGAAGAAACATGCTGAGCCAGGTCTTGACCCGTCATACGAGGTGCATTTGAAGCGACTTGACGAGCCTGTTCAATTTCCTCTTCTGTTAACTTGCCTGAGGCAGAACATACGATACAACCCGGTTGAGCACCGTGATCACGCAACAATCGAGTTAAACGTCTGGTATCAATTTCTGCAATTGCAACAATGCCGTGTTGCTTTAGATATTCGCCAAGGCTTCTTTGACTACGCCAGTTCGAAACCACCATAGAAGCGTTACGAACTACTAAGCCTGCTACATGAACCGCATCCGATTCTGCATCTTCGTTATTGACGCCGACATTGCCAATATGGGGATAGGTTAATGTAACGATCTGCCCTGTGTAAGACGGATCGGTCAAAATTTCCTGATAACCCGTCATCGAAGTATTGAAGACTACTTCACCAGTAGTCATACCGCTCACACCGATTGAGCGTCCTTTGAAAACAGCTCCGTCGGCCAACACAAGTGCCGCTTCCGGTCGGGTGTCATCATTTAATCTTTTATTCACTATGACTCCGTAAGCCGCCGAGACGCCGTTTCACGGACTCGGCCGCACAAATTTTGATTTAGATAGACAATTACCCTGCCTTCCACCTTGAATCTTGTAGAACGCAAAGTTAGATGATTATATCAATCCAAAATGACATAGCCTTATTTTGTGTACGAAATTTAACGAGTTTTCTCCTCTTTCTTTTTTTAAAGGTTATTTTTTGAGCATCAATCTTTATAAAAGGAATACGGGAAGTGATAATCTTTTAATGACATGTTTTTAAAGAAGAATAAAAATGAATCAACTCGAATCGTTATCTCAATACACCACAATTGTTGCAGACACAGGCGACATTGATTCTATTGCCCGCCTAAAACCTAGAGATGCCACTACGAATCCTTCATTAATTCTGAAGGCCGCTCGTGACCCCAAATACATCGATCTTGTCGAAAAAGCCCTAAAAGATTCTGTCGATTTAAAAGATGCGACGGATCGAGTTCTCGTTAATTTCGGTAAAGAAATTTTGACTCATATCGACGGTCGAGTTTCAACCGAAGTCGATGCCTTCCTATCTTTTGATACCGCTAAAACGATAGAAAAGGCTCGTCGCTTAATTTCTCTATATGAATCATGTGGCGTTTCTCGAGATCGAGTACTCATTAAAATCGCTACGACTTGGGAAGGCATTCAGGCTTGTAAAGTACTTGAAAAAGAAGGAATTCATTGCAATATGACCTTAATTTTCTCGCTAGAACAGGCCATACAATCTTCTTTGGCTAACGCCACACTCATTTCTCCATTCGTTGGACGAATTTACGACTGGCATAAGCGTCAAGCCGGATCGGATTGGGATGAAAAATTTTATTATGGTGATAACGACCCAGGAGTTCACTCTGTTCGTGAAATCTATGAGTATCTCAAGGCACACGAAAGTAAAACAGAGATCATGGGAGCAAGCTTTAGAAATAAGGGACAAATCCTAGCCCTCTGTGGTTGCGACCTTTTAACCATTTCACCAAAGTTACTCGATGAGCTTGCCTCTTCTTCTGGAACTGTTAAGAGAAAATTAAATCCCGAAATAG
>CAZBHT010000182.1:0-2066 GCA_964491655.1 uncultured Burkholderiaceae bacterium
TTTTATTGAAAAAACAAAAAAGCTCCAATTTGGAGCTTTTTTGCTTTCTAAGTCATCCCTTTATCTGGGACAATCGTTACTTTTTGGATTCGAGTTTGCGCTTTTTACACTGTTTATTCAATTCTCTTTGCATTAAGAACACAATGTTGTAACGATTGAGAATATCACGAACCAGTTGCAAAATACTTAAGTACAGCTCAGTACTACGCAAAGACATCTTCTCTTCACCTACTCTAGCAAAAAGATTAGCCTGCATTTGGTCAACAGCTTTATGAGCATAACGCATGCGTTGATCGAGCTCTTGAATGTCTAACACATCCTTTTGCTGATAAACGACCAACACCTCTTCGAGGCTCCTTAAGATAGGAACTAAGGAATACAAATCTTCCTGAAGCTGTCCCTTATAGATACGATGACTATTGGCCACATGATCGTGGATAAGGCGAGCTGTTTTTTCAAGTTCAGAACTGGCTTCCTTCATATTCGTCAGTGCACGATAGTAGTAGTGACAAACGTCCTGATCTACACCGGCTTCTTGTCGAGCCATATTGTAATAATCTCGACGAATCTTCTTGACCTCATCATATGCATCCAAAGCATGAAGCTTCGCCATCTTCAATCCCTTCAAATCACCTGCAAAGAACTTATCAAGACATTCTTGGAAGAGTTCAACAGAGCGACCATAAATCTCAACAATTGAAGTATTCAAGCGATTACGAATCTCTTGAGGATCAGTACTAGCTTCACGGAACTCATCTTCTTCAGACTTACTTGGAAAGAAGTTTTCCTTAATGAGTGCATAAACGGTTAAAGCCATCACGATCAAGACGGCAACTAAACCGCCGTAGTAACACAACGTTACGATCAAGCCGCAAGTCATGAAAGCAACTAATGCCGTGATGAACCAACCACCGATCACCGTTAACACACCAGAAACGCGATAAACCGCAGATTCACGATCCCAGGCACCATCAGCAAAAGAGGATCCCATGGCTACCATAAAGGTTACATACGTGGTGGATAACGGTAATGTTAATGCGGTAGCTGAAGCAATCAAAATACTTGAAACTACCAAGTTAATCGAAGCACGAACAGCATCGAACGGTAACTGAACCTCGCCTTTCTTGACAGGAATTGGTTCAAATCGAGACTCTAAAATCTTCTTCATGCTTTCTGGCATGACTTTTTGAATAATATTGTTCAAAGCAATAGAGTGTCGAACCACAACGCGACCAAGTAAAGAAGAACCGAACTGTTCATGGTCACCACGATCTGAGCTACTCAAATTGATGGTTGTACGAACCACATTCATAGCTTGCTTTGAAGTCCAAAGTGTCAAGACCATGATACCGCCCGCAACCCAGAGGTAATATGGATTGGATCGAGCTGGTTCATGCAATGCAGTCATCATTAAATCAGTCGGTGCTTGACCACTAGCCCGATAAATGTCCCAGCTGTCTAACGCAGCTAACGGCACACCAATAAAGTTCACCAAGTCGTTACCGGCAAAAGAGAATGCCAAAGCAAATGTGCCAGCTAAAATGACAATCTTAAAGATGTTCATATTGAACAAAAGAATGGCAAACTGGAACACTACAAACGTAACGCCAAGAACCGCGAGCATCAGTTCTGTTGTGTATTCGTTAAGGAACTGAAGAACTTCTGGCGTAATCAGTGCTGATCCCTTAGCTCCCTTGAAAAGCAAGAAATAGACAATACTTGAAATACAGAGACTGCCAAAGATCCCACCAAACAGACGATACATCCGTTGATAATTAAATGTAAAAATCAAACGAACGAAGTACTGAATAACGGTACCGCCAACAAATGCAATAGGTACAGAACAAATAATGCCAAAAATCAGAATGGTGCACTTGGTTGTATTTACATACTGAGCTAGTTCTAAAAGAGAGCCACCAGAAGCCCAGATATCTAAACAAGCCATACTTACACCACCACCCAAAAGGGCGAACACGATCGAGACCGTAGTAGAAGTAGGAAGTCCTAATTTATTGAAGACATTTAACAAAGAAACTTCGGTAACCACCACCGCAAAAAACACAATC
>CAZBHT010000183.1:0-2060 GCA_964491655.1 uncultured Burkholderiaceae bacterium
GTTCTTAAACCTATTTTCTCCCTTTTGGGACTAGGAGTGATCCATATCATTAAATAGAAATTGTGAATTGTCGCCTCTGTGGGCGATTGAATGATATTTGAAATTATTTTGATGACTTAAGTGAGTTAATACGAGTTTTCAAATTGGGACATTTTATTTGGATAGATAGTTAAAATGAGAGTCAAAACTATTACAGCAAGCCTATAATCATCGGTTGTTTTTGTATTCGTATAAAAGGGAAGTAAATAAAATGGGTGTGATCGGATTTGATAACCAACAGTATCTCACGATGCAATCCGAACAGATTCGCAAACGTATTGCCCACTTTGGTGGAAAGTTGTATTTGGAATTTGGTGGAAAACTTTTTGACGACTTCCATGCTTCTCGAGTATTACCTGGTTTTGCGCCGGACAGCAAAATCCGAATGTTGCAACATCTTAAAGATGATGTAGAAATTGTTATTACGATCAATGCGGCGGATATCGAATCCAATAAAGTTCGAGGCGACTTGGGTATTACATATGACGATGATGTTTTGCGTTTGATCGATACTTTCCGTGAAATGGGGCTTTACGTAGGTAGTGTCGTTTTGACTCAGTTTACAGGACAGAAGTCTGCTCAAACTTTCTTAAAGCGTTTGGAAACTTTAGGTGTTCGTAGCTACTGTCACTATCCGATTGCCGGTTATCCATCTGATGTGGAATATATTGTTAGTGAAGAGGGGTTAGGTAAGAACGATTACATTGAAACGACACGGTCTCTTATTGTTGTAACCGCTCCTGGTCCAGGTAGTGGGAAAATGGCTACATGTTTAAGTCAGCTCTATCATGAGCACAAGCGTGGGGTTACCGCAGGCTACGCTAAGTTTGAAACCTTCCCGATTTGGAATTTGCCGTTAAAACATCCTGTTAATTTAGCCTATGAAGCGGCTACCGCTGACTTAAATGACGTTAACATGATTGATCCGTACCATTTAGAAGCTTACGGAAAGACGGCTGTTAACTACAATCGTGATGTTGAAATTTTTCCAGTTTTGAATGCGATTTTTGAACGCATTCAGGGTGTATCTCCCTATAAATCCCCAACGGATATGGGCGTTAATATGGCTGGTAACTGCATCGTTGACGATGAGGCTTGTCGTCATGCTTCTCGTATGGAAATTCTCCGTCGCTACTACGCTGCGGGGGTTAAACGTATGCGCGGTCAGGGTAATGAGCACGAAATTAATAAACTCAAACTTCTGATGAATCTATCGGATACAACACCGGAAATGTTCCCTGCAGTTGCAGTTGCTTTGGAAAAAGCTGAACAAACTGGAGCACCAGCCGCGGCGATTGTTCTACCTGACGGTCGGATTCTGACGGGAAAGACTTCGAGTACGTTGGGAGCCGCTTCCGCTATGATGCTTAACGCACTCAAGGTTTTAGCTGGTATTGATGATAAGGTTGATTTAATCGCAGCTCGGGTACTAGAACCAATTTGTGCTTTAAAAACTAGTTATTTGTTGCACAAAAATCCACGTTTACATATCGATGAAGTATTGTTAGCTTTAACGATTTCTGCTCTGGATAATCCAATTGCAGAAAAAGCAAAAGAACAACTTTCTCGTTTACGTGGTTCTGAAGTTCACTTTACAGTCATCATTAGTGATGAAGATGAACGCATTTTGCGTCGCCTAGGAATTAATGTAAGCTGTCAGCCACATTACGAAACAAATCGTCTTTATCACAAATAAGATAGATCAAAGAGAATAATAAATCTGCATTGGTCCTTCAATTTGAAGGACCTTTTTTAGTGCGCCTGGCATGGGCGTAATCTAACGGGTGAAAGTCCCGAGCGCAGGGGTAGCACCAAGCGCATAGCCAGAGGCAAGGGTGTCCATCGTGAGGTGGAATCTGAAGGAAGCCCGAGGCAAACCGTTGGTCCGACGAACAGGAACCGCATTAGGCATACGATAGTGGGTAAGGTTGCTAAACAAACTGAAGCCCAAAGCTACACGGAACTTGAGGTGTATCTGTGGATCACTCCGTCCTGTCAAGGCTAAATTTACAAATTTCTTA
>CAZBHT010000184.1:0-2055 GCA_964491655.1 uncultured Burkholderiaceae bacterium
TTGGCTTCAGGAAAAAGGCAACATTGCTGATACAGAAATGTATCGAGTCTTTAATAACGGTATTGGTATGGTTGTCATTGTTGCACCAGAAGATGCAGACAAAGCACAAAAAGCCTTTGAACTTCAGGGTGAAAAAGTTAGTCGAATTGGCGAAATTTGTGAACTGAAAGACAATGAAGCTCCTTGTGTCATTCGCTAATACATAAGTCTTAAAAAGACTTAGAGGATGGTTTGAAAACTATCCTCTCTTTTATTAGTTGAATTTACATATGCTCTTCAACTATTTTTTTGATTAATACGTTACAGTCTTCTTTAAGACTATCAATCAATATTAACTGATCCATGGATCTCATCCAAGTCATTTGACGCTTGGCTAGTTGACGTGTCGCCGCGATACTGGCCTCTCGAAACGATTGAAAATCCACATTCCCTTCTAAGTACTCCCAAGCTTGTCGGTAGCCCACACAACGCATACTTGTACAGTCTTTTTCTAAATTCGGATTTTCCTTAAGTTTTGTCACTTCATCGATAAAACCCATCTCAAGCATGAGATCAAAACGTTTTGCAATCATTTCATGCAAAACCTTCCGATCCGAAGGCATTAAACCAATGCGAAGTATCTTAAATTTCGTCCCCTGCTCCTTACCGTAAAAAGACGTTAAAGGAAGCCCTGTCATTTCCAACACTTCAAGAGCTCGAGAAATTCTCTGAACATCCGTTGATTTTAAGCGAGATGCAGTAACCGGATCTCTAGAAGCTAATCGCTCATATAATTTTTGAATGCCACATACTTCTAATTCTGCTTTGATTTGGTTTCTAACCTCTACGGTTGTAGCAGGAATATTAGATAACCCATCCATCAATGCTTTGGCATAAAGCATAGTTCCACCGACGATCAAAGGAAGTTTATTTCGGCTTCGAATTTCTTCAATCAAAATTTCAGTATCGGTAGCGAAACTAGCCGCTGAATAAGTTTCTGTAGGATCCAATATATCGATTAAATGGTGAGGGATTCCATTCATCTCTTCCTTGGTTGGTTTAGCCGTTCCGATATCCATTCCACGATAAACCAGAGCCGAATCCATTGAAATAATTTCAGATGGTATCCATTGGGCCAGATTCAACGCTACAGAGGTCTTCCCACACGCCGTAGGTCCAAGAATCATCACTGCATCTATTGGTCTCATCATCGGCCTCTCATGAAAAAACTATCTAACTCTTTAGCGGAAATTTCAACCCAGGTGGGACGACCGTGATTACACTGATCAGCTCGATCGGTTTCTTCCATTTGGCGAAGTATGGCATCCATCTCAGCGACAGTTAAAACTCGGTTAACGCGCACTGCTGCGTGACATGCCATTGTTGCTAAAACTTCATTTCTCTTTTCAGTAAGAATAGCTGAGCTTCCATACTTTTGAATATCATCTAACACGTCTCGAACCAGTTCAGCGCCACTGTCACCGATTTGTTGATCTAGGATCTGAGGAGCTGCTCTCAAACTTAATTGATTTACCGACACCGCCGTTACCTCTAAACCAAGACGGGATAGCTCATTTTTATTTTCTTCATACGTTGCCATTTTAGTAGCTGTCACTGAAAACACGTATGGAATTAATAAATTCTGTTTTACAAAACCTCGCTCATCCCACGAACGCTTAAGACGCTCATAAATGATACGCTCGTGAGCCGCGTGCATATCCACCAAAACGACCCCAGAACTATTTTCTGCGATAATAAAGTTACCGAGAACTTGTCCCACAGCTTTACCTAAAGGCTGTGGTATCTGCTTAGCAATCGGTTTTTGAGGTTGTTGATCTAACTCGGAATCTATGGAAACACGATTTTTCCCTTCATCAGATACAATCGCACTCTTAGGCGATACAAAATCAAGGTATTGATCCACCCCCTGATAAACTAATGTAGACGATTTTTGTTGATAATAAGATGGAGCTGTTACGCATTTGACGTTATTTTTTTCCAAATCATTTTGGGAAAATTCTTCTCTTACGGACTCGCACACGACCGATTGTGCAATTGCCTCTTCAACGGCATGAA
>CAZBHT010000185.1:0-2032 GCA_964491655.1 uncultured Burkholderiaceae bacterium
GCCTTCATCATTAACCATTCTGAATCAAAGTTATTGTTTGTTCCTAAGGCACTTCGTTGGAATGCTATCGCTTCCCATGAATCCAATTTCCCTCATTTGAGAGAAGTTATTGTTATTGACAATGATCTTTCAAATACAGAAAACAGTCCCGTTCCGGTAATCACACTAGAAGATTGGTTAAAACGCGCTGAAAACGGCGAAATGCCAACCGACTATCCAGAAGAATCCGACTTAGCCGCGATTGTTTACACCTCCGGTACCACTGGAAAACCCAAGGGTGTCATGTTAAGTCACAAGAACGTTGTCAGTAACGTTAAAGACTGCGACGCTTTTATGAAGATTCAACGTGATGATGTCTTCCTTTCATTCCTTCCGTTCTCTCATACCTTTGAAAGAACCGTTGGTTACTATTTACCTACGATGAAGAATGCTCATATTGTCTTCTCTCGTGGTGTTTTGAATTTAGCTGAAGATTTAAAGACAATTCGTCCTACTGTTTTCATTTCGGTTCCTCGAATTTTCGAGCGCTTCCAATCTCGATTGGAAGAATATTTCATTAAGGCCGAGATCAAAACTCTTGCGGATTATGCGGTTGATATTGGTTGGAGACGATTCTGCCATCAAAATGGCTTGGAAATTCCAGAATCCAACTTCTCTGATACCGATTCTATTGCTTGGGCAGCTCTGAAAAATCAGGTTGTTAAGCCTTTGCATGATCTTTTTGGTGGGCGCTTACGTTTGTCGATCGTAGGGGGAGCCGCCCTATCCAACAAGTTGGGACGTTTTTACTGTGCGCTTGAATTACCGCTATATCAAGGATACGGGTTAACAGAATCCTCCCCTGTGATTTCCTTAAACAAGGAAGGCTATAACAACCCGATTACAGTCGGACAGCCACTGCCGAGTATGCAAGTGCGTATTGGTGAGAAAGACGAGTTACAAGTTCGTGGTCCAACCGTTATGCAAGGTTATTGGAACCGTCCTGATGCAACTAAAGAAGCCTTTACGGAAGATGGTTGGTTAAGAACGGGTGACCAGGCTGATCTCTTTGATACAGGACATATTCTTATCAAAGGTCGTATTAAAGAAATTATCGTTACTTCGACTGGTGAAAAAATTGCACCTCAGGATTTGGAATTAGCGATCCAAGCAGATTCTTTATTCGATCAAGCAATGGTTGTTGGTGAAAATCGTCCATTTATCACTTGTTTGACGGTTATTAACGAGGATGAATGGAAGCGCCTTGCGAACGAATTTGGAGTTGATCCAGACAACGATGAGATTTTGTTACGTCGTGATATCCGCATGGCTGCTCTCAAACGCATTAAGAAAGCATGTTCTAAGTTCCCTCAGTATGGTGTACCTAGAAATGTCATCTTACTCAGAGATCCGTGGACAGTTGATAATGGTTGCCTTACCGTAACCATGAAGTTGCGTCGTAAGATTGTGGCTGAAAAATTAAAGACATTAATCGAATCTTTATATTCCACACCACAAGCCAACTAAAAATTAAGGACCTCATTGAAACGATCATTCAATGAGGTCCTTTGTCTTTTGAATCCTCAGAAAAGATTAATTTTCTGAGGATTTTTCATTTTCAATTCGAGATAAGCGATGTGCTTGTTCGAGAACAATTTTTTCTAACTTTTCAATGCGTTTTACATAGGGGTCCACTTCATCGGCCACTACGCCGTAAGCCGCATAGCGCACATGCATCTTTGGATCCTGCTGAGCAAGACTTTCTTTCTCATTAGGAGTGACTTCTTCAGTATTTTTCTTCTTATTCTTATCCACGATTCGAGCCGGATTACCTACAGCCGTTGAATTAGGAGGCAATGGTTTAATCACAACGGCATTACTACCAATTCGACAGTTATCCCCAACGGTAAAGGAGCCTAAAATTTTAGCTCCTGCTCCAACAATACAGTTCTTACCTAAAGTAGGATGTCGTTTTGTACGGTCGGCCAAAGGGGGTCCACCAAGCGTAACTCCGTGGTAAATAGTACAATCATCCCGCACCTCAGCAGTTTCA
>CAZBHT010000186.1:0-2032 GCA_964491655.1 uncultured Burkholderiaceae bacterium
AACGAGCCCAGATACCGTGAGTACCTTCGGCAGAGCGGATATCGCCCAAGCGTTTACGAACGTCGTTCATGAGGATACGGTTCATGGACAAAGTAGTTGAAGCGGTTAAATCCAAAACGTTGGACATGATGGAATTAACTTTGGTGATGACGTTATTGAGTTTGCCGTTTGCATCTAATGTTGCGGTAACGGTGCCATTAGTCATACCTTCTTCCAAAGTCAAGGTGGATTCGTTACCACCGACAGACACTTGATTTGCAAATTTTTCAATATCTTCACCATAGACATCGTTCAACTCGCCTGAGCCAGCGATATTCAAGGCTTCAGCTTGGTTGTCGGCAATCGTCAATTGGACCTTTTCGTTTTGAATATACAGCTTTGCAGAACCTTTGCCGTCAATATCCGTCAAAGTACCGATTTCGTTTTGAGTGCCATATAATTCAAAGTTACCGGTGGCAGCCATTTCACCGACAACGATAAGATTGCCCTTAAGTGTGGCTTGGTTCACATCAAGCGTCACATCGTTATCGGACTCGATGGCAGCTCGGGTTTCATCGGTTGTGCTGAGTTCCAACTTGTTTGCCTTAATCATGACATTGCTGTCGGTACCAGCACGAATGGCGGTACGGCCGGAGTTAACTACAACAGAATCTGCTTCAATGGTAAGGGAATTATTGCAGCCTCCGTCAAGCTGGATAGCATTTGTACTGTCAGCAAAGTTTAGACTAAAATTTTGAACATGGACTTTTAACTCGTTACTTGCGTATTTCCCTTTTGCCAAATAAAGATTCCCATTGTTAATCGTGAAATTTTGAGCCATAACGCTATGGCCAGTACCCCCAAGAGTGATATCGCCATTAACTTCAAAAGTGCCCTTTGTGGAATCGTCGCCGATATTCAGAATACTGTAATCCGAAGTTACATAAATAGCATTTGTCGTCTTGTAGAAGGCAGTCTCTTGACTCGCTGTATTATTGACGGTCAATTTATGGCCATTTAATTTAGTGGATGCATAATCCTTGTTAATGACATAATCCTTACCATGACCGAAATCGGTAATAAGATTTATGGACGTATTTTCTGTCAATTCAACTGCCGTAGCGCACGATGCAATTGCTATCAAAACAGCACTTGCTAAAAGATTTTTTTTCATGGAGTACTCCTTGTTTATTACATGGTTAACACGCGCGTTAACGAGCTAAAAATACTCCAAAATATCGGGGGGGGTTGATCTAGATCAAACTTTGTTCATTTAGTTAAAATAAATTCTGATCGAAATTGTAAGAATTACGATATTTATCTTAATAAACAATGAGTTAATTCATTTCAAAAAATCACTTTTTATGTTGTTTTTACGCAACTTTTTTTTATCTACCCTTTGTTTTTGAAAAAAACAATTGAGAATTCATGCTAAAACAGCTATGGCGTAACAAGAGAAATATTGTGAAAAGAATGATTGAGGAAGTACGCCACATCTCAATTAATAAGTTAAAACACACATCAGTAAATTGCACACACAAACGCACACATAAAAAATCGTGCTTAGGTGTCACGAAACAGGACCACCTGAGGCAGGTATCTATTTGAAATGATTGAGAAAACAAAAAATCTCACGTTGCACAAAACAACATGAGATTCGAATCTTGGCGGAGTGGACGGGGCTCGAACCCGCGACCCTCGGCGTGACAGGCCGATACTCTAACCAACTGAGCTACCACTCCAAAAGAGGAGCGAACTATATCAGTCATTTTTAGGTCTGTCAAACCACCCCTTAAAAAACACCAAAAAAGGGTCATTCTGAATATTTTTTTAATTTCTTTCACTTTCCAGTTGACAAGTCAAAATTCCATATGTATAGTTACAACCTCTCTGCGGGAGTAGCTCAGTTGGTAGAGCGCAACCTTGCCAAGGTTGAGGTCGCGAGTTCGAGACTCGTCTCCCGCTCCATTCTTTCTTTGTAGAATGGATTGTTTGCTATGCGGGAGTAGCTCAGTTGGTAGAGCGCAACCTTGCCAAGGTTGAGGTCGCGAGT
>CAZBHT010000187.1:0-2021 GCA_964491655.1 uncultured Burkholderiaceae bacterium
GCTACGACTTCAATATCCTTTGAAATTCCTACAGGACCTAAAGAACCAGGTTTACATCCAAAATTAGCTTGTATTTCTGCATCTGTTGCAAATCTAAATCCAGACTTCAAAGATTCAAGCTTACCTGCCTTCACTTCGTTTAACGTATGGTCTCCACGAAGCAAAAGTACAACAATCTTTGCTGGTAATGGCTCACCATTTTCATCATAGCGATCCGTGGCAACTACAACACTTTTTACACTACGATCTAAAGATAAACCTAAGAATTCAGTCACAACTTCACATTTTTCCATATTAGGAGTTGCTACTTCTGTTAACTCTTCGGTTGGAGCTAATCGTTCTGTAAGCAAAGCAGGAGCTGGAGCTAATTCGATATTGGCAGCGAAATCACTTTCCGGACAGTAAACGATTAAATCTTCGCCTGTGTCTGCAATAACTTGGAATTCTTGAGAACGTGAACCACCGATAGAACCAGAATCTGCACGCACAGCACGGTACATTAAACCTAAACGATCGAAGATACGGCAATATGCCTTAAACATAATGTCGTAACTCTTTCCGGCATCTTCAACGGTTCTGTCAAAGGAATAAGCATCTTTCATGACAAATTCACGACCTCGCATTAATCCAAAGCGAGGACGACGTTCATCACGGAATTTGGTTTGAATTTGGTAGAAATTAACCGGTAACTGACGCCAGGAGCGAATTTGTTGACGAACAAGATCGGTCAACACTTCTTCGCTTGTTGGTTGGAGAACAAAATCACGATCGTGACGATCTTTAATCCGCAATAGTTCAGGACCGTATTTTTGCCAACGTCCTGTTTCCTGCCATAACTCTGCCGGTTGTACCACTGGAGTTAACAGTTCAATTGCACCAGCACGATTCATTTCTTCACGAATGATTTTTTCAATCTTACGTAAACTACGTAGTCCCATTGGCATGTAGTTGTAGATACCTGCCGCAAGCTTTTGAATCATTCCTGCACGAAGCATCAATTTTTGGCTAATTACCTCAGCATCAGCGGGTGCTTCTTTTTGTGTTGTAATAAAAAACTGTTTTGCACGCATTCAATTTTCTCTATCACAGATTTTTAGTAGAAAACTACCATCGAAATATTCGACAAATGAACAAACTTTTTATTGATGCCGAATATAATGTTCAAATAAAGTTGTTATTTTAAATTTTTTTCATGCTTGATAAAGACGGATACCGACCAAACGTTGGAATTATTTTGCAAAATCCACTAATGCAGGTTTTTTGGGGCAAACGTTTAGGACAGCATTCATGGCAATTTCCACAAGGCGGAATTAAACGAGGTGAAACACCGAAAGAAGCAATGTTCCGTGAACTGTGGGAAGAATTAGGACTTTTTGAAAACCAAGTTCAAATTGTTGGATGTACTGATTCTTGGCTTTATTACGATGTTCCTGAAAATTGGATTCGAAAGGATCTACGAGGAATCTATCGCGGACAAAAGCAAATATGGTTTCTGTTGAAATTTTTAGGGAAAAATAAATATGAAGTGCTGGCATCGGTAGGCCATGTGCGTGATCTGCCGAAAAGTCAGTTAGGCATTGACGTGGAAAACGACTTTGCCATGAAATATATCACCATTCGCGGAAAAGGCGATAAAATTAAAGAACTGAAAAAAGCAGCTTCCAAAGCCGATGCAGTACTTCTGGCACCCGACCCGGACCGCGAAGGGGAAGCCATTGCATGGCATCTGATGGAAACATTGAAAATTGACCCGGATGCATGCTGCCGTATTGAATTTAATGAAATCACAAAAGATGCTGTTAAAAATGCGGTAAAACATCCAAGACAAATTGCTACTAACCGTGTGAATTCTCAACAGGCACGTCGTGTGCTAGACCGTTTTATCGGGTATCAGTTGAGTCCACTGCTGTGGCGTAAAGTGAAAAAAGGGCTCAGTGCAGGTCGTGTACAGTCGGTAGCAGTACGCATCATTTGTGAACGGGAAGAAGAAATCAACAGCTTTATTCCGGAAGAATACTGGA
>CAZBHT010000188.1:0-1985 GCA_964491655.1 uncultured Burkholderiaceae bacterium
GTGTCTTTTCTCCTGATAGTCACCTTTGTGTCGTAGATCATATTATTCCTTCAACTCCGACAACACCTCGTGTGATTCATGACCCTGCAAGCGCCTTACAAGCTTCAAATCTAGAGAAAAATTGTCAAATTTTTGGCATTAAGGCCTTCTATGGAACCAATGATCCCTACCAAGGTGTTGAACACGTTCTTATGGACGAGCAGGGAATTGTCAGACCTGGTATGGTCGTGATTTGTGGTGACAGCCACACGACTACTCACGGTGCTTTAGGAGCTTTAGCTTTTGGTATTGGAACCTCTGAAATTGAACATGTTTTAGCGACTTCCACTTTGGTTTACAGAGTTCCTAAGAAGATGTTGGTTCGTATTAATGGAACTCTTCCTGAAGGATCAACTGCCAAAGATATGGCCCTTACCGTACTGAGAACCATTTCTGCCCGTGGTGCTTTAGGTCATATCGTTGAATATCAAGGCGAAGCCGTTGACGCTTTAACGGTTGAAGGTCGTATGACTCTTTGTAATTTAACGGTTGAAGCAGGTTCTCGTGGTGCTTTGATTGCTCCTGATGAAAAGGCTATTCAGTGGGTTAAAGAACATGCAATAGACTTTACTCCCGAAGACTGGAATCAGGCTCTCGAATACTGGGCTACTCTAAAGAGTGATCCGGATGCAGAATATGACCGCGTTGTCGATATTGATATTTCTAACGTCACTCCAATGGTTACTTGGGGAACAAGTCCAGACCAAGTTGTTGGAATTAATGAAGTCATTCCAGAATTGGATACCTTTACGGATCCTGTTGCCCGCACCGCGGCGGAACGTGGTTTAGCCTATCAAGGTTTAAAACCTGGTGACTTAATGGCTGGAATCCCGATCAATCACGTTTACATCGGTTCTTGTACGAATGCACGTTTAGCGGATCTGAGAGCCGCAGCCAATGTATTAAAAGGTCACAAAGTTGCCCCGGGTGTTCGGGCTCAAGTGGTTCCTGGCTCTATGTGGACTCGCCGTCAGGCTGAAAAAGAAGGTATTGCTCAAATTTTCATTGATGCTGGATTTGAATGGCGTATGAGCGGTTGTGCTCTATGTTTAGCCATGAATGATGATTTGTTGGAAGAGGGCACACGCTGTGCTTCGACAACAAACCGTAATTTTGAAGGTAGACAAGGTAGAGGTTCTCGGACTCATTTGGTTAGCCCCGAGATGGCTGCGGCCGCCGCGATCACGGGCAAATTAGTTGATTGGCGTACACTATAAATTAAGGATTTAAAGATGGAAAAATTAATTCAAATTACAGCCGTTGCAGCTCCTCTGCCAATCGACAATTTAGATACAGACCAAATTATTCCTAAGCAATTTTTAAGAGGTATTGACCGACAAGGCTTGCAAAAGGGCTGTTTTTAAAACATGCGATTTAATTCCGACGGTTCTCCAAGAAACGAATGCGTCTTTAATCGAGCTGGTTTTGATGCGACCCAGATCATTGTTGCTGGACCTAACTATGGATGTGGTTCGAGTCGAGAACATGCCGTATGGTCTCAACAACAAATGGGCATCCGTGTGGTGATTGCTCCAAGTTTTGGTGAAATTTTCTATTCCAACTGTTTTAATAATGGGCTACTCGCTGCTAAGGTTTCTGAAGCCGATGGTAAAGAAATTCTTTCGCTCTTATCAGACGTAGAACCTACTAAGCTGACCGTTGACGTAGAAAAAAGAAAAATTCGACTCGGTGATCACTGTTGGAGCTTTGCTACCAGCGATCGACATCAACGCATGATTTTAGAAGGCTTGGATATGGTGGAATCAACCTTAGCTGATATTGAAGAAATTAAGGCCTTTAGAGACCAACATGCAAAGCGTTTACCGTGGATGGCTAAACTACCCGCTATTGCAAAGCCTCATTCAGTACGTTGTGGTGATTAATCACTTATTTTGATTTTTTCAATTATTAAGCCAAATCTTTCCCGGATGGGTTTGCTTCTGTGC
>CAZBHT010000189.1:0-1976 GCA_964491655.1 uncultured Burkholderiaceae bacterium
AGGCATTTGTATTTGATACATGTAAGGCAGAGGCTAACTGGAATATGAAGAACTTCGTAGCAGATCAGATTGAAGCGGTTCGTCGTCAGGTTGGAGATAAAAAGGTATTGTTGGCGTTGTCCGGCGGTGTAGATTCATCCGTTGTGGCAGCATTGCTTCTTAAGGCAATTGGCCAGCAGTTAGTATGTGTGCATGTTAACCATGGTTTGATGCGTAAGAACGAGTCAGAAGACGTAGTAGAAGTATTCAAGAACCAGTTAAATGCAAACCTTGTATATGTAGATGCAACAGACCGTTTCTTAGGTAAGCTTGAGGGTGTTGCTGACCCAGAGCAGAAGAGAAAGATTATCGGTGGCGAGTTCATCCGCGTATTCGAGGAGGAAGCTAGAAAGCTAGAGGGTATCGACTTCTTGGGTCAGGGTACCATTTATCCAGATATTATTGAGAGTGGAACAAAGACAGCAAAGATGGTTAAGTCTCACCACAACGTTGGTGGTCTTCCAGAGGACATGCAGTTTGAGTTGGTTGAGCCATTGTTACAGTTGTTCAAGGATGAGGTACGTGAATGTGGTATCGAGCTTGGTCTTCCACCACACATGGTATACCGTCAGCCATTCCCAGGACCAGGACTTGGAGTTCGTTGTCTTGGTGCAATCACTCGTGACCGCCTTGAGGCAGTTCGTGAGTCTGATGCAATCCTTCGCGAGGAGTTCGCTAAGGCTGGCTTAGATAAGAAGGTATGGCAGTACTTCACAGTAGTACCTGATTTCAAGGCTGTTGGTGTTAGAAATCATGAGAGAAGCATGGGCTACATGGTAGTTATTCGTGCGGTGAACACCATCGATGCCATGACAGCAACCATCGAGAGAGTGGACTACGATATCTTAGAGAAGATTTCTGACAGAATTACAGCAGAGGTTCCAAGTGTTAACCGAGTATGTTTCGAGTTGACAAAGAAGCCTGTTGCGACGATTGAGTTTGAGTAGGCTTTTGAAGTGGGTAAAGCCAGTAAACACAATGGCTTCAAGCAAAAATGTTTAAGTGGTGGCAACGTTTTGGCAACAGTTTAAGCAGTGTTTTGTGAGAAGAGGAGTGTTTATAGGCTGATAGTTCAAAAAAATAATCTCTATTTATAGAAGCATAAAAAGACCTTACTGTTTTGAGAGAACAGTAAGGTTTTTTTGTGCTTTATTCTGTTTTTTGGATAATTTCACAGAACTGTTTTCCGAGTTCATTAACTCGAATATAGTTTTGGGTCATGCTAGATCCGATATTTCCAAGGCTAATGGATTTGGGTGCAGAATCAATTAATCCTAACGAGATTAGTCGTTCTGCTCTATAACCTTGGCATTGTGTAGTGTTAGTGACAACACCTGAAAAAATTTCTGATAAGAGCTTTAGGTCTGATACAAAGAGTTTTGACGTAATTTCGGCAAATTCACAAAAGAGCTCCCAGTCGATTTCTTCCAAAACATAAGCTCTGTAAAATTTACCTAATAATTCGGATTTTTTGGTTTCTACATTCGAATTAAGAAGGATTACAACTCGACCAAGTTCCTCTTCGGCAAATTTGGGATTGTTATTTAGTTTGTTACGATGTTTGTCTAATGCTGCTTGTGAAATGGTTTTTGTGTTAAAAGTATTGATGAATTGAGCAGATTGTTTTAATAGGTTGCGGTCGTGAATGTTTTGAGCAGTTTTTCCTAAACCGACAAGAACACTGACAATAGGAAGACTTTTAAAGATACCATCGTCTAATAATGAATCGATCCCTAATTCTATCATATCAGCACAAGCATCACTAAGGGTGGAATCAAAAAGGGTTACTTGAAAAGCAGGAACTATTTTATCCATGGATACTCCTCCTTACTATTTGTTGGACTTTTTCTTGAGACGAGTTTTGTTACGTTTAGCTTCTGACTCTGGATAGTTGTAACGCCAGTTATCGTATTCTTCCTTGCTGATTTCACCATTTG
>CAZBHT010000190.1:0-1973 GCA_964491655.1 uncultured Burkholderiaceae bacterium
CTGATATTCCCTCTCTGCACACCTTTTGTACCGGGAAACTGCCGAAAACACATGGCGGCTCAAGGAGCATCTCTTAAGGCGTAGTGCAGTAAATGAGGAACTGGAGTAATCAAACCTATAAGCAATTAACCGATTTTTGTTGGATACTGATCTCAGTTATTGTGATTGGTATGGCGTTGTGGTGGTTAATGCAACGTCCAATTTTTTGGTTAAAAGGAATCGATGTTTCCATTGTGGGCAATGATTCCGTAGTTTCTGCTTATAGCATTACGAAAAGACTCAAAAATCGTATTCGTGGAACTTACTTTACTGTCGATATTTCTGAAATTAGAGATGCGTTAGTTGATATTCCATGGGTAAAAAACGTTTCAGTTACTCGTATCTGGCCCAATCGTATTGCGATTGAAATCACTCTCCATAAAGCAATTGCTTTATGGGGTGAGGGTGAGGTTTTGACTGAAGATGGTAGTATTTTCCATACAAATACTGCGATTGCAGACAGTGAAGATAGATTGCCTTTGCTTATTGGATCCAAAGAAAAAGCCCAAATTATTTATGAGAGATATAAGTTATTAGAGGAAGTTTGCTCAAAGCAAGGTTTTGTTGCAAAATCACTTGAACTTAATGAATTTGGTGGCTGGATTTTAAATGTCCGCAGACAATCGGGTTCTCCTTTAAGCATAGTTTTTGGAACGTACGAAACAACAGTTGGTATGGAAAGTAAGCTCAATCGAATTTTGTTTGAGTTGCCTTCCATACAGTCTTATCTAGGTTCAGAACCGCAAAGAATTGATGCGAGATATGATCGAGGAGTCGCTATTAAAAGATCGTTACAGTTAGAGAAAGAAGAATCCGTCGGAGAAAAATGATGGCAGATAAAGCAGATAATCTGCTAGTAGCTTTAGATATTGGCTCATCTAAGATCGTTTGTGCAGTTGCTGAGCCAATAGATCCACAGCACTTTAAATTAATCGGCATGGAAGAGGTTGTGAGCGCTGGCATGCGCGAAGGAAATGCCGTAGATATGGATCTATTGGTTGAGGTTATCCGTGCTGTAGTTGCTGAAACTGAAAAAAAGAGTGGAGTAAGAATCCAAAAGGTAACTACGGGGATTTCTGGAATTTCTGTAGTATCCGAAAATACGGATTACATGCGTTTGATTCCACATAATGAAATCGAACAGCGTGATGTAGACGGTTTAATTGCAGATGCACAAAAAGTTCCTTTGGCATCCTCAACAATGAAATATATCTCAACCCTCCCTCAAGAGTTTGCTGTTGATGGCATATGGGGTATCAAGTCTCCAGTTGGTTTGGCTGGTTCAAGACTGGATGGTAGATTACATGTTGTGACGGCCAAGACAAGTTCTTGTATGAGTATTGCTAAAGCGCTTGCAAGAAGTGGCTTGGAATTGGTTAACAATCGTCTTCTTTTTAATCCTCTCGCTTCTGCAGAAGCAATATTAACTCCAGAAGAAAGACGCTTAGGTGTATTAATGATTGATATTGGATCATCTTTGGCCGATGTCAGTTTATACAGCGGAGATAGCATTCGTTATTCAAAAGCTTTCCGTTTCGGCGGAGATACCATTACCAATGATATTTCGATTCAAACAAAGTTATCTACGATAGACGCAGAACAGTTCAAAGTGAATGTTGGGATGGTAGATTTTCGGCAAGGGATTGATCCGGAACAGTTGCAATCTCTTCCTGAATATTCTGGGTTGAGAAACTCTCCGAGAGTATTTTCTAATAGAGCACTCGCCGCTATTATGGAGGCCTCTCTAGAAGCTAAATTTGATCAAATTTATCGTGAAATTAAAAACCGAAACCTAACGACCCATTTAAGTAATGGTGTTGTCATTAGTGGAGGTAGCTCTGTTATTCCAGGATTAGATCGTTTAATTCGACGTGTTTTTGGTCAACATCTTCCTGAAGATAATATGATCGTAAGAATAGGCTATCCAATAGTTT
>CAZBHT010000191.1:0-1939 GCA_964491655.1 uncultured Burkholderiaceae bacterium
CTCTTTCTGCTAAAAGAAGGGGCTTTTTAAACGGATTTGCGCTGTGAGTCATTCGATCGCCATGTCGCCCGAAATGAGTTTTCGTTCGATAGTATGATTCTTTTGTTAAATCCAAACCACAGATTGACGCAGAACTTAATGTCAAAAATTGATTGGACTTTGGATTTGAATCTATCTTTTCAATATTGGACACAATAAATTTTCCTAGTCCAATAGAGGCATCACGACCAAACCCTGTCATACCAATATATTCAAAGCAGTTTGAAACTTTTTCTTCATTAAATCGTTCATCAATAACTACATAAACATCGAAATGTAGTTTTGGGCTAAACCACGTTTGAACTCCTGTATAGGGTGCAAACTGCCCAGTTCCTGTGGTATTCGTCAAGCGAGAAATTGTATTGTGGATTCTGGGCAAAGTAACTTCAGGACGATAAAATTTAAATTTATTTTTATCATCTACCTCTAAAAGCTCAAAGAGTTCTGCATCTGTTAATGCCTCATTTCTCCACTGAAGTAACGGTAAGGATAAAGCGGTATTCCTTGCGATCCAGTGTTTTGCTTTTAAGTACTTTCGGTCTTCTACGTTAGAATCATTCCACATAAAAGAGGGAAGCGTCGGTATAGGTAGATAATTATGAGGGAAGGCATCTGAAATAATGGCAAAAGGACATCCCGTTGTATATCCACCTAAATATTCAGAGAGTTGGTCCTCTCCATAAAGATGACAGATTGTCCAACAAAGTTGCCCAAAAAGAGTTTCACCTAAAATTTCAGATCCAAACGCAGTTTGGGGTGTAATTTCTACCCGTAAAAGCATAATTTATCTCTTAAAAGGATCAAGGGTTTCAAAAGAAGAATTCGGTTGTCCATCAATAGTCAAATGATCAAAACAAATCTTTCCATAGCCACGAGAACCCGATCCACCGATGCTGTCGTGTTCTAATAACTTCAGGCCAACTAATACTGTTTGGAGTAATTTATCGTCGTCTTCGTCTAATACCTTTAGAGTTAACTTGAAATTAAAGGTTGCTCCTGCCGGAACTCGTTCGGTTTGACGAGGATGTTCAGCAGTACCTGTAATGCGATTAATTACATTTTCTGTTTTGACTTCAGTGAATAAAACATCACTTTGTTCGATTTTTTTGACAAAATCTTCAGTCAAATCACAATCCCAGAAGGAAAGGCGAGAAGGACCGAGAGTATTAATCGCTTCATCCCCTTTTTCACTAGAAGCTGAACCGAACAATTGCAAAATGCGCAACACTTCTTCGTTTTTTGTTTTCTCGTAATCATCCCAGGAAAGAGGTGCTTGTTTAACCGCACCCGATTTCCATTCTAAGAGACTACGCATTTTGCCTTTTAAACTGGAGCCGGGAAGATAGGGACGCTGAGTAATTGGATGTTTAACAATACCGTTATCCACACCGCCAATATGCATTTCAGATTCATTACCGCCAATATGTAGACCCGATACACATCTTAAAGTAGCTTGGATTTTAATAATCTTGTTTAATTTCATAGCAACACCTATATTTATTTTTTTTCAAGAGCTTTTCTAAAACCGATCACTGCCTCAAAGAAGAGTTTGGCTTGGCGAAGTGTTTTGGGATCCTGAATTTGTCGAAGTAACGTATCCATTACTTTATAGAATTCGTCTGATACATGACCACGCCCCTTAGCATAGGCAACTTTGGCCCGAATCATTTGAATATAAGGCGCACATTCCTTAAATTTATCTCCATGATTTTCGGAAACATACACCTTGTCATACCACATCACTAATTCATCATAAAAACGTCTAATCTGAGACGTTGTATCCTTTTTGTCTCCATCACTTAAAGTCCGGGCAATTCTCTCGGCCACATCGGAGTACAAATCAATTTGAATATCACCTAATTTAATGGCTTTAATATCATTTATTTCGTATGACATAGGT
>CAZBHT010000192.1:0-1928 GCA_964491655.1 uncultured Burkholderiaceae bacterium
AACTGCCGATTTGGTGACCCGGAAACTCAGCCTATCATGAGTCGCTTAAAGAGTGACTTCGCTCAGTTGGTTTTAGCGGGTATCGAAGGTCGTTTAGATCAAGTAAATCCCGAATGGGATTCTCGCAAAGCCTTAGGTGTTGTATTAGCTTCTGAAGGCTATCCAGAAAGTCCTCGAAAAGGTGATGTCATTACCGGTATTCCAGAAGAAACTGCAGATGCCATTACATTCCACGCCGGCACCAAGTTTAATGATCAGCAAGAAGTCGTTACCTCAGGTGGTCGAGTACTTTGTGTTGTCGGTTTAGGAGACACGTTGCAACAAGCTCGAGATAAAGCTTATGAAGTTTGCGATCAAATTCAGTTCAAGGGTGCTCAAATGCGCCGAGATATTGGATATCGCGCTCTTTAATCTTTTTCTTATTAAAACCGTCTAAACTGTGGTGAGCTGTATCACTCTTTTAGACGGTTTGTTTTTTAGGTAATTATGCGTTTTCTTTTTCTGGTTCTTAGCTTTTGGGTCAGTAGCGTCGTAGCCCAAGTCACTTCCCCGTTACGGACTCCAATAGCACCAGATCCGACTCCAAAACCCTTTACCTACCCAGTGGGTTTTGCCGATGCTATCTTTGATTTACCCGAAAAAATCGCTGGAACTGTTTCCTTTGGCGAAAATCAGATTGAACTTGGAAAAACAAGATTGTCTGAGATTACTAAAAAAACACGAGCTGAACTACATCACAATAGCTTGAAGGAAGATTATCTTTGCTTCTCGGCTCCAATTAAAACGACAACAGAAGAGTCTTCTAGCGAAACTCAGATACATCAAAACATATGGTTCATTCTCGGCGATCGAGGACAAATTCGTGAAGTCCGAATGGAAGAAGTTCCAGCTTCCTCACTGCAGTGTCCCGCTTTTTCTGAGGACAATCCTATACCTTCTTTAGCTCAGTTAACGATTGGTATGACGACTGAAGTTGCTACGCAAACTCTTTCAATTCCACCTGTGGTTGAAAATCCCGAAGACGGTTGGAAATACTGGTTTTCGCAACAACCTTCTATGAATAAGCCAGAACATATTCACTTGAATCTTTTTGCGATTCAAGAAAAAGAAGGACGAATCGTTCGCTTGATTTCGGTGGTTGAAGATGTCGCAAACTAACCAACCTTTTAGACTCGGTATTCTTGGTGGAACTTTTGATCCGGTCCATACGGCTCATATTGTTTTAGCACTTGAAGCTAAAAAACAACTCAATTTGGATCGAATTTTCTTAGTTCCCACTCGCCCTTGGCAAAAAACTGCTCGAGCCAGTGACGAAGACCGATTACGCATGCTTCAAATCGCATGCCGGGATTATCCAGAACTTGAGATTGATGAGCGAGAACTTCAGCGAGCTGGACAAAGTTATTCGATTGATACGCTTTATTCATTCCGTAAACAGTTTCCAACCGATGCGCTCTTCTTTATTTTGGGAGGCGATCAATGGAAAAACCTTCCGACCTGGATTCAGTGGAAGCATTTCCCTGATTTAGTCAATTTAGCGCTCTTTGAACGCAATGAAGACTTATTTCAAAATCCATATGGATCTGACATTAGCGTACAAACCGTTGAATCTTTTAATCAGAATCCAACTTTAAATCATTCAATTATTCAGTTAACAGCACCCCGGTTCGATGTTTCTTCGACTGAAATTCGAACCACTCTTTTTGATGAAAATCGTTTTAAGCCAATTGCAGGATTGGATTCTAAAGTTCAAGACTATATTCTTGAAAAGGAACTCTATCTTCCTCGAGAAGGTTCACACCGAATTTAATGAAGTGTAATCAAAGTGATTTCGCTAGGCACACCTAAACGTTGCGTAAAACCATTCCAAAGTCCCGTACCTCGATTAACATAAATTTGTCTATCTCCTCTTTTGTAATGACCACTTA
>CAZBHT010000193.1:0-1925 GCA_964491655.1 uncultured Burkholderiaceae bacterium
CCCGACTTTGACAGTCCAAAATCAATAACTTTTTGAAAGATATTGAGTTTTGTGCGTTTCTTGTCGTTCGATATATGTTATTATTATAGATATCTCTAGAGGTCTCTATGAACATCGTCAAACAACGCAAGAACGGGAAAACCTATATCTACATCCGTGAATCCTATTGGGATCCGGTCCGTAAAAAATACTCTAGCCGTAATGTTAAAAGCTACGGAGATCTCGATCTACTTTTGGCGCAAAATCCAAATTTCTTAGAAGAACTCCAAAACGAAATGGATCATCTACGCGATGATCGAAGTAACGAGAAACAACGTCGCGTTGCACAACGAGCTAAAGACATTAAGTTATCCTTTTCTCAAGATTTTGCGAGCGACACTGATAATCCCTCTTCAATGTTAGGCCCTTATGTTTATAAGCGGATCTGGGATCAATTGGCTTTACCTCGTAAGCTACGGGACTTACAGAAGGCTCAGAACGTTTCCTTTGATTTAGCCGGTGCCGCCTTCTTTATGACCACGGCTCGCAGTTTGGCTCCGGACTCCAAGTTAGCCCAATGGCAAAAACGCAATCAGATATTCGCTTCAGCCGATGGTTTGAAGTTACAGCACACGTATCGTACCTTGGATATTCTGGAACAAAACAAATCCGATCTGGTTCGTTATCTTAATAAGCAAATTTCAAAGCAGTATCATCGAGTCGTTTCTGTGGCTCTTTACGATGTCACCACTTACTACTTTGAAAGTCAGCATACGGATACGCTTCGCAACTTTGGTTTTTCTAAAGACAATAAGGTCAATCAAGTTCAAGTGGTGATGGGTTTATTGATTGATGATCAGGCAGTGCCAATTGATTATGAGCTATTTGCCGGTAATCAAAATGAATTTGGCACGATGATTCCGATTCTTCAAAAGCTCAAGGATGAGTACAAGATTCGTAAAGTCATTGTGAGCGCAGACCGAGGCTTAAATAGTGCTTCGAACCTATTAGCGATTAAGCAACTCGGAATGGAATACGTCATTGCGTATCGCTTACGGGGTTCGGGTCTTAAGTATCGTGATTTAATTCTAGATTCTGAAGGTTGGAGGTCATGGACTTCTAATGGGGTTCATAGTGATATTAAGAAGTATCGAATTACCGATGAGGTGCGTTCAATTAAAACGGAAAGTGGAACGGTCACTTTAAAGTCGAAGTTATTGATTAATTACTCTGAGTCTCGGGCTCGCAAGGATGCGATGGATCGAGAGCGTTTAGTGGGTAAGGCGCAAAAGTTAGCAGACAATCCTTCGATTCTAAAGAGTGAATTAAAGCGAGGTGGGAAGTCTTTTCTTCATTTTGATTCTGCCAAGTTAGTGGCTCATATTGATGAGGAGCGGATTCAAGAATCATCGTTCTGGGATGGTTATTATGGGATTGTGTACTCAGATCCCCATATGAGTGTTTCTGAGGTGATGAATGTTCATCACAGTTTATGGCAGATAGAAGAATCGTTTCGGATTTCGAAGTCAATATTAGTAGCGAGACCCTGTTTCCATTGGACGGAAAAGCGCATACGGGGTCATTTCTTCATTTGTTATTTAGCCTTAGTTCTTCATCGTCTTTTAGAGGTGCACCTACAGCGTCAAGGCATTCAGATGAGTGCTGAGCGCATAGTTGAGGCGTTAAGGCTAGCACGGGTAACTGAAGTTGCTTTGAGTGCGAATGAAGTGGTGTATTGCAAATCCAATACGGAAGGCGACTTTGATGTGATCAGTCGAGCGATTGGATTAGGTACGATTGCTCGGATCTGCAAGGCGACTGAATTGAAGCAAGCGCTGAGAGTTAAAAAGTTATAACATATTACGAACGAAATCAAAATCCCGGGAAAGCCAATAATGACGGGCTTTTGCCGGGATTTTATCTAGCGATTCGTGTCAAAGTCGGGA
>CAZBHT010000194.1:0-1921 GCA_964491655.1 uncultured Burkholderiaceae bacterium
ACTCCCGACCTACGCCTTGTAAGGGCGCCGCTCTACCAACTGAGCTAAGCATCCATTCCGTTTATCAGTGTTTTTTCGTTTCACTGCAGAACAGAATTTGAATGTTACAGAGTATTTTTTTACTTGTCAAGCGATATGTGAAAAATATTTCAAAAAAGTTCACTTTTCGTTAAATTGTGGGTCCTGTCACATAAATATTCATGGAATTGTTATAGGAACACTCCTCTGCTTTTGTTTTTTTGCCACTTGCAAAATCCATTAATTCCTTGAAAAACTCTTTTGTCTTTTCCTCGCAGGTTAATTTGCCTTCCATAACTTCTCCGGCATAACTGTCCATGTGTTCATGAAGACATTGCCATGTGCGACTATTACCAGTTAATTTGATGACAGGAACAAATGGAAAACCTTGTGGTGCCCCACGTCCTGTAGTAAACAGAATTAAATTGCACCCAGAAGCTGCTAACCCCGTAAGCATCTCGGGTTCTCTTCCTGGAGAATCCATCATGATTAAACCCGAATCATTACACCGTTCTCCATAATTAATTACTTTTTGGAAAACGGCAGATCCTGATTTTGCTAATGCTCCAAGGGATTTTTCTTCAATTGTAGTTAGACCTCCTTCGATGTTACCTCGAGTCGGTTGCCCTCCTCTCATATCCACTCCGATAGCTCGGGCTCGATCTTCCATACGAGCAACTGCTTCAATGATTTCGTTTGCTGTTTGTTGATTTGTAGTTCTTCGCGCTGCGATATGTTCTGCCCCCATAAATTCAGTTGTTTCACCCATAACAACCGTTGCACCAGCATTAACAAAAATATCAGTAATCTTTCCTGCAATCACATTAGCGGATAGCCCTTGAGTCGTATCGGAACTACCGCACTTCAAACCTAATTTAAGTTTGGTAAAGGGATGCCACGTTGGTTCCATAGCAATCTTGGATTTCATAACTTCGACAATTTCTTTAGCTTTTTTAATGGTATTAGAAGCACCACCCTCTTCTTGAATTACTAATAGTTCTACCGGCCTTCCTGTTTCTCGAGCTTTTAAAAGGACTTCTTTTGATGGAACACTTTCACAACCCAAGCTAATATAAAGTACGGCTCCTACATTTGGGTTATGAGCAAAATTAATCAAAATTTCTTTAATTCGTTCAATATCTGGTTTCGTTTGTGAGCACCCTTGCTGATGCGTGAATCCGGCAACACCTTCAATTTCACCTAATTTAGAAACCACATCGTTGGCACGAACGACACAAGAAACAACAGCAACGTAGTTTCTTGTTCCGACAGTACCATCAGTTCTTGGATAACCTAAGAAAGTCAAATTCTTTGCATCAACAATTGGAGTTCCTTCGAGTTTTAATGAAGAGCAAATTGATTTAACAGTTTCAGAAGTTTTTTCAGCATTGGCTACATCACCACGTCCTCGTGCACTATCTACGTTATGAACGTGAACATGCTCCCCGGGAGAAATACATTGTTTAGCAATCCCGATACTCTCCCCATATTTAATAATGTGTTGTTTAGGTTCAATTGCAGTAATTGCTACTTTATGACCAAAATAGATATTTTCTTTTAGAAGTACTTTTTGAACGCATCCGTTCAATGAAAACTGAATCTCTTGTCCCTGCTCACAATTCTTTAAAAGAGTAACTACATTATCTGTGGGAGAAATAAGAATGGCATCTAAGCTCATAACGAACCCCAAGGTATGGATACAATTAATTGGATTGAGCGTAGTAAAAAACGTTAAAACCGTCAATAATAGTTGAGCTAAAATCCATACTTCTATCTTCTGCACACACAAACGCATACATAAAAAAATGCGCTTAGGTGCTACGAAGTAGAACCATATGGGGCAGATAACTGAAAATTTTCATTTCTAGATCACCTAGTAATTCGGCCTGTTCGTATCTTATTA
>CAZBHT010000195.1:0-1916 GCA_964491655.1 uncultured Burkholderiaceae bacterium
TAAGGAGTAAATTTAAGATCAATGAATGTTTTTTTCCCATACAAAGTCCTTTTTTGCGTTCTATTTTATATGATTTTACGTTCCAACATGGAACGAAAAATAGACAGTTTTGGAACGAAAACTTCCTTCGATAATTTCTTAAGGAGAAAAATACTCATCTTCTTGGATTGAGAATTGAGTTCGGTATTTTGTTACTTCGATGTGAACAGCGATACGCTATTTGACCGTTAAAGGAATAATGCGTTGATTTGTACTTCCGTACCACTTACCTTTTTCTGTGGTTTTTAGTTTTTCAACAAACGGACCATCTACAACGCAATCAACGTATTGAAAAAGGGGCAAATCTTGCATTTGCTCATAGCGTCTTCCGGTCCAAAGCCAAATTGTTTTCTTAGAACCAAATTTTTCTTTGACTTTGCGACAAATTCGTGTGACTTCAGGAATATTTTCCTTTTCTAAGGGATCTCCACCCAAGATTGAAAGACCATCAATAAAGTCACTATCTAAAGCGCTTAGGATTTTCTGTAATGTTTCATCTGTAAATAAGCGCCCTGCACAAAAGTCCCAACTTTCTGGATTAAAGCAACCCTTGCAATGCAAAGTACAACCTGCCACAAAGATCGAAACTCGAACCCCTGGGCCATTAGCGGTATCAAATGTACTTAATCCAACGTAGTTCATTTTGTGCAAATTACATTGAGACTCGATTCTTAATTTCAGCCATCTTACCGTCATTCATACGGCTCATACCGTTCACATTCGAGTAACCTAAATAACCACACACACGACTAATCACAGACAAATCATCGCTACCGCACTTCGGACACTTGAATAGTACATTGGTACTATTGGTCCCACAGTCTCCACAATAGGCTGAATCAAAGTTAACCCCTTGATAGAAACCCATCTTCATACCACGCTCAATCATGGCACGAACCGCAGTCACATTCTCTGGATTATCCAAGCGAACATATTGAATATGTCCACCTTCGCAAAGATGGAAATCTTGGAATTCTTTATCTTGCTTTTCAAACGGTGTGATTAATTCGGTCACATTAACGTGGAACGAATTTGTAAAGTATTCGGGACTATAGTGTTCTGTATTTGCGAATACATTTGGAATTCCGATTTCAGTACAGAATCTCGCATACTGATGAGCTTGGGTCGCACAAAGACTTTCAGCTGGTGTGCCGTAAATAGCATACAAATAGCCGTCTTCTTTCTTAAATTGTGCAAGCTTTTCTTTCAGGTGACGCAAAATCCGAGCAGAGACTTCACCACCTTCATCAACAAGACGCTTACCGGTCCAAAGATAAGTAGTTTCATCCAATGCGGTAATACCGAAAGAAGCCGTCATGTAGCGAACCATATCACCTACGATATCGTCTGGATTCTTATTACCTTCGTAAAGACCACCTTGAGTGAAAGCTAATGGATTGCTAGAGCATTTTTGATGTCTAACAATGTCATAACGCTTTTTAAAGAAGGAGCGAATGATTTCCAATCTTTCATCTAAAAGACGCCAGAATTCAGCTTCCCAATTCTGAGGTTGGTTCTTTTGAGCTAAAGACAGAATAATCGGTAGATTCAGGGAAACAGCACCAATATTGCATCGTCCAACAGTAATCGCCTTACCTTCTTCGTTCTGCCACAAAGACAGGAAAGCACGACACCCCATTGGAGAAGTAATTGCACCGTATTTCTGGTAAATCTCAGAAACAGAACCATATTCACTAGAAAGTGAAAGATAGTCTGGATACATACATTGGCTTGAAGTACGAACGGCTTAATCAAACAGTTGCTTAGAAAACTCATCGGCTTGAATCTGCTTTTCATCGTATAGATAAACCAACTTTGGAAAGACCACCGGCTTTTGATCTTTACCATGACCTTTACGACGTACCGCCAACATAATG
>CAZBHT010000196.1:0-1886 GCA_964491655.1 uncultured Burkholderiaceae bacterium
GCGAGCGAGCTTAGCAAGGCTATTATGGAGGCTCTTGAGGGCAAGAACATAGAGGATTATCTCTACGTGACCGAGGAGAGCACCTCGACCGAGCTCAAGGCAGGTGACAAGGTGTACGTTTCTTACACCTATGAGTATAAGCCCGAGGGCGAGAATGATACGAGAACGATATTGTTCCCGGTCATATGAACCTGGACAAGATTGTCGATGCAGTAAAACAAGGCGTTGCATTAGCAGGTGGCGTTCCGATCGTTTTCCCTGCGATTGCTGTTTGTGACGGTATCGCCATGGGACACGAAGGAATGAAGTATTCCTTGGTTAGTCGTGAATTGATTGCTGATAGCACTGAAGCTATGTCAATGGCTCACCAGTTTGATGGCTTGGTGATGGTTCCAAACTGCGATAAAAATGTGCCGGGTTTATTGATGGCAGCGGCTCGTCTAAACATCCCTGCAATTCTCGTTTCCGGTGGTGCCATGAGTGCCGGAAAGATCAAGGGGAAGAAACTTTCTTTAGTTTCTGCGTTTGAAGGGGTCGCCGCATACAAGACCGGTAAGATCGATGCTGAGCAGTTGCATGAAATTGAATCTAAGTGCTGTCCAACTTGTGGTTCTTGTTCCGGCATGTTTACCGCTAATTCTATGAACTGCCTTACTGAAGTAATCGGTATGGGACTTCCCGGTAACGGTACCATTCCAGCGGTAGAAAGCGCTCGTATTCGTTTAGCTAAAGAAGCCGGTATGCAGATTATGGAATTGGTTAAAAACAATATCCTTCCACGCGATATCATGACTGAAGATGCATTCATGAATGCGATGACCATGGATATGGCTTTAGGTTGCTCAACCAATTCGATGTTACACCTTCCTGCAATTGCGCATGAATGTGGTATCAAATTAGATATGCATTTAGCTAATGAAATTTCAGAAAGAACTCCGAATCTTTGCCATTTATCTCCAGTCGGTCCACACTTCATTGAAGAACTGAATGAAGCCGGTGGTATTCCTGCGGTTATGAAAGAAATCGATAAACTGGGATTGCTAAAAACAAATTGTCTAACCGTAACCGGTAAGACCGTTGGTGAAAATATTGCTAAAGCTCAGATTAAAGATCCAGAAATTATTCGATCGGCTGAAAATCCTTATTCGAAGACGGGCGGTATCGCTGCGCTATTCGGCAATTTAGCGCCAGAAGGTTGTGTGGTTAAACGAGCTGCGGTGGCTGAAGAAATGCTTGTTCATGAAGGTCCTGCTCGAGTCTTTGATTCTGAAGAGGAAGCAATCGCTGCGATCTGGGGTGGAAAGATTCAAGCCGGTGATGTCGTCGTGATTCGCTACGAAGGACCTAAAGGTGGTCCAGGTATGCGTGAAATGCTTTCACCAACAAGTGCCATTATTGGTAGTGGTTTAGGCTCTAGCGTTGCTCTGATTACCGATGGTCGTTTCTCTGGGGCTACTAGAGGCGCTGCGATTGGGCACGTTTCCCCAGAAGCTGCAGATGGTGGTCCCATTGGTTTGATTCGTGAGGGCGATATCATCAAGATTGATATTCCAAATCATAAGATTGATGTGGATTTGAGTGACGAAGAACTTGAAAATCGTCGTAAAGAATGGAAACCACGTCAACCTAAGATTACCTGGGGCTACTTATCTCGTTACGCTAAGCTTGTCAGTTCTGGTACATCAGGTGCCGTATTATCCTAGTTTTATTTCTTTAGCCTAAAAATTATGATCCTCATAGAATATACTATATTTCCATGGGAATGTCAATGAAATAGTTTCGAATTTCGCGATTTTACAAGTTGTTCACAAACAATAAACAATAAAAGAGAGGCTGTAAAGAAACCTGAAAATTTATTCAGAATATACATTCTTGCCAAAACCGTC
>CAZBHT010000197.1:0-1855 GCA_964491655.1 uncultured Burkholderiaceae bacterium
GACTTCCCTATATTTGTACCTGCAACTATCGGGTTCTAAACCCAATCGTACAAGGGGTGCTTCTGCAACCCTCGAACCTTCCAATGTTGAATATCTTTGCTGATATTCAAAGAAGGATCTTCAACTTCTTCAGATTCTACAACATAAAACGCTGCAGCGCCTGATCCTGTCAATCGAATTTTTTTCGATAGTTCTGGTTCCAAAAACATTTCGTTAACTGACTCACTTAAAAGCCTGGCAACAGGCTCGAGATCGTTACGACCCCAAGGAGTCCTATCGAAATTTTTTATGTAATCAGAAAAGTCCTGCATCTTACAGGATGTAGTATTTCTTGTCAAGAAATCTGATTGAAATACTTCTGCTGTTGAAAGTTTTGCATTTGGTAGGTAAAGATGAATGGTAAATTCGGGAAGTGTTATTGGAGTAATAATTTCACCAATACCTTCAACAAAAGCATTTAAACCTTGTACAAAAAAAGGAACGTCAGCACCTAGTTTTACGGCTAATTTAAGTAAATCTTCACGCTGTAAATTTAAATTCCATAATTGATTTAATGCAATTAGAACGGTTGCTGCGTCCGAAGAACCTCCACCCAAACCCGAGCCAGTAGGTATGTTTTTCTTAACAGTGATTCGCACCCCTTTTTGTGGGGTTAGTGGTTGAAGAAGTTTCGCTGCTCGGTAACAAAGATCTTTTTCAACATCCCAACTAATATCGCCCTCTCTAATGATTTTTCCATTATCTAACTCTTCTAAATCAATGTAATCACAGAGATCAATCAATTGAAATACAGATTGGAGTAAGTGCATTCCATCAGAGCGACGACCAACGATGTGAAGAAATAAATTTATTTTTGCTGGAGCTGGAAGGTTTAAATAGCTTTTCATACGAATACGGATAGTTAATCGATGATGAGTGTAATTACAAAAGAATTCTGTTGGTTTTGGTTAATAGGTTGAAAGGTTATTTTTTTGATAACACCATTTTTTTCCAAAGGTACAATCTTCCAATTATTGTGGATAAATGTAGTACTTAGTTTTGTCGGAGGCGGATTTTGTAAAAGTTCTTGCTTTAACCACTCCGACAAAAATTGCATTGGAATATGAATACCAAAGATTCTTTGAGTTAATTCTTCGGTGTTTCTTGCCTGTATCGTTTCTTGGTTGATCCTTTCTAAAGAAGCTTGCTGGCTATCTTCTGTGATTTTGGCAAACAAAATTCCTAATGGTCCGTACAAAAAAGTGTGAGTTGAATTGGCATCAATAAGGATGCGAAATTTACCGGAGAAAAACTCTTTGTGCTCTCCAATATTTATTTGAACAGAGTAACGTCCTTTCCATTCTGTAGAAGTGTTATTTATGTTTTGATTAAAAATACAACAGCTGGTAAGTAGTAGCCATGTAGCGAAAATAACGGTTTTTAAAAGAGTATTCATAGATTACGAGCCGGATTTAAGTTTAGAAAAATATTTTTTAAGGTCTCGCAATTCAGAACTGGTTGGCCACATTTTTAGAGCCGTATTTAAAACTTGGATTGCTTCACTCTGATTACCTTTTTTCCATAAAGCTTGGGCTAAATGAATATAAATTTCTTTTTCTTTAGATGTAGATAACTTTAAGGATTGGATTAAATATTCAACTGCTTTAGTGTAGTTACCCTTTTTATAGTAAAGCCATCCCATAGAATCCAAAATAAACGGATTTTTAGAGTCTAGGTTATATGCTTTTTTTATATATTTTTCTGCGTCTTTGATCCTAGAAGTTTGTTCAAGAAGGGTATAGCCATAGGAGTTATAAGCATTAGCAAATAAAGGATCAATCCTTATGGCAGATTGGAAGTACTGTTCCATTAATTT
>CAZBHT010000198.1:0-1823 GCA_964491655.1 uncultured Burkholderiaceae bacterium
ATTTGAAAATATTACAAAAACAAAAAATCTCATGTTGCATAAATCAACATGAGATTCGAATCTTGGCGGAGTGGACGGGGCTCGAACCCGCGACCCTCGGCGTGACAGGCCGATACTCTAACCAACTGAGCTACCACTCCTTCTTTGGTGGATGCTGAGAGTCTCGAACTCCCGACCTACGCCTTGTAAGGGCGCCGCTCTACCAACTGAGCTAAGCATCCACTTTGTTCCTCAGTGAAGTTTTTACTTCATCACCAAAGCAGAATTGCTATTTTACAGCATCTTTTAAAATTTTTCCAGCCCTAAATTTAGGAACATGTGCAGCGGGGATTTCAATCGCTTCATTGGTCTGTGGATTACGACCAGTACGAGCGGCTCGTTCAGCTACGTAGAACGTACCAAAACCCACTAAGGTGACCTCTTCACCCTTCTTGAGAGCTTTAGAAATGTTATCCATAACAGAATCCAAAGCGCGCTGTGCACAAGCCTTGGAGATATCGCATTCAGTTGCAATTGCGTCGATCAATTCAGACTTATTCATAAAGAGTGATTCCTTTTCAAGTTAATCTGATTTTTTTAGCCTAGTTATCCTATCAGTTTTTCTTGCCTCTGTAGTATCTTTTTATACGAAACAGAGGCAAGATAGAGCTGATTTTAGTACTTAATTGTGACAATGGTTTTCTTCTGTTTTTTCAACCGTAATTGGAGTCACAGATGACAAACGTTCCTGAGGTTCTGCTAATGGCTCAGGCATTCTCTCTAAAGCAATTTGTAACACTTCGTCGATATTTCGAACCGCAGTGATCTTAAGTGCTTGCTTCACATTATCTGGAATTTCAGCCAAGTCCTTAACATTGTCCTGAGGAATGAGAACTTCTTTGATACCACCACGGAGAGCGGCTAACAGTTTCTCTTTTAACCCACCAATCGGCAAAATAGCTCCACGAAGTGTAATTTCACCGGTCATAGCCACATCCGAGCGAACTGGAATCGAAGTTAAGGCAGAGACCAATGCTGTTGTGATCGCACCACCGGCACTTGGGCCATCCTTAGGAGTTGCTCCTTCAGGGAAATGAACATGAATATCTGTTTCCGAGAAAGTCTTATTGGAGATCCCCAATTGCAGGGCACGAGAGCGGACGACGCTACGGGCGGCTTCCACGCTTTCCTTCATCACTTCGCCTAGAGAACCCGTGCGAATGATATTGCCTTTACCCGCCATTGTTACGACTTCAATATCTAAAAGATCGCCACCAACTTCAGTCCAAGCAAGGCCTGTGACTTGTCCAATTTGGTTTGCTTTATGAGCGACACCAAACATGAATCGGCGTACTCCCAAATACTCTTCAAGAGATGCAGAATCAACTGTAACTTTGCCGTTAACCTTCTTTTTTAATAAAAGCTGTTTAACAACTTTACGGCAGATCTTATTTAATTCACGCTCTAGGCCACGAACCCCTGCTTCTCTCGTGTAGTAACGAATAATATCGATAACGGCAGAAACATCAATATCAATCTCGTTTGCTTTGAGACCATTTAATTTCATCTGTTTTGGAATTAAATGTTTTTGAGCGATATTGATCTTTTCTTCTTCGGTATAACCCGACAGATTAATCACTTCCATTCGATCTAAAAGCGGAGCCGGAATATTCATGGAGTTACTGGTAGCCACGAACATAACATCCGACAGGTCAAAATCGACTTCCACATAGTGGTCTTGGAAGGACTTATTCTGTTCGGGATCAAGGACTTCGAGGAGCGCCGCAGCCCGGTATAGATCCGGTGGTCGGGGACATACTGCTCCCAACCGCCGCCCTCCAGGA
>CAZBHT010000199.1:0-1802 GCA_964491655.1 uncultured Burkholderiaceae bacterium
ACTAATGGAAATTAATCGAATCTAGGTACGCCCCCAATGCAAAAATAATCAAAAGATAGCGGGGATCCAAAGCAAAAAGTAATCTGCCGTTAATCGGAAGTGTCCATGTGGAAGGTCAAAAATATCCAACAATATTAAACGTACCGTAAGCGCTCCAGTTTCGGCTAACAAAATGGCAATATAGTCAGCCACAACCATCAATAATGGTTGAACTAGGGATGAGTATTTATCTGAATCCGGTACGTACAGTGGAGACATCTTCGAATTGTTTTCTACTTATTCTTAATCAATGCGTAAGATTTTAATGAAAATTTATTCACAAAACCTTGTTAAAGCGCCATTGACATTCATTTACAAAAAGTAAACCCTAGTTCGATATCAAACTAGGGTTTATAAAGAAATCTAAAACTTTAGATTAAGCGATTTTGTCTTCGTCGGTTTGTACAATCAATTGAGGACGGTCGCTGACCGCGGCGAACCGGGTGGCGGTCGACCCCATAACGGAAGAACGAAATACCCCTTTACCTCGAGTACCGATCACAACAAGGTCGAGATCTTCTTTTTCAGCAAATTCAGCTAATACGTCACCAGGTTCATCACCGGTGAGACGGATTCTGACACATTCAGCGCCATGTTCTTTAAGGCGAGCTTCAGCACTTTCAAAAATTTCACTCATGAATTCTTTGTGTTCTTGAGCTTCTTCACGTTCTAGTGGATGGTAAGCCTGTCCAGGAGCTGGACGTTCAACTACGTTGATTAGGTAGACACGAGGAACACCACCAAAAAGCTTCATGTTGTCTGCGATAAACTGCACAGCACTTTCTGCGTAGGGACTACCATCAGTTGCAATGCCGATATAAGGGGAGTCACGGAACGAAATTGGTTTGTCGTGTAAAACCAACATAGGCTTATAGGTAAGTGCTAAAAGGGAGTTGGTAACAGAACCAAAAATAATCCCCTGTACGGCACTTGTACCTTGAGATCCCATGACAATAAGATCAACATTTTCTTCTTCAGCAATCTGATTAATGGTTTGAGGAACGTTTCCCATTGCAAAAACAGGTTTTGCCTGAATGCCCGCTTCTTTGAGTTTTGTAACGGCAGGCTCTAACAATTCCATAGCTTCTTCTCGGTACGTTTCATCTGCTTTTCCTCTCCCAATGAGGGAATCGAATAAAGAGAGCGGATGAACATGAACGACTAAAACTTCAGCATTAGAACCAAAATTAGCACATCGAGAACGGATAAATTCAAGAGCAACTTGAGAATATTGACTTTGGTCGATTGGAATCAGGATTTTCATAAATTTTTGAAATTTAAACTAATCCTTTAATTCTAACTGTTCTATCATTTTGAAGCTACCTAGCTGTAAGTATTGAAAATGACTAGCGAGCTCTTAGGTAACTTTCGTAAATTCTTTCATGAAGCTCTGTATCTGAAACGGAATCATTCAAAATAATGGTGTACCAACTCTTTTTGTTCATGTGGTACCCAGGAAAGTAAATTTTTTGATCAATTAATTTTTCGATATTTTCACCCGCTATCCGAAGATCAATAATTTCAAGTTTTTTTGTGGGAAAATGCCAAGCCTGTCTGAAGGAATGGATAAAAAGGCAACGTACCATTTTTTTCGTATCTTGACGTCGACAGATAGCATTGTCGTTCTTCATGCTTTTATTAAAAAGACTCAGAAGACTCCGGTAAAGGAACTTGAGATTGCGAGGAAGCGATTAGCTGAGGTGAAACATGTAAGTAGGATGCCTTTGCGGAATTTTGATTCTCAAATACAATCACTAGTAAGA
>CAZBHT010000200.1:0-1789 GCA_964491655.1 uncultured Burkholderiaceae bacterium
CCTGCTGTCCAGGAAGAAGTTAAGAAATTCTTTGGAAAAGAACCGCGTAAAGACGTTAACCCAGATGAAGCTGTTGCGATCGGCGCTGCGATCCAGGGTGCTGTTCTTTCTGGCGACCGTAACGACGTATTGTTATTAGACGTTACTCCTTTGACCCTTGGTATTGAAACCTTGGGTGGTGTCATGACTCCAATGATCAAGCGTAATACAACGATCCCAACAAAGCACGCTCAGGTTTTCTCAACTGCTGAAGACAATCAACCTGCTGTAACCATTAAGGTTTACCAAGGTGAACGTGAAATGGCTAGCAACAACAAGTTGTTGGGTGAATTTAATCTTGAAGGTATTGCTCCAGCTCCAAGAGGTTTGCCACAGATCGAAGTTACCTTTGATATCGATGCTAACGGTATCCTTCACGTATCTGCCAAGGATAAGGCTACTGGTAAGGAAAACAACATTACGATTAAGGCTAGCTCTGGTTTGAGCGATGCTGATGTTGAACGCATGGTTAAAGAAGCTGAAGCTAACAAGGAAGAAGATCATCGTCGCTTTGAATTGGCTCAGGCTCGCAATACAGCTGATAGTTCCATTCACCAGGTTCAAAAGACTTTGAAGGACTTAGGCGATAAGGTTGATGGAGCAGACCGTGCAGCTTGTGAAAGCGCAATCAAGGATCTTGAAGAAGCTGTTAAGGGCGAAGACAAGGATCGTATCGTTAAGTTGACAGAAGCATTAATGACCGCTGCTCAGAAAATCGGTGAAAAGCTGAATCAGCAAGCTCAACAGGCTCAGTCTGCTGACGCTCAGGCCGGTGGCCAGAAGCAGAAAAAAGATGACGATGTCGTCGACGCTGACTTCAAAGAAGTTTAATCTGATATAGTTGGGTTAATGCAAAGGGGTCGCTGGCATAGACGGTGGCCCCGTTGCTGTATTTAGCCCGAATGTGACTCATAACGTTTACTGAGATAAAAGAGATTCTTCCAATGGCTGATGAAGAAATTGATTACTACGAAGTTTTAAACGTCAGTAAGACCGCAACACAGGATGAAATCAAAAAGAGCTATCGTCGTCTCGCGATGAAGTATCACCCTGACCGTAACCAAGGTAATAAGGATGCGGAAGAAAAGTTCAAACAGATCGGTAAAGCATACGAAGTTTTGAGTGATCCTCAGAAGCGAGCTGCTTACGATCGCTATGGGCACGCCGCTTTTGCTAACGGAGCCGGTGGTGCGGGTGGTAATCCATTCGGTCAAGGTGGCTTTGGCGGATTCGGTGGCTTCCAGCAGGGGAATTTCTCAGATTTGGGCGATATTTTCTCGGAAATTTTTGGTGGCCAGCGTCCTCGTGAAGATGGCAACCGTCAGTATGTTCGTGGTTCTGACTTGCAGTACGAGTTGGCAATTACCTTAGAGCAAGCCGCTCACGGTTACACCACTGAAATTCGTGTTCCAGTCTGGTCTGATTGCCCAGATTGCAAGGGAACGGGTTGTAAGAAGGGAACAGAACCGACATCTTGCCAATACTGTGGTGGCACAGGCTTTGTCCGTTCTTCAAATGGTTTCTTCCAGGTACAACAGACTTGTCCCCATTGCCACGGAACCGGCAAGATGATCAAGAATCCGTGTTCAACTTGTCACGGTACCGGTAAACAGAAGGAAACAAAGACCATTGAAATTAAGATTCCGGCCGGAATTGATGATGGTCAGAGAATTCGTCTGCAAGGTAAAGGTGAACCTGGTATTGGCAATGGCCCAGCTGGTGACCTCTATGTCTTGATTCGCATTAAAGA
>CAZBHT010000201.1:0-1778 GCA_964491655.1 uncultured Burkholderiaceae bacterium
CAAGTTGAATTTCACTAATGAACTTCAATCCTTTTGTGTCGACTTCTAGCCTTTGAGCTCGAAGCGCCACTTGCGTTGGACTTTCTTCACCCGATGCATAAAGACAAGATTGACCTAAAGCGGTCATCTTGCACATCGATTGGAGTAATAAGGTTGATTTTCCAATTCCTGGATCTCCTCCGATCAAAACAACGGAACCCGGAACAAAGCCTCCACCCAACGCTCGTTCAAGTTCACTAAAGCCGATCAGAATTCGAGGAGAGGCTTCAGCTTTTATTTCAGATAAATCTAAGACATCACTGGTGCCAGCAAGGGCTTGAGGGCTCGTTTTATGAGAAGATTCTGCCCGTGTGAAGCGATTCGTACTTTCGGTTTCAAGCTTAAATTCCTTCATGGTGTTATAGGCTTTACAAGCTGGGCATTGCCCGAACCATTTTGGAGAATCAAACCCACATTCAGTACAAACCCATGCCGTTTTTACCTTGGATTTAGCCACCCCGTCACCTCTTTTCTTTGTGTTTTTTTATATTAAATCAGCTTTGAGCTAGTCTAATTTAAAACAAAAAAATCTTTCGATAATTATCTTGTGTTATTAACCAAAAAGTCTTTTAATTCAGTCTAACTGAGAAACGAAAATTCCTTTGCTACATCATTGCCAGCATATTTTTCAGCGACGAGAGAAATTGCAGAGATAATCATAATTCGAGATATCCAACGTTCCCGATATGATGATCTAAGTGGGTAGTTTAAATCTGAGCCATTTTGAGTCGAGATCTTTTACTTTCACAATCAAAACTCACACAATGTATTACGTATGTAATACAAACGTAATACAGGAATTAATATGGCCAGTACTGTCGTTTCCTTCCGTATTTCTGAGCAGATTAAAGATACCGTTAAACCTATTCTCGAAGCTCATGGAACTACGGTATCAGAATTCTGTCAGAACGTTCTAGCTTATGTTGCTGAAACTGGGAAGATTCCGGTAAAAAAAGCAATTATTAGCCAAGAAGATGAAGAGTTAATTCGCATTGCTAGAGAACGGTTACAGGAGGCCGACTCCATTGCTGTTCGCCTTGAGGATCTTTAATGGCTTATTCACTTGAATTCAAGCCTTCTGCCTTAAAAGAATGGAAGAAACTCGATAACTCAGTCGCCTCAAACTTCAAGAAAAAACTTCGAGAAGTGTAGAGAATCCTAGGATTGAGGCTAATAAGTTATCCGAACTGCCCGACTGTTACAAAATAAAACTAAGAACGCAAGGCTATCGTCTGGTCTATCAAGTTCACGATGATCGAATTGTCGTCCTCGTATTAGCCGTAGGAACACGAGAAAACGCTACAGTCTATCAGAAAACAAAAGATCGGATCTAAATGTGCAAATGGCTCAGGTGTTGACGCACCTAAGCCACTTAAAGGTAGAGAATCATGCTCTTAAAAATTCTTATACCGCCAGTATAGGAAAACGTTTAAAGCTATCTACACTAAGCGAAGCTCCACTTTTTTCCCTAATGCCTCGGCATAACGCTTTAACATTGCAAGACTAGGAGTTCTACCAGATACTAGACCGTTTTCGAGTCTGCAAACCACAGAACGAGGTGCTCCCATCCGATCTGCAATATCTTTCTGAGATAAGTTCTGCTTCATTCTAAGATCAATCGCTTCCTTTAAAAGTTCGAACTCTTGCTCTGAAGCGGCACACTCTTTTGCAAATTCTGGATCCCTCATCTGTTCTTGGAAAAAATCTTTATGAGTTTTAGACGCAAATTTAACCATGTT
>CAZBHT010000202.1:0-1777 GCA_964491655.1 uncultured Burkholderiaceae bacterium
TTGGTCCGAGTGCAACAGCCAACATCGCATAGAGGGGATGTATTTTCCCTTTTAACCACAACGCACAACAAAGGGGGGCGAAAACTACGGTTCCTCGTAACCCCATTGATAAAAAGGCGTAGTTAAGAATTAGGTCACTGTCGAGCAACATACAAATTAACGCTGCGGCTGCTAAGACAGAAATTATCAGTGCACGTACCCATAAAACACTATACCGAGAATTGATGTGAGCTTTATTAATCGCTTGAATGATATCGCTATTAACAACAGTGGCGATACCCAAAGCCAAGCCGGCACCCGTACCAATAACCGTTATAAAAAGTGTTCCCAAAATCAAACCACTGACAACTTCAGGCATTTGCATCTGGATGAATTGAGTTAGAGCGGTCTTTGCTGCAATGCCAGGGAAATGGACTCTCATATAAAGTCCAACTAAAATTCCCATTGCACCGATAACAGGAATCAATAAAGCACTTGCAACCGTCCCCCAACAGGCAACTTTGTCAGTTCTAGCAACACAGACAGCTTGAGCATAAATTTGTGTCGTTGTGATCCCAACAATAACGGCCAAACAGGAGCCTATCTCTTTTCCTACTCCACGACTAAAGATGTCCAAAAAGTTTTCACTTTGCGAAGCTTCAATTTCACGTACCATCTCAATAAATCCATTAAATCCTCCGGTGAATTTCAAGACGATAATCCCGCAAAGAATCATTGAGATGTAAACCAAAATAAGTTTTACTATGCCGACGATGGCCGCTCCTCGGGTTCCGCCGAAAACGACATAAATCACCATAAAACTGGCAGAAAGTAAGAGGGATAGATTTAAGGACAACTCAGGAAGAACCACGGCGATAACTGAAGTTGCCGCAATTAACTGACAAAGAATATTGATAAAAATCCCGACAGAACTCAAAATTGATGCTGCCATCCCGACGAGCTTGCCATACTCTTGGGAAATAATTCCCATAATGGTAAGGCTTTGACCAGCGCGAAAAGGAAGTGTAAAAAACAGCCCCAAGATAACAAGAGCGATGGCACTTCCTAAACAAAACCACCAAGCACATGCCCCATAGAGGTAGGCCAATTGTGCCGTACCAATCGTACAAGACCCTCCAATAACAGTTCCCAAAAGGACACCACCAACCAATAGAGAACTCAGCCCACTTTCCTGACGGTGGGTTCCTGAATAGATGGAAGCTGCCACGATTAAAGCTAAACAAATGAATAATCCAAGGAACATGATTGGTATCCGGATTAAAGGAATGAAATCAGGGATTAATACGAATTGATCAGAACTTTGACCATATAAAGCAAGGCGGGATGACCCGCCTTGCATTTAGTATGAACTGAAACTTAGACCATGAACAGTGCCAAGAAGAGCATTGCAATCGTCATGGGAACTGCCGTACGTTTAGCAACATCCATCGGATTGACCTTTGCGATACCACAGACAACAATCATGCCACCGGCAATCGGACTCATCGTACGACCACAAGCACCACAAAGGTGAGCTAATGCGCCCAAGGAATAAACTTCCATGCCGAATTCACGTGCGTGTGGCGTCACAGCTTCATTGAATGCAAAGGTTGCAGCATCACCGGAGCCGAAAATCGTTGCTAACATCCAAGGACCAATGGAACCACCCCAACGTGCAATTTCATTGGAGTTCTTCAAGATTTCAACAAACGTTTCAATCAAGCCTGAAGCCTTCAAACCCGCTGCAAATACGCCGGCTGCGATGATAATACCCATCACATCGCCATAAGCTTTACCC
>CAZBHT010000203.1:0-1750 GCA_964491655.1 uncultured Burkholderiaceae bacterium
TTGATAGTTACCCGGCCTTTAATCCCCTAGGAATCGATACTCTTCAAAGAGGAATTCCTTTATTCGATTTAGATATGAATCGAATTTTTCCAGGAAATGATCAAGGTGCCGTAGCGGAATGGGTTGCTAGTCAACTGATTGAAGATCTTCGTGGTGCTGATGTTGCTATAGATATTCATGCAAGCAATATCTTTTTAAGAGAAATTCCTCAAGTTCGCATTAACGTTAATACTGCTGAGGAATTGGTTCCTCTAGCTAAAATGCTCGATGTTGATTTTGTATGGATCCATCAAGCGGTAACGGTATTGGAGTCAACTTTAGCTCATAGTCTTAATAGCATCGGAGTCAAAACACTTGTGGTAGAAGCTGGTGTTGGTATGCGTATCACAGAAGACTATGGTTTGAGACTCGTTAATGGAATTTTGAATTTATTAAAAAATTTAGGAATGTGGACAGGGCCTGTGGACTCTGTTCGTGATCCAATTGTGTCAGCAGACCGATCTGTTAGTTTCATTAATTCTTCTGTAGCAGGAGTTTTTATTCCTGAAATTCGTCATAGTTCGAAAGTACAAAAAGGTGAAGTAGTAGGCAAAATCGTCGATCCTTTAACTGGGACCATTGTTGAAGAATGTGTATCACCTTCAGAAGGTCTTCTTTTTACACTTCGAGAATATCCGATTGTGAATGAAGGGTCTCTAATCGCAAGAATTTTGGAAGAAGCAAAATGAAAAAAGAGATTCTGTATGAAAGCAATAGTGCCTATCGGGAGCCTTTTTTAATTCCTGGATTTCGATTCGGTGGTGAAGAGAAAACGTTTTGCATTGTAGGCAGTTTGCGCGGTAATGAAATTCAACAATTGTATATTTGTAGCCGTCTTGTCAAACGTTTTAAAGAGTTAGAAGAGCAAGGTCGCATTCGTAAAAATTGTGGCATATTGGTAATTCCTTGCGCCAATATCTCGTCGATGAATATTGGTAAACGATTCTGGGCCATGGATAATTCGGACATTAACCGTATGTTTCCAGGTTATGATTTGGGTGAAACAACTCAAAGAATTGCATCTGGAATTTTTAAGCATCTTCAAGGTTTTAAATACGGTGTTCAGTTTTCTTCCTTTTATATTCCAGGACAATTTGTAACCCATGTACGCATGATGGAAACTTCATATGCGGACATGGAATTAGCTCGATTATTTGGTTTACCTTTTGTTGTGTTGCGTAAGCCTCTTCCTTACGATACCACCACTTTAAATTTCAACTGGCAGGTATGGGATACTAAGGCTTTTTCTATTTACAGCAGTGGTACCGATTCCATTGATGAGAAGGAAGCCATGCTTGTTGAAAGTGCTATCCTGAGATTTTTATCTCGAATGCATATCATCGATATGACGGTGCACGCAGGTTATGAATCTACTGTCATCGACGAAGATGGATTATTAACGATTCGAGCCGACGCGGCGGGGATCTATATTCCTTGTGTCACTCCGTTTGACGAGGTCTCTAAAGGACAAGTTCTAGGAAGAATCGTTGATTCTCTTACCGGGGAAATTTGCTCTGAAGTACGTTCTCCTAACGATGGAATTGTTTTCTTTAAAAAGCAAGCTCCTTTAGTCATGGAACATGACTCACTGTTTAAGATCATTACAGGATTACATAAATAGAGAATCTAGCTTTGAGTTATCATTGAACCCAAATTTTCCATTAGCCAGAAAGGACCGTAATTTTGTTTGGATCGAAGAGCTCAGACAACC
>CAZBHT010000204.1:0-1306 GCA_964491655.1 uncultured Burkholderiaceae bacterium
CAATCTGCCGTAGCTAGCCCGATCTCGACTCCTTTTGCGCCCAGTTTTTGGTATTCGTTCAACGCTTCTTCGATAGCCTTCTCGAGTTCTGGATTTACTCTATCGAGCCATGCACGAGGAACTCCAATTCGTAATCCATTAACACCATTATTCAATGATGCAGTCAGATCTTCTGAGGGGAGCTCAATGCTTGTAGAGTCACGGTGATCAAAGCCAATCATCTTAGAAAGTACAAGCGCACAATCTTCTGCTGTTTGAGCAACCACACCAGCGGTATCTAAACTGGAAGCGAAAGCAATCATACCCCAACGACTTGGACGGCCGTATGTTGGTTTAATACCGGTTACACCGCAGAAAGCCGCTGGCTGACGAATAGAACCTCCCGTATCAGTAGCTGTGGCAACCGGTGCAAGACGAGCTGCGACGCAAGAGGCGGAACCACCTGAAGAACCACCCGGAACAACATCCTTATTCCAAGGATTTAAGGTTTTTCCATAAGCACTATTCGCATTGGTCGAACCCATCGCAAATTCATCGCAATTAGTCTTACCAAGACAAACCATTCCAGCGGATTTGAGTTGTTCAACAACGGTAGCATCGAAAGGACTCATATAGCCTTCAAGCATCTTACTAGCAGCGGTACTAGGCCATTCGCGAGTCACAAAAATATCTTTGTGAGCGATCGGAATTCCAGTCAATGTACCAGCTTTCCCTTCGGCGATAAGTTGGTCTGCATGACGAGCTTGTTCCAATGTGGCATCAGCATTAACGCTTAAATAAGCATTAAGATCTGAAGCTTGAATTTTATTGAGATAGGCCTGAGCAACTTCGACCGCAGATACTTTTTTATCTGAGAGCAGACGATGGGTTTCTGCAACGGTCAAACGAGTTATATCTGTCATATTAATAGGTCAATTATTCGATAACTTTTGGTACAAGGAAAAGCCCCTCCATTTCATCGGGGGCATTTTTCATATTTTCTTCGCGATGATTTTCCTCAGAGACAACATCTTCACGTAATCTCTGTTGACCTCCAAAGGGATGAGGCATGGGTTCAACCCCGGTGGTATCGATGGATTGAATGCGTTCAACCATTCGAAGAATATCATTAAGTTCAACGAGAAGTTTTTGTGCGCTCTCGTCTGAAAGATCTATACGTGCCAAATTAGAAATTTGGCGAATATCATTAAGAGTAAGTGCCATTGGATAAAATTTAATGAAAAACGTAAGTTAACTCTTGTTTCTACGCGTAACAGTCAAATAGAAAAAGGACTGAATCAACACTTTTAGTCTATCATTTACCTTT
>CAZBHT010000204.1:1316-1708 GCA_964491655.1 uncultured Burkholderiaceae bacterium
TTAGCGAAATTTACTTGTCAGGCGGGGATTAGGGAGAAATTAATGTTTGGAGCTCTTCGTGGCTATTTTTCAAATGACTTGGAAATTGATTTGGGAACGGCTAATACCTTGATTTATTGCAAAGATAAAGGAATGGTATTGGATGAGCCGAGTGTAGTAGCGGTTCGTACGGATAAAAGTAACAGCAATAAAATTGATGTGAGAGCTGTTGGGCGTGAAGCAAAAAATATGCTTGGACGCGTACCAGGTAATATTGAAGCGATTCGTCCGATGAAAGATGGGGTAATTGCTAATTTCACCGTTACGGAACAGATGCTCAAGAGTTTTATAAAGAAAGTCCATACTCCTAGTATTTTCTCTCCTCGTCCACGTATCGGTATTTGTGTTCCGTA
>CAZBHT010000205.1:0-1686 GCA_964491655.1 uncultured Burkholderiaceae bacterium
CTACTAGAGATTAAGTCTACATTTCGTCCTGCATCTTGAAAATAAAAAATAATTTTTAAATCTTCTTTAGGTACAAATGGAACCGCTTTATTTGTCCATTCCGTTGCCGTAATTTGTCCTGGACCAAAAGACTCACGAAATCCAGCATCATCAAATTCTTCCGGATCTTCAAATCGATAAAAATCAAAATGATTGAATTTCACATTTTTAATCGAATAAGTTTCTAACAGTGTAAAGGTAGGGCTCTTAACTCTTCCATTGAACCCTAAAGCTCGCAATATAGCTCGAATCAACGATGTTTTTCCGGCACCTAAGTTTCCTTCAAGACGAACATTGAATCCTTTTGATTCAATTGAATGCAAACAAAAAGAAATTGCTTGCGCTAACTTTTGCCCCAAGAGATCGGTGTCAGTTTCTGTAGGAAGATTGATTTGTACTTTTAAACTCATTATCGAATTATGTTGAATACTTTAACGATTATTATCGAACACGATCAGCCTATATTAACAATTACTTGCGCAAATTAGTAATACTCTTCTATAATACCGAGCTCTGCGCCGGCATAGCTCAGTTGGTAGAGCAGCGCATTCGTAATGCGAAGGTCGGAGGTTCGACTCCTCTTGCCGGCACCAGGATATTTTTAAAAGGCCTCAGTAAACGATGAGGCCTTCTTTTTTCACGATAGAAACGTTGTAATTCCTCAGAGAAAAATAATCCTAATACTCAAGCAATCTTGAAAGAAAAATCAAATACTCCTTCCATACCAGGACAGATTAAAGCGCTTGTTTAGCACTCATTATTTGACTGGCGATGTATCCAGAGCGACTTTCTCCCGCATTCTTAGCTAAAGTATCTAACCGTCTAAGAACTTTTGATGGAAGGCAAATGTTAATTCTTTCTGTTTTCCCTGTTAATTTCTCCATATCAACATCCACGAATGCATAGATCCAACCTTTATATTCTGGATTTTTAATGATGTCATCCATAGAAGATGGAGGATTAATTTCGAATCCCTCCTCAATCATGCACTCCATCCAACCAGCAAGCCCCTCAGGAGCATTTCTCATGGCCTCTTCTAAGGTGTCTCCGGCAGAGTAACAACCGGGAAGATCAGGGAATATAACGCCATAGGAGTGAGTATCATCACCGGGCTCAATAACGCAGGGATAACGCATTGTCTTTACCTCTTTTATGAGTCTGGAAAGACGGGAGCCTAAGCCCCGTCTAGCTACAACTTACTCAAACTTAATTCCGGTTAATCGTTTTAAGGACGCTAAGACACCCTTTGAAACATCTTTCCTAGGGTGAGGAATCGTAGCAATAAAACGAACACCATCCTTTTTAAAATTGTGGTGATCTCCCCTAATGCTGGCGAGATACCAACCATTGCGCTTGAGTATGCTGATTACCTTGGAACTACCCATGGTTTGCTCCTTAGTTAATCAACGTGTGTAATTATACACAACATATCCTGATGTAGCTTATCAATGCTTTATGCAGTTGACTCATAATGAGAGAGTTGGTTATTAATGGAAAAACTCCCCAAATCGAGCCTCTTTCTTTGTTGAATCCGAGCAGACAGGTGATACGCTCGCATTAAGCGTTGAATCTGACTTTCTCCCACTTCAAGACCAAAGCTTCTTTTCAGTAGACTTCCCATTCGGCGACGGCCGATCGTAAAGAAAT
>CAZBHT010000206.1:0-1682 GCA_964491655.1 uncultured Burkholderiaceae bacterium
TAAATGTGGCGGATAGATGACGGGAAAGATTGTGAGCTTACCCACGGAGGTCTCACGGACGTACGTCCCCAAGGATGTATGGAGTAAAGCTTGCCGTGAGAAGTCAGCAGAGGCCATAGTACCGATCCGATGGTGGCCGGGAAGGGCTGAAATTAATAACGAAGATGCCTGAAGTAACCGAAGCATCAAATCTTGCCTGAAGAACCGCAAGGTCGCCCAGAAGAAGTAAGACAACGGAATTGTCTAGGTAATCAGGGTTGGTGAGGATGCAACGCATAACCAAGGAATCCCATCTTCACGTAGCAGAAAGAGAACGATTTGGTTTCACTAGATACCATCCTGCAACGCGCTAACCTAAATGACGCATGGAAACAAGTTCGCCGTAATAAGGGAAGCGCAGGAGTTGACGGAATGACCGTAGAGGAACTTCCCGATTGGCTCCGAGAACATCATGCAGAGCTAGTGGATGCAATTAAGGAAGGGCGCTATAAGCCCAGTCCCGTTCTCCGCGTTCTTATCCCAAAGGAAGAAACCGGTAAATTCAGACCGTTGGGTATCCCAACAAGTATCGACCGATTCGTTCAACAAGCAGTTGCCCAAGAATTGTCGAAAGAATACGAACCCGTATTTAGCAATAACTCACACGGTTTTCGTCCCTTCAAAAGTTGTCACTCGGCTATCAGCCAAGTGGAAAGACTTGCAAATGAGGGATACGTATGGGTTGTGGATCTGGACTTGGCAAAATTCTTTGATACGGTGAACCATTCGAAACTTCTTCGAATCCTCTCACAACGAATCAAAGACGGCAGAGTCATTTCACTGGTTCATAAATTCTTACGAGCTCCTGTATCGGAGAGCGGAAAGGTCCAACCGAGTAAGATTGGTACCCCTCAAGGTGGACCAATCAGTCCCATATTGGCCAATATCATGCTCAACGAGCTGGATCAAGAACTAGAGCGTCGAGGGCATCAGTTTGTTCGCTACGCCGACGATATGATGATTCTCTGTAAGAGCAAGAAATCGGCCATCCGCACACTCGAGAGCATTCAACTCTTCATTGAAGAAGAACTGCTCTTGAAACTAAATACCGAAAAGTCGAAGGTTTGCTACATCACGAACCCGAAGCTTAAATTCTTAGGCTTTGGCTTCTACAAGCAGGCCAAAACGAAAAAGGTCATGTGTGTTCCCCACCGGAGATCCCAGGCGAAGTGCAAACAACGTCTCAAACGGCTCACGGCTAGAAGCCGAGGTCAAAGTCTTGATATCTTCCGTAAGAAGCTTAAAGAGTTTGTGACGGGATGGTGCAACTACTTCAGAATTGGAGCGATGAGGCAATTTGTTAGGAATACAGACGAATGGCTTCGTCGTCGAATTCGCCAAATCTACTGGAAACAGTGGAAGAAGATCTCAACCCGTTACAGAGCCCTTATGAAACTAGGGGTAAGTAAAGGGAAAGCATGGGAGTGGGCTAATACTCGGAAGGGAAGCTGGCGAGTGGCAAATAGCCACATATTGTCAACAACGCTGAAAACGGAATTCCTGAGGATTAAAGGATGGGTCTGCCTCAGAGAGGTCTATAAAGGATAAACTGAGGATGTTATTAATAATCGCCCATTACGGATCCGTACGATGGGTGGTGTGAGAGGACAGTGACGGAAATAATCCATCACTTCCTACTCGAT
>CAZBHT010000208.1:0-1653 GCA_964491655.1 uncultured Burkholderiaceae bacterium
CTATGAGCTCTTTAGAGGCAACACTTCAGAGATGAAGACCATTCTTGAGGTGGTGAGCCACTATCGAGAAACCAATCATTTAGATAGGATCACGGTTGTAGCGGATCGAGGTTTAAATTCGTACTTTAATCTTAAAGAATTAAGGGCAATGAACTTCGATTACATTGTGGCGCAATCGATTGATCGGCTTCCTTCAGAGATTAAAAGAAAAGCTTTGTCTCAGGACAACTGGGATGAGATTTATGCTTCACATGAAGAAGAGACTTTTAAGGTAAAGCGTATTGATGGTTCTGATGCATTCCCTCTGGATCATCAGATTATTGTGACTTGGTCGGCGAAACGGCAAGCGCATGATTTGAAGGTTCTTAATGAACGGTATGCCAAGTGTAAAGAATTAGTCGAGAGGGGAGCTGGAGCGGTTAATGCTTCGATCAAGCATGGGACTCGGCAGTTTCTTCGCATCAAGAAGGGATCGAATCTAGATTACTCCACCAATGAGTCTTTATATGAGAAGCGCATAGCACATGCCGGGTTTTATGCTTTAGTGACTTCACGTAAAGACGCAGATTCCTTTGAGATTTATCGAGACTTACGTCAATTATGGCGAATTGAGGCGTGTTTTAGGGTGATGAAATCAACGCTAGAGGCACGTCCCGTATTTGTATGGACGCCCAATCGGATTCGAGGTCATTTCTTAGTTTGTTATTTAGCGTTAGTGATCGAGCGGTTTGCGAATTACCGGGCTAGAAGATCAAACATTGATATTTCGAGTCATCGAATGATAGAGATTTTGCAACAAGCCAAGATGGTGATTCTGGAACAAGACAAGAGTAAGAAACCGCTTTATTTGCGACAAGGGATTTCAGCTAATAGTCAAAAGAATGCGGATTATGTCGCTTCCCTAGATCAGCTTTTAAGCATGGTGGGGATTCAGTCGCTCGCTGGGGTTGAAGATGCTCTAGGTTTAAGTCGTAAATTTAAGGTTAGTTCCAACGCAAAATTCATCTCATAAAAATTAGACATAGAAATTTGATTCACGAAAAGGACAGTAATTCATTGTTATTGCTGTCCTTTTTTACGATTTAGCGCTCTAAAGTCGGGAAACAATCAAAAGTTTCCTTTTTCAATTCCAGCTATTCGTTCTCTTAAATCAGTTTCATTTAAGAAGCCGGTCTGTTTTTTTATAGGCGAAAACGGAACAGGTAAATCAACTTTATTAGAAGGAATTGCGACGAATATCGGTTTTAATATCAAAGGAGGAAATCCTGGGGCCGTTTACGAAACAGCTGCCTATGAAGCACCTCTTAATGAATATCTGCAGTTGATTTGGTCACCGGCAAAAATATCTCAGGGATTCTTTTTCCGGGCTGAAACATTTCATCAATTTGCTAGTTATATAGACGAAGCAGAACAATGGAATTGGAATGGAATCCCATATGAAAATTACGGTGGAAAATCTCTTCATGAGCAATCTCACGGGGAATCGTTTCTATCTCTTTTTTTAAATCGTTTCGGAGATAAAGAAAAAGCATTGTATCTTTTGGATGAACCGGAAGCCGCACTTTCTCCTTCTCGACAATTGTCGTTTTTGCGTGTTATGCACGACTTAGTGAAACAGGGAACGGTACAAATGATTATTGCAACGCATTCCCC
>CAZBHT010000209.1:0-1642 GCA_964491655.1 uncultured Burkholderiaceae bacterium
CAAACTACTGTCCTGTTGGCGGTACGGTAGATGAAATTCACTATATTCCAGGTCGCTTTTTCAATGCGGACTTGGATAAGGCAAGTGAACAAAACGAGCGTAATGCTATTATCGTTAAGTCTGAAGATGGTACAAGTATTACATGGGTGCAGATTGCTGGTTTAGTTGCTCGTCGTATCGTTTGTCACTTGCATATTGGTGATGAAGTCGCTCGTGGTGAGCGTTTTGGTTTTATTCGCTTTGGTTCCCGTGTTGACGTCTATGTACCATTGGATGCTGAAGTTTTGGTATTTGTCGGTCAAAAAGTTCGTGCTACCGATACAGTATTAGCTCTTTTGAATCGTGAAGACAAGGTTAAGCCGATTGAAGAAGCCCCTGTCATAGAAGTTGAATCTGAAAAAGCTGAAACGACTGAAGCAAAATAAAAAGGGATCATAGCGATGCGAGACAATCTCAATAAATCCCGTCCGCGTAGACGATTTACACCTCATCCTCGTGTTACACCACAAGCGATTGTCCGAGAACGGATTTCGAATGTTAGAAAGAAGGGAATTTATTTATTGCCGAATCTTTTTACACTAAGTAGTCTGTTTTCTGCCTTTTATGGTGTGGTCGTTGCCATGAATGGCAATTTCGAAACCGCAGCGTTGGCGATCTTTGTTTCGATGCTTTTAGATGGTTGTGATGGTCGTGTGGCTCGATTGACTCATACGCAAAGTTCTTTTGGTGAACAGTTTGATTCATTGGCAGATATGGTGGCGTTTGGTGCGGCTCCCGCATTGATCGTCTATCAATGGGCTTTGCATGATTTGGGACGTCTCGGTTGGGCTGGTGCTTTTGTGTTCTGCGCAGGGGCAGCTCTTCGTCTGGCTCGTTTTAATACCAATATTGGTGTAGTGGATAAGAGCTTTTTCCAGGGGTTACCAAGTCCAGCGGCTGCGGCGCTGGTCTGTGGCTTCGTTTGGTTAGCTGAAGATCAGAGAATGCCTGTTAATAGTGAATGGCTTCCTTGGCTTGCATTAATCATCACCGTTTATGCGGGTCTGACTATGGTTTGTAATGCTCCGTTTTACTCTGGAAAGAGTTTCCATGGAGCCCGTAGTGTGCCGTTCTGGGTGCTGATCGCTGCGGTTGTGTTCTTATTCTTCATTGCAAACGATCCAGCATTGTTTGTGTTTATCCTGTTCTGCCTTTATGCACTTTCTGGGTTTGTTTATCAGTTCTATCTTTGGTATACGGGACAGCCTAATCCGGTTCGTCCTCAAGACAATCAGATTCAAGTTGATGAACCGCCAAGTCATTAAGGTGATCTAGTTTAAAAAAGGGAGCATTGCTCCCTTTTTTTGTAAAAATATTTCTTAAAAAGACAGTTTTGTGTCCAAAAATCCCTTATATTGTTGGATATGAATAAATCTATTTCGACACTCATTTCTTTCTTAGCAACGTTGCTTGCGATCACGCTTTTGCGCTAAAAGCGCAAAGGACTTCTTCTTGCCGAAAATTTCGGCACAATATCGAATACAAATAAAAGTTAGCAGTTAGTAGAACAGCGGTAATTTTTATATATATTTATAAAAATATATTTTTAGGAGCAATTCCATGGCGAAACGCGACAAGATTATTATTTTTGATACAACGTTAC
>CAZBHT010000210.1:0-1641 GCA_964491655.1 uncultured Burkholderiaceae bacterium
TGTCGTCTTTGATATTAACTAAGTTACTAAAATCGGTTATTTTTGTGGAAATTTTGGCTGCACTGCCGATTTTGATGTTACTCGCTGCGAGTGTTACCGCATTTCCTGCATTAATACTACCGTTAATCGTAATGGTTGCATTCCGATTAAGAGGAACTTCTCCCTGGCGGATGGCGTCTAGTAGGTCTTCATTAGTTGGACCATAATCGCTTAATTCTTTCCATTTTTCATAGTCCGTATCGGTTGGTGCGATGACCGTTAAACTTCCGGTATTAATGACTCCAGATTCACTAACCGTCATACCCTTAGGCGATACGAAAAAGAGTTCTCCACCGATCTTGCTATTCTTTACGGAATTAACAGTACCGTTAACGTTAATATGTTCATTAACAAAGTTAACTAACGTAGAAGAATTTTCGGCGTGGTGAAGGTTGGCGATATGTCCTTTATCAAGATCGAATTGCTTAAAACGGTTAATACCGACGTTATTATGTGTGACTTCCGTCGTTTTGATGTCGTATCGATTACCTGATTGAATAATTTGTGTTGATACCTTATTTCCTACCGAGTCGACTAAGATTGTAGAAGCCATTGCGATGGGACTAGCGATTAAGGCTCCAGCAAGTAATCCACCGAGTAATGTTGCAGATAAACGTCCTTTACGATGAGCCCGCGTATGCTCATGCGATACCATGTATTGAGCACGAGAGTGATTCCAAGTGATTTTATAAATCTTATTCATACATCAAACCTTTCAATCGTTAAGGTTTATACAGCTCTGTCTGAGAACGTTTAATAAACCAGTGTCAGTGTTGCATCAAATCGCACCGAGTCTACTTTTTCAAAGTCAGTAACTTGGCGTGTCAATGGAACCCCTATCGTTGCTTTGACTTGTGCCCATTTACAAGGATTCCAATTTAAACCGATACCAGTCGAATAGAGTCCTCGTTTGTCATAAGAAGAAACGCCTGACAAATGTCCTGCGTCAAAAAATACAAAAGTATTGAAGGAATCGATCCATCGATATTGCGCTTCAATATTGATATAAAAACCATTATCTGCCGAAAGTACATCATTTGGATATCCACGTACACCAGCAGAATTTCCTAAATAAAACTGATCATCAGATATGACTTCATCACCGGTGAACTTGGCTTGCCACGAAGCAGATGCATTCAAAGAGAATTGTTGGTTCAATAAGGCTTGACCGAACCAATCTCCCGAATAAATCCAGTAGTTGTACTGATTACCAAAAAGTTTTTCACGAGCTTTGTGGTAACTGACGCGGTTGTTCAAATACATAGACCACTGATTACCTAGCATGAGACTGTCAAGACCAACACTAACCTTGTCAATTTGCGATTTCGCAATCGTCATGTCTGAATACATGTCCGTTTCTGAACTCTTGTAAGAATATTCTGTAAATGCAATTTGCTTGGAAGTTTCAGTGATAGCAAAAGGATGCTCTAAACGTAAAGAAGCTGTGAAGGATTGCTCGGAAACATCAAAAGGTTCATTAGGTCCTTCAATAATATCCACATCACCAGCGGAAAGGTTGGCAATAAGACGAGTTCCAAAACTATTGAGTGGTACGGAGTAACCGCCTAATACACTTTTGGATCCTTCAGTGGCAATTCCAAT
>CAZBHT010000211.1:0-1610 GCA_964491655.1 uncultured Burkholderiaceae bacterium
TGGATTGGTCGCGCCACAGTTATGGCCGTTAGCATTGTTGCCATCATCATTGCTTCAGATCCAAATAATCTTGTGTTGTCACTTGTGAGCTACGCTTGGGGTGGTTTCGGTGCTGCTTTCGGTCCAATCGTAATCTTATCTTTATTATGGAAAGGTACAACACGAAACGGCGCTGTGGTTGGTATTGTTATCGGTGCCTTAACGGTTTTAATTTGGCACCAAGGCGCTTGGTTCGGACTTTATGAAATTATCCCTGGATTTATCCTTTCGTTTATTTCAATTGTTGTAGTCAGCCTATTGGATAAGAAGGGACCATCAGAATCTATGAAGGCTACATTTGATACCGTTCAAAAACGTCTTAAAGATGCTCAAGCTCAAATGTAAAGAAGATCTCTAATCTCCCCCACAAAAAAACTCCGCGGATTCAAACTGCGGAGTTATTTTTTGCCTTAAATCTTATCGATTAGGCCTTATGGACGTTGTACTGTAACCAAACAAAGCCCGCAGATAATTTTTCACACTGTGTTAATTCCAACTTGCTTTGTTCCATGGGGCGTTCATAAGCTTCTTCATGGCAGTCAATAATTGAGGGACGACCAGCCTTTCCATCAACACCTGGATAGATAACAACGCTCAATGCGTCAACCAATCCCATTTGCATTAAAGAGCCATTAATGGAGCCGCCACCTTCAAGTAACAGATGCTTAACACCAAATACCTCTTCGATACGCTTTAACGCGTTAGTGGCTTCTTCTCTATGGCTACCAGGAGAACGAACAATATAGGAAACACCAACTTCTTCCAATTCTTTTTGATAAGCACGGGTAACATGGCTACCCAAAACTGCAACGATATGTTCACCAGTTGGCAATGTAGGAGACTTGTAATGAAGTCTACCGGTTGTATCAAAAACAACAGCAATTGGACGACCTTCGCGCTTTCCTATGAAAGGTTCTGTTTGAGGTGTACGTAAACCCTGGAGCGGTTCTTTGTCTTCAATGCCTTCACCGTATTCAGCCATTGTGTGGCGACCTACGATCCAACCATCGGCATTGAGTTTCTTTGCAACTTCTTCGTATTGAGTAGTGATATCAGAAGAATTATCAAAAAGTGGAGTCCAATATTTTGTGATCAATCGACCGTCTACGGAAGAGATCATGTGGCAAGTAATTTTCATTGGCAGGGCCCTCCTATAATGATGACAGTACCATTGTACGAGCGCCCTGGCCTCATGCGTATAGTGTTTCTACCTATACAGCATAATATTTTTATTATTTCGTGAAAATTTTATCCTTATCATTGAAAATAATTTCCGATTTAATCACTTTCAGACAGAAAATCTATGGATCAATCCTTTCAGACAGCAATAAAGCAACAAGTTCTACAAAAACTGGATGAGCTTGAAATCGACTATCAAGAATTACAGCATGAAGCGATTACAACGGTTGCTGAAGGTAAACTCATTGCCCAAGCACAAGGTGCATTTTGTTGTAAAACTCTTCTATTAAAGTCAAAAAAGAATTTCTATCTATTAATGCTTCCTGCAGATAAACGTCTGACTTCAAAAAATGTATCCAAGTTTTTAAATTGTGGTCACCTTTCTTTTGCAA
>CAZBHT010000212.1:0-1594 GCA_964491655.1 uncultured Burkholderiaceae bacterium
GATACCAACGGTGCGAGCAGCTAGCGGTACCAGAGAATGAGGTGTCATACCCGGAGCAGTATTTACTTCCAAAAGTACGAAAGAACCATCATCTCTTAATATCACATCGATTCGTCCCCAACCTTCTACGCCGAGGACCTTAGCGGCCTTTTCGCACGTTTCTTGAATCTTTATTGTGATATCTGCGTCGATTGGCGCCGGGCAAAGATACTGCGTCTCGTCAGAAAAGTACTTGTGATCATAATCGTACTTACCCTCTGGAGCACGAATCTCAACGATAGGTAATGCCTTCAAACCTTGTCCGTCATGACGGTCTAGAAGTGCAACGGTTAGCTCTCTTCCAGAAACCAACTCTTCACAAAGAACATCCATATTTCGTTCTTGTGCTTTCTTATACGTATCCAACAAAGAAACGTCATCGGTATTTTCTAATCGATATAAACCGATAGAACTACCTTCTTTTGATGGTTTAACAATTAAATTGCAACCCAATGACGAAATCGCCTTCTTGCAATCTTCCTGTGAACGTAAAACCATTCCTCGTGGTACCGGGATACCATGCGCTTGCCATACTACCTTTGTCGCATTTTTATCAATAGCAATGGATGAGGCCTGAATACCACATCCCGTGTAGGGAAGCTGAAGGTATTCTAATACCCCCTGAATAATTCCATCTTCCCCACCTCGACCATGAAGCATGCAAAACGCACGAACATACTCTTTGTTTTGTAACACATCGAGCGCATCCGTTTTCGGATCAAAAGTTCCTACATCAACTCCAGCTTCTTCTAAAGCCTTCACAACTGCGGATCCGCTCATCAGGGAGACTTCTCTTTCCCGAGAAATTCCTCCATAAATAACAACAACTTTCCCGAGATTTTTCGGATCAATACAAGTCATTACTGATTCTCCCTTTTGATGAGTTCCCCTGGTAATCTTCCTATGTTACCAGCACCCATAATTAATACAACATCGCCCTCTTGAGTTCTATTTTCTATTTCTTCTTTCATTGTGGCTAGATCTGGGGCAAAAATAGGCTCAACCTTACCTGCCATACGAATAGCCCAACACAAACTACGTCCGTCAGCACCGACGATGGGTTGATCTCCCGCAGCGTAGACTTCCGTAAGAATCAACTGATCTGCGGTGGAAAGAACTCTGACTAGATCTTCGAAACAATCTCGTGTTCGGGTATACCGATGAGGTTGGAATGCAACAACCAATCGTTTAGTCGGGAATGCGCCTCGAGCAGCGGCGATAGTTGCAGCCATTTCATTCGGATGATGTCCATAATCATCCACAAGCGTAAACGAACCACCATCCTTGGTTGGAACTTCTCCCCAAATAGCAAAACGTCGTCCAACTCCTTGGAATGAAGCCAAAGCTTCGACAATAGCGTCATCACTAACATCAAGAATTGTCGCTACGCCAATAGCGGCAAGGGAATTCAGTACGTTGTGCTTACCTGGAAGGTTTAATCGAACGTTTAGTGGCTCTCTACCTTCTCTTAAAACGGTGTATTTCATACCAAGACCGTCTGCAACAACATCTACAGCACGAATCTTAGCTTCTTCACAGAAACCATATGTCAGGA
>CAZBHT010000213.1:0-1593 GCA_964491655.1 uncultured Burkholderiaceae bacterium
TCACTACTGTCCATCTCTGGAACCCACCGCTTTGTCAATAGGATTAGAGAAATAGTTCCCTAATGTTCAGTTCTCATTGAACAGCATTTATTAAATTATGCATTAAATTAAATCTAAAGTTTCATCTAATCAACTTTGTTCATCTAGAGGCCCGATCTATCAATCTCTTCGGGCTGTTACAAGAGTTCTTTTAACCCTTATGCCCACCATGAACTTCTAGAAAGACCATCAATACCTAACAAAAAAACATATCTATCAAATAATGGACAGCAACAGGTTGTCTGATGGCGCCTTCGGCTTACTCATGAACAAATGATTAAGATTGAATCCTCAGATTAATAACTTTGATAAGAATGGTTTGTTCGCAATTCATCCGGTAGAGAGCATCTAGCGACCCCTGCCTTGCGATAATTGAACTCTTCATTCTTAGTTAACATCGCCCAAATAATCCGTAGTAATTTAGCGGCCAATGCAATAACTAGTTTTCCATATCCTAGCTTTCCTCGCTTTTTCTGAATCCATCGACGAAGTGGACCATCTCTTAAGCGTTTTTGAGCTTCTAACATCAATAAAACACCGGATGCTTGAACCATATAGGTACGAGCTAATTTGTCACCTCGTTTCGTAATCTTTCCCATCTTCTGTACATGTCCGGTTGTTTGATTCCTTGGAACCAGACCAAAATAAGCAGGTAATTTTCTTGCCTTAGTAAATCGTTCAATCGACCCAATGGTTGTTTTTAAACGAGTTGAAGTCACTGGGCCGAGTCCGGGAATTGCCATCAGTTTTTGACAAAAGGCATCCTGATTGGCATAACTTGTTAACTTCTTGGTTAATTCATGAGCCTGTTTTTGCAAGAACTTGTAGGTTTTAAGTAGAAGGTTCAATAGCTCTTTTATCTCCATTGGCAATTTTGAGTCTTCGATTAAAGCCATTAATTTGGTTTCACTCGAGATGGTTTTACCAATACGAAGTCCCCAAGACTGAGCAATGCCTTTCAAAGCGGTTACGCTCTTTCGATATTCATCGACATAATGCTCTCGAATCACTATTAGGGATTGCAAAGCCATTTCATCAGGAGTTTTAGAGCGGATTGGCTTTAATCGATATTCTTTCCCTAAAAAAGCGAGTGCTTCAGCATCATTGAGGTCGTTCTTTTGTCCGGAGAAGTAGGTATCAATGTAGTTTTGAACCGCTCTACCGGAAATTACTCGACATTCGTGCCCGAACATTTTGAGTTGATTGGCAATGTAGTTTTCTTCACAACAAGGCTCCATAGCAAATATGGTAGGAGACATTTTCTGAGCCTTTGTGAGTAAAGTCTCATAATCGAGGCGATCAATGCGAATGATTTCACCATCTTCGGTAATACCAACGAGGCTGACTTCATTTTTAGCTAAATCGAGACCAATAACATCCCAGGAAAGGTTGGAATCTAGGTCGTTTGCGAGTATTCTTTGGTTTGACATGGAGCACTCCTCATCATAGTGACTGTCTGTATTCCCTTTATTTTCGGGAAAGGTGGGTTCCATGTCATTAAAATAAATTAGCTTTTAAAAAGTGAATTCAGTAAAACCAATAAGATGCTGTCCA
>CAZBHT010000214.1:0-1556 GCA_964491655.1 uncultured Burkholderiaceae bacterium
GACAATTGACGAAAAAAGCACGTCTGTATTCTGAAATGGTTACTACCGGTGCTTTGATTCATGGTGATAAAGCAAGACATTTAGATTTTTCAGTAGCCGAACATCCAGTTGCTTTGCAATTAGGAGGAAGTGATCCAAGTGAATTGGCTTTTTGTGCAAAATTGGGCGAACAATGGGGATACGATGAAATTAACCTCAATTGTGGTTGTCCAAGTGAAAAAGTACAAAAAGGTTCGTTTGGCGCTTGCCTTATGCAAGAAACTCAGGTTGTGGTCGATTGTGTTAAAGCAATGCAAGATGCTACATCCTTGCCTGTGACGATTAAGCACCGTATCGGAATTGACGATAATGAAGACTATGGTTTTGTACGAGATTTCGTCGGTGATTTGTTCTCTAACGGAGTTAGAGTTTTTATCGTACATACTAGAAATGCATGGTTAAAAGGTCTTTCTCCAAAAGAAAATAGAGAAATACCTCCATTAAGAAGACAGATCGCATACCAACTTAAAAAAGACTATCCAGAAGCGGTATTTGTGATTAATGGCGCTTTAAAAAATCTTGAGGAAGTTGAAGGTGAGTTGAAGTTTGTTGATGGTGCCATGGTGGGTCGTGCTGCGTACTACACACCTTGGTTGCTTGCTGACGTTGATGCTCGACTTTATGGTAGTAATACAGAACCCGTAACGCGTGAACAAGTAATTGATTCTATGACGGAATATTTAAAAAATACTGCCATGGATTTTCATGCCTTAAGAGCTACTTGTCGTCACATGCATGGGTTACTCACCGGTCTAGCGGGGGCCAAGACCTGGAGAAGACTTCTTAGCGAAGCTCGAACCATTGAGGAAGAAGGCTCTGAGATTTTTCATTATGCCTATGCTAGAGCTGGATGGGCTGATCAAAAAGATCCTCTAAAAGAGGATGAAATGTGGTCCTACTAAAAATATCTCAAACTCCCGCATACTAGCCTGAATATTTGAATTCCATTTTTTAGTCTCATTTTAATTTAATCCAAGTGTCAAGCTCTAAGTGCAATTTTTCCCAACTCATTGTCCGTCTCAATGAGTTGGGTTTAAATTCAATAGAGAATTTTCAAGCGCTTGTATAAAAACCTTCTGAGGACAATTGCAATTCAAGATTCGTTTAGGTCGATTGTTGATTTTGTCTTGTGCTTATTTGACTTGTTCGATTCTTATCCCCCTGAGACTTTATTCTTTTGGGAAATACTGACGTAATAATCCGTTTGTATTCTCATTAGTCCCTCTCTTCCAACAGTGATACGGAGTCACAAAGTAAGTTTGGTAATGAAGCGATTCTGCAATCTCTTCATGATTTGCAGACTCTTTGCCATTATCAAACGTCATCAATATGAATCATTCGACTGTACGGTTTAGCGACTCGAATCAAACTTTGTCTTAGTTACTGATAAAAAGCGACTCTTACGCTCAACCAACGCAACTAAAACGGGACCTTGACTTTGTTAATGATATGAATTCTTCGATAGGTTCATTTTTATTTCAAAACCTATTTTCTTCCTTTCGGGAGCAGGAGTAATT
>CAZBHT010000215.1:0-1545 GCA_964491655.1 uncultured Burkholderiaceae bacterium
TTTTTTCAGAAAGGTTATGTTTTTAAACGTCATTAATTGACACTACAAGAAATACAATTAAAAAACCTAGGAAGGAGGAGTATATGTATGGAGCGATTATTGGCGACATCGTAGGGTCACGATTCGGATGGAAGAACATCAAAACCAAGGACTTTGAATTTTTCACTGACAAATGCGTTTATACGGACGATTCGGTTTTAACAATCGCAGTGTTTGATGCTCTGCAGATTTGTGCCGGTCACTATGAAAATCTCTCGGATATCGTGACAGAAAGGTTTCGTTATTATGGTCGTCGGTATAGAAAATGTGGCTACGGAACGAATTTTTACAAATGGATCTGGAGTGATGAACCAGCACCTTATGGGAGCTGGGGCAACGGTGCCGCCATGCGAGTGAGCCCGTGCGCATGGTTTGGGAAGAGCTTGGAAGAAGTCAAAGACTTGGCTTACAAAGTGACGTGTGTGTCCCACAATCACCCAGAAGGTCTTAAAGGAGCAGAGGCTACGGCTGTGGCGGTCTTTTTGGCTCGGACCGGAAAGACAATGGCAGAAATCAAAGAAGCGATGAACAATTATTACCACATCGACTTTACGTTAGGAGAAATTCGCGCCAATTACCGCTTTGACGGATCGTGTCAAGGCACGGTTCCCTACGCTTTAGAAGCGTTCTATGAATCGATTTCGTTTGAAGATGCTATTCGCAATGCCATCTCGATCGGTGGCGACAGTGACACGTTGGGTGCAATCACAGGATCGATTGCCGAAGCTTTTTATGGGATACCGGAAGAAATGATTAAAGTGGCTAATCGGTATTTAGGGTTTAAGGAAACCGTGAAATATCCTAGTTAACTGCTTAGAGAAAGTCTCCTGAGGAAATAACTCTTTAACTCTTCGGAGACTTCTCCCAGATTTCTTTGATTTATCTCATCCTGACAATCAAATTTTCGATAAGAACATCGGTTCGAGAAAAAGTATTGATTTAAGAGCTGTCATAATCTACTGTTTTTAGAAAAAATTACCTTCCCAAATAAATAACGACATAAGAACAACTTAAATAGACACTCTCAGCGCATTTCTTGAGTAAACAACTACAGGTATTCTTTCTGAAAAACTTTCTCACATCGGATTTTTTCTTCTCACTACCTACGTAAAAAATTTTGAATTAAATTAGAGCCTTGCTGAAGGACTTCTGAATTACCGCCAAAAGTCGTACTTGATATCAGTGTGGATGAGCGCTTTTTAAGTTCATCTTCAATCATTAATGAAACCAATCCTCCAACGGTTGCTTTGATTCCAGTTTTAGGTTCATGTAATGCAACTTTTGCCACTTCTCTCGAACACTTAGTTCCAATAATCCGTGTTAAAGTTTTTTTAGCTTCTGACTCCACTGTTTTTACTTTTGCATCAGGAATCACGGCCACTTGCCGAGCCGCTTTTGTTTTACTTAATTCAACATAGGTCCACTGTATGACGAGTGATTTATCCGACGATGTCATATTTTTGTAAATACAACGACTTAAATCATCTGAATACGTTCCTGCGCTTA
>CAZBHT010000216.1:0-1535 GCA_964491655.1 uncultured Burkholderiaceae bacterium
TGGCCTTACCTTGTTCGATAAAGATACGAGCATTTGCTTCGCTAAGATCCTTACGTTGCATATCCTTAGAACGAGGACGAGCACCTACGAGAAATGCTACATCAGCGCCTTCGAAACATTCCACTGGATCCGATGTGCTATTTAAACTTGCCAATAAGGGGAAGGCACAATCGTCCAATTCCATCATAACGCCACGAACGGCCTTGATGGAGGTTTCATTGTTACGTTCTAACAACCAGAGGTTGATCGGTTGATCTTTACCAAAAACTTCCCCGGCACAGATTCTAAAGAGTAAAGAATAACCGATTTGTCCAGCCGCTCCTGTAACAACAACTTTCATAGGTTTTTTCATGATATTTTGATTTCCTTTTAACCGAGAATGTATCAGTTGAAAATGATAAAACTAATTTTCTCAGTTTACAGCGACATTGCAATGAAATTGAAGTTTTAAAACAACGAATCTATAGAGATTAGAGACAAAATCTTGGCATGTAACTTGGGTTAAATTTTCTCTTACAAACTTGGATCTGACTGAGGAATTAAGACTTTAGATACATAGAGGTCTTTGTTAAAATTCCAAAATTAGCCATTTTGATAATAAGATGACTGTGGGGTAACGGTATGGCGAATCAAGATAAAAGTTCTTTTCTTTTTATGACAAATGCACCCTATATAGAAGAACTTTATGAAAAGTATTTACAAAACGCCACCTCTGTTTCCGCTGAATGGCGCTCTTACTTTGATCAGGTCCACCAAGCCTCGGAAGTTAAAGAAAAAAACTATTTAGAACCGATACACGAGATTATTTCTGTTTCTTCCGAAAAGACTATTCATGAGATCGCACGAAAACAAGTTGGAGTGCAGTCCCTTATTGGTGCTTACCGTTTTTTAGGAAACCGTAGAGCGAATTTAGATCCTCTGAAAAGGAAAGAAAAACCTAAAATTGCTGAATTAGAGCCGTCTTTTTATGGATTAAATGAATCGGATATGGGGAAGATTTTTTCCACTACCAATACATATTTTGGTGCTGATTCTATGACGTTAAAGGAACTAATCCAGGCACTCGAACAGACTTACTGTGGCAATATCGGTATCGAGTACATGTATATCAGTGACCCTGTTATTAAGCGTTGGTGGCAGGAAAAATTGGAGTCGATTCGATCTGAACCGACTTTAAGTGATAAAACTAAAAGAACAATTCTTTCCTATCTAACTGAGGCGGAAGGGTTGGAGCGATATTTACATACTCGATATGTGGGACAAAAACGTTTTTCCCTAGAAGGTGGAGAAAGTTTTATTGTCTCGATGAATCATTTGGTCGAGTTGGCGACTCAACAAGGATTGGAAGAAATCGTTATTGGAATGGCTCACAGGGGTCGTTTAAATGTTCTTGTGAATGTTTTAGGAAAGTCACCCAAAGATTTGTTTGCTGAATTTGAAGGTAAGTATTCCAGCATGGATTTACCGGCCGGAGATGTGAAGTATCACAATGGGTTTTCTAGTGACATCCTAACGACTTTAGGTCCCATTCATTT
>CAZBHT010000217.1:0-1513 GCA_964491655.1 uncultured Burkholderiaceae bacterium
ATTCTGACCGTACCGATGAACATCAAACCTAAACTTCTAATCTGTTTTTTGCTTGGTTTTGTTTGCATTCTCACTGGCTGTAGCTCAGTCAAAGTTCATACGGTTGAAACAACAAAGTACATTTCTACGCAACGAGGCGATGTCATAACCTCAGGCAATCTAAGTCGCCCTACGATCAATGTTCTTTACATCCTAAACAACACTCCAGAACAATGTGAATCGTTGCTATAAGAGTATTTTAAGTACCTCTTTGTTAAGTCAAGAACAACAGTTTTCAGCTCTATCTGAGATTTGGCTTTTACATAGCATGAAGCTCAGCAAACAGTTCCGTGAAATACAATCAAGTACCTCGGATGAGGAAATTATTAAGTTACAACAGCAAAGAATAGACAGTTTTCTCCAATCAGCACGTTATGCTTACGCTTACCTTTTTTATACCAATCGAAATTTATCGGAGCGAGCTCTAGAAGACCGACAGACTCAAGTTCGGGACTATTATAACTTTTCTACAGAAAAAACCATCGAACTACTTTATGAGAGTAAACAAAACGGTATTCGTTTGAAAAACGATAAAGCAAGCTATATTTCAGTACTCGATTGGAAAATTTATATCAATGAAAAAAACTTACCCTCTCTAGACCTGCATAACGATTCCATTAAAAACGTTATTCCGGATACAACTTTGACGTTTGATGGTCTAAAGAATCAATATACCCGTGAAGGGATCGGCTCTCGCATGGTAGTGACTCTTGATACCGATGAAACTAAAGATACAAAATCTTGGAAGCGAATGCCTTATCTTCCTGTAACATCCATCATTCAATTTCGAGGTCGTAATCTAAAAGATATTCTTAATACGCAAGAAGTCGCAATTATCCCTTTCGACCCTTATGTCAATGATCATATTCGGATCCAGCAAGAAACGGTCCCACTTGGCGCTAATTACTCATCGGCTTATGGACTATGGTTGGCGGAATCTGATTTTGCAACTCAATCTTTAGGAACTATTTTTGGTAAAGGTAATGTGCTCGATAAACCGACTCTTTACCTGATGACACCCTATCAGCCAAATTTAAAAACCATTATTCTGATACATGGATTAGCGAGTAGCCCTGAGGCGTGGGTGAACGCGGCCAATGAGATTATGGGCGACGACATTCGTCGAAAAAATTATCAGATTTGGCAGATTTATTATCCGACAAGTGTTCCGATCATGATTAATCGAGCGGATATTGGTCGAGTCATTAAAGAGTCGCTCGATTATTACGATCCTAAACGAAAAAATCCAGCCAGTCGCGAGATCGTTCTCGTTGGTCACAGTATGGGAGGAATTCTTTCTCGTTTACTCGTTTCTGATTCGAAAAACCATTTTTGGGATTCTTTCTCTGCGAAACGAACCTTTTCTCTAACGGAACAAAAACTACTTAGAAAAGAATTGGATGAATATATTTTCTCTAAACCTCTTCCCGAGGTAAAAAGGGCTATATTCCTCGCAGCTCCCCACCGAGGTACT
>CAZBHT010000218.1:0-1511 GCA_964491655.1 uncultured Burkholderiaceae bacterium
AGTAAAGTCGTTAAAACCATCACGGGCCAGGCTCGTCTCACAGAAGCTAATACCCAGGAAATGCTACGCGAAGTACGTATCGCACTACTAGAAGCTGATGTAGCCATTCCTGTTGTTCGAGAACTCATCAACCGAATTAAAGAAAAAGCTCTCGGAGAAGAAGTTGTCGGTAGTTTAACTCCTGGTCAAGCATTAGTTGGTGTTGTACACCAAGAACTGATTAACGTTATTGGCGGAGGCGATGATCCAAAAGCCTCTGAACTTAGCCTTGCCGTTCAACCTCCCGCAATTATTCTTTTAGCAGGTCTTCAAGGTGCAGGTAAAACCACTACCGCCGGTAAACTGAGTCTATGGTTAAGAGAAAATCGTAAAAAGAAGATTCTGACCGTTTCGACTGACGTTTATCGTCCTGCGGCTATTGATCAGTTAAAGACCGTTTCAGAACAAGCCGGAGTAGACTTTTTCCCAAGCAATCCGAATGAAAAACCTCTTGATATTGCTAATCGGGCTGTTGATTACGCTAAACGTCACTTCTACGATGTTCTAATCGTGGATACGGCAGGTCGACTAGCCATTGATGAAGTCATGATGAATGAGGTTGCCTCATTAGAGCAAGCTATTCATCCTGTTGAAACCTTATTCGTCGTTGATGCGATGGTCGGTCAAGATGCAGTAAATACGGCCAAAGCGTTCGGAGAAAAACTCCCTCTTACAGGAATTATCTTAACTAAGGTTGATGGAGACTCACGTGGAGGTGCAGCCCTTTCGGTACGCTACACCACAGGCAAACCGATTAAATTTATTGGTGTCGGAGAAAAATTAACCGGCTTCCAACGCTTTGATCCTCAGGCAATGGCAGGTCGTATTCTCGGTATGGGCGATATCGTCTCTTTAGTAGATGACGTAAAACGTTCGGTTGACGTTAAAGAAGCCCAGAAAATCGCAGAAAAGATCAAAAAAGGAGAGGATTTTGACTTAGATGACTTTAAAGCACAATTAAGTCAGATGAAAAATATTGGAAGTTTTTCCTCTTTGATCGAAAAACTTCCCTCTCAGTTTGCCGAAGCTGCTCAAAACATTGATGATGATCAAGCTAAAAAGCAAGTAGCTCGAACAGAAGGCATCATTAACTCCATGACGCCATATGAAAGACGTAAACCTGAAATTATTAAGGCAAGCCGTAAGAGAAGAATTGCGGCAGGTGCTGGCGTGTCTGTTCAAGAAGTAAATCGTATGCTAAAGCAATTTGAACAGAGTCGAGACGTCATGAAAATGATGAAAAAAGGTGGTTTATCTAAGATGATGAGAGCATTCCGTGGCATGAAAGGAAAATTCCCTGGATTCGGAGGCTTTTAATCTTTGAGTAACGTTATAAGAATTCTTGGTATTGACCCAGGACTTAACTTTACGGGATATGGCATCATCGACTATCTTCCGGGGCGATATACTCGTGTGACCTCAGGTGTTCTGAAAGTTCCTTATGGCGAACTTTCAGAACGTCTTGGATTCAT
>CAZBHT010000219.1:0-1508 GCA_964491655.1 uncultured Burkholderiaceae bacterium
ACAAACATAAACACTAAACTTTTGTTTGAAATTGGAGCTGTTATTTGTCTCAAAATTTTGTGCTTATTTATGATCTGGCACGCTTTTTTCGATACCACCACTCGCATGGATCAAACTCCGGAAAATGTCGGAAACGGCATTCTTTATCGCAGTACAACTTTAAATAACCAACCGATAGGTGAGTAAATGCTTACTTCCGAACTAGTTGACCTATCACGCCTACAGTTCGCGGCTACCGCGATGTATCACTACCTCTTTGTCCCGCTTACATTGGGGCTATCTTTGATACTTGTAACTATGGAAACCTGTTACGTTGTAACCGGAAAACAAGTCTACAAAGATATGACTCGATTCTGGGGAAAGCTCTTTGGAATTAACTTTGCATTAGGGGTGACAACAGGGCTCACCATGGAGTTCCAGTTCGGAACGAACTGGGCCTATTACTCTCACTATGTTGGGGATATTTTTGGTGCCCCTCTTGCTATTGAAGGATTGATGGCATTCTTCCTTGAATCAACCTTTATCGGCTTATTCTTTTTCGGTTGGGACAAACTGAAAAAAGGAACTCATCTACTTTGTACCTTCCTGATGGCAATTGGCACGAATTTATCTGCTCTTTGGATTTTGATTGCTAACGGATGGATGCAGTATCCCACGGGGGCAAAATTTAACTATGAAACCGTTCGTATGGAAATGGACAGTTTCTTAGACATCGTATTTAGTCCTTGGGCTCAAGCAAAATTTTTCCACACCGTTTCTGCTGGATATTGCACTGGAGCGATGTTCGTTCTTGCGATTTCAGCTTGGTATCTATTAAAGAAGCGAGACATTGATTTTGCACAAAGAAGTTTTCGAATCGCAGCAGTTTTCGGTTTAATAGCCTCTTTGTTAACCGCTCAACAAGGTGACGAGTCTGGGTATCTTGTTGCTAAAGATCAACCCGCAAAATTAGCTGCGATGGAAGCCATTTGGGATACCCAACCCGCTCCTGCTCCCATGGCTATTTTGGCAAATGCTAATCCTGACAAACGAGAAAATACGTTTGAAATCTCCATACCCTGGTTAGCCGGCATCATTTCAACTCGTAGTATTGATAAAGAACTACCTGGATTAAACGATATTATTGAGCAAAATAAGGAACGTATTCAGAGTGGTCTCATTGCGGTTCAAGCATTAGAAGAATTACGTAGCGATAAAAATAATGTTGAAGCCAAAGAAACTTTTGAAAAGCATGTAAAAGACCTTGGTTTCGGATTGTTAACGAAGAAATACGAAGCCGTCCCACAAAAAGTAACACCGGAAATTATTGAAAAGGCGGCACTGGATTCAATCCCTCGCTGTGTTAATTCAATGTTCTACACCTTCCGGCTCATGGTATTCGGTGGCGTCAGCATGATTGTGCTCTTTGGTCTAGCAACACTTTTCTCCTTACGTCGCACCATCGCAGAAAAGACCTGGTTACTTCGTTGGGCCATTCTTTGGTTACCAGTTCCTTGGATTGCTAGTGA
>CAZBHT010000220.1:0-1500 GCA_964491655.1 uncultured Burkholderiaceae bacterium
GGGAGTATCCTGAATTTTGTGTCTGCCCTAAATTCATAAACTAATTTTTTCAAGGGTCTGTTTGTTTGTGAAACGTAGTAGAGCAAGCAAATAGACCCTAACTTTTGCCTGCCCACCAATTCTACCTTTGCTTAAATCGATCTCCAAACATGACAATGAACTGGAGCATCGCCTGACGCCATCTAAGAACGGATTTGCCCCAGTCCTTTGTCGCATTCTTTATGGCTAAATAGACCAATTTATATACCGAATCATCCGTAGGAAACATCGTCCGGGTCTTTATTACCTTTCTGATGGAACGATTCAAGGCTTCAATACAATTGGTCGTATAAATTAACTTTCTAACTTCAGGTGGAAAATCAAAGAGTGGAACAACCTGTTCCCACTGATTTAACCACATTTGTTTGATCACGCCATATCGTTTTCCTAAATCTGTTTCAGAGAAATCTTCCAGACGCATCCTTGCTTCATCTGCATTTGTGGCTCCATAAATACCTTTCAATTCCTTCATGACTTGTTTGAGATCTTTATAAGAAACAAAGGAGGTGGAATTTCTAATGAGATGAACGATACAAGTTTGGTGAATCGTCTGAGGAAAAACCGTTTCTATAGCCTTAGTCATTCCTTTAAGACCGTCTGTGACGGCAATCAAGATGTCACTACAGCCTCGGGCTCGAATCTCATTAAAAACAGTCGTCCAATAAGCAGCTCCTTCATTGTCAGATAGCCACATCCCTAATACTTCTCGTGAACCGTCTGCGCGTATGCCTAAGGCTAAATAAAGGGCTTTCGGTGCAATATTATTTCCACTTTTAACCTTAACTCGTAAGGCATCGAAAAATACTACGGGATAAAAATCTTGAAGCGGACGGCTTCTCCAATTTCGTACATCTTCTAATACATCATCGGTAACACGGCTTATGAATTCTGCACTGACGGCAACCCCATAAATTTCCTTCATGTGAGCTGAAATTTCTCGATTGCTCATCCCTCGTGCATACATGCTAATAATCTTGTCATCTAAACCTTTTAGATGTCTTTCGTATTTAGGAACGGTGACGGGATCGAATGTACCTAGACGATCTCGGGGAATGTCGAGTTGTACTTTGGCATTATCCGTTATGACGCATTTGCTACTCGTACCATTTCGCTTATTTAAATGAGTTTCAGTTTCTGAGCTGATTGAATTTTGAGGTTCACGGGGAACGATTTCACCATTCTTTAGATGGAAATCCATTTCACTTTCAAGACATCTTTCCAAGAAACGCTTCATGACGTCTTGAACCATGCCGGATACTTCTTCAGATGTCCATCCAACTTTTCCGGTATGAGCGAGTGTTTGGTCGATGTACTTGGTTAAGAGGATATCTGTCTCGCTGGGAGGCGACTTTAATTTTCTTGTCATGCTCGATTCTCCTTAGCCTCTACCGTAGAAGTTTAGCTAACAATCTACGGTTGAGGACTCTTCAAATCAGGCGAGACACAAAATTAATTACATAC